>NZ_JARWOP010000272.1 GCF_029868745.1 Nocardia wallacei | reverse complement strand
TGTGATCTATACGTCGGGTTCGACGGGCAAGCCGAAGGGTGTGGTTGTCACTCAGGCTGGTTTGTCGAGTTTTTGTGATGAGCAGCGTGAGCGTTATCGGGTCGGTAATGATTCGCGGACTTTGCATTTCGCGTCGCCGTCTTTTGATGCGTCGGTGTTGGAGTTGTTGTTGGCGGTGGGTGGTGCGGCGACGATGGTGGTGGCCGCGCCGTCGGTATACGGGGGCGACGAGCTCGCGGCACTGCTGCGCCGGGAACGGGTGACGCACGCCTTCATCACACCGGCGGCGTTGGCCTCGGTGGATCCGGCGGGCTTGGACGATCTGCGCGTCGTGGTCGCCGGTGGCGAGGCCTGCCCGCCGGATCTGGTGCGGCGCTGGGTGATTCCCATCGGGGACGGTACCCGCGAGTTCTACAACGGGTACGGGCCGACCGAGACCACGATCATGACGAACATCAGTTCGCCACTGGTCCCCGGGGAAACCGTCACCATCGGCGCGCCTATCCGCGCCGTCACCGAATACGTCCTGGACGAGCGGCTGACGCCGGTGCCCGACGGCGCGGTCGGCGAGTTGTACATCACCGGTGCGCAATTGGCGCGCGGGTACCACCGCAGGCCGTCGCTCACCGCGGCGCGATTCGTGGCGAATCCGTTCGACCCGCAGGGTTCCCGGCTCTACCGCACCGGCGATCTCGTGCGCCGGACCGTGTCCGGTGAGTTGGAGTATCTGGGCCGCAACGATTTTCAGGTGAAGATCCGGGGGTTCCGGATCGAGCTGGGGGAGATCGACGCGGTGCTGTCCGCGCACGACACCGTCGACTTCGCGGTCACGGTCGGTCACCGGCTCGACAGCGGCGCAACGATTCTCGTCTCCTATGTGCATCCGGTGGACGGCGCGGTCGAGGTCGAACAGTTGCTGGAGCAGGCCGGTCGCAGCCTGCCCGCGCATATGGTGCCGACGACCATCATGGTCCTCGACGCGATCCCGCTGACCCCGGTCGGCAAGCTGGACCGCGCCGCGCTGCCCGCACCGGTGTTGCAGGCCAAGGAGTTTCGCGCGCCGTCGGGCCGCCTCGAGACGCTGGTCGCCGAAATCTTCACCGACCTGCTCCATCCCGTCGCGCCGGTCGGCGCCGACGACGACTTCTTCGATCTGGGCGGTAACTCGCTGATCGCCACCCAGGCCGCCGCCCGGCTGGGCGCGGCGCTCGGCACCCGGGTGCCCGCCCGGCTGGTGTTCGAGGCGCCGACCGTCGCCGGCCTGGCCGCCGGAATCGAACCGCTGGTCGACGCGGGCGGGCGCGTCCCGCTGACGCCGATGCCGCGACCGGACCGGATCCCGCTCTCGCCCGCGCAGCAGCGGATGTGGTTCCTCAACCAGTTCGACACTGCGTCGGCCGCCAACAACATCCCGGCCGCCATCCGGCTGTCCGGCGCCCTCGACGTGGCGGCGCTGCAGGCCGCGGTCGCCGATGTGGTCGAGCGGCACGAGACGCTGCGCACCATCTACCCGTCCGAGGACGGCACCGGGTACCAGGTGATCCTGCCGCCCGAGCAGGCCATCCCGGACCTGGCCGCGAAACCCGTGGCGCCGGCCGAACTCGAGGCCCGGCTCGCGGCGTTCGCCTTCGCCGGATTCGACGTGGCGACGGAGGTGCCGCTGCGGATCGCGTTGCTGGCGTTGGATTCCGGCGCTGCCGGCGCGGCCCCCACCGACCACGTGCTCGCCATCGCGGTCCACCACATCGCGGCCGACGGCGCGTCGATGGCGCCCCTGGTGCGTGACTTGATGACGGCCTACCTGGCCCGCTGCGGCGGCGGCGCGCCCGGCTGGGAGCCGCTGCCGGTGCAGTACGCCGACTACACGCTGTGGCAGCGTGCCGTGCTGGGCGAGGAGTCCGACCCCGAGTCCGTGAGCGCCGCCCAGGTCGCGTACTGGAGTTCGACGCTGGCCGGGATTCCGGATCGGCTCGATCTGCCCGCGGATCGCCCGCGTCCCACGGTGGCGTCCGGGCACGGCGGCCAGTACGCGTTCGAACTCGACACGACGGTCCATGCCCGGCTCGTGGAACTCGCGCAGGCGTCCGGTGTGTCGTTGTTCATGGTGGTGCACGCGGCGTTGGCGGTGTTGCTGGCGCGGTTGTCGGGGACCGACGACATCGTTGTCGGTACGCCGGTGGCCGGGCGTGGTGAGCGTGAACTCGATGACTTGATCGGCATGTTCGTCAACACCCTCGCCTTGCGGACCCGGGTCGATTCGGCGGCGTCCTTCGCCGACCTCTTGGCAGAGGTGAAAGAGACCGACCTGGGCGCGTTTTCGCATGCGGAGTTGCCGTTCGAGCGTTTGGTCGAGGTGTTGGATCCGGTGCGTTCGCAGGCGCATCATCCGTTGTTCCAGGTGGCGTTGTTCTTCCAGAACATGGACAAACCCACGCTGGAGCTGCCCGGCCTGAGTGCCGCGGCCGTCGAATTCGATGGTGCCATCGCGAAATTCGACCTCCAGCTCACCGTAGTCCCGCGCGAGGAGGACGCCACCCCGGCCGGATTGGGCGCCCTGTTCACCTACGCCGCAGACCTGTTCGACAAGCCGACCGTCGAGGGCTTCGCCGAGCGCCTCACCCGCATCCTGGCCGCGGTGGCCGCCGACGCGCAGTCCCCGGTCGGCGCGATCGAGCTGCTGTCCGGCACCGAGCGCGACCGAATCCTGCGCGACTGGAACGAGACCCGGCATTCGCTGGAGCCGGAGCTGCTGCTCGACGGCTACCGGCGCACGGCGGCGCGGCAGCCCGACGCGGTGGCCGTGACCTACGAGGGCGTCTCGCTCACCTACGCCGAGTTCGACGCCCGGGTGAATCGCCTCGCGCGGCTGCTGATCTCGCGCGGCGTGGGTCCGGAAGCGTTGGTGGGCTTGGCCGTTCGCCGGTCGCTGGATCTCGTCGTCGGAATGTACGCGATCGTCGCGGCGGGCGGTGCGTACGTGCCGCTGGACCCCGATCATCCCGCCGAGCGCATCGGCCATATCCTCGCCACCTCCGACCCGGTCACCGTGCTCACCACGACCTCGGACGCCTCGGCGGTGTCCGGGGCGCGGGATGTCCTGGAAATCGATCGCCTCGACCTGTCGGAGTTCTCCGCCGAGGCGATCGCCGACACCGAACGCCTTGCGCCGCTGCGCGATGCACACCCCGCCTACGTGATATTCACATCGGGATCGACCGGCCGCCCGAAGGGTGTGGCGGTGTCGCACGCGGCCATCCACAACCAGATCGAGTGGATGCTCGCGCAGTATCCGCTGGGTCCCGGCGATGCCTACCTGCAGAAGACGGCGACCACGTTCGACGTGTCGCTGTGGGGTTACTTCCTGCCGCTGCGTGCGGGCGCGCGGCTGGTCGTCGCGACCCACGACGGGCATCGTGATCCCCTGTATGTGGCGGAAACCATTGCGGCCGAAGGTATTACGGTTACCGACTTCGTGCCGTCGATGCTGACCGTATTCGCCGCGCACCTGGCGCCGGGTGCGTGCCCGACGCTGCGGGACGTGTTCGTGATCGGCGAGGCGCTGCCGCCGGAGACCGTCGACGCGGTGCGCCGGGTCTGCGGCGCGCGGGTGCACAACCTGTACGGGCCCACCGAGGCCGCGGTGTCGGTGACCTACTGGCAGGCGCGCGGCGCCGATCGAACGAGTGTGCCGATCGGGTTGCCGCAGTGGAACACTCAGGCTTTTGTGCTGGACGGGCGGCTGCGCCCGGTACCGGCGGGCGTGCCGGGGGAGCTGTATCTGGCGGGCGCGCAGCTGGCTCGCGGCTATGTGCGGCGGCCGGATCTGTCCGCCGACCGGTTCGTGGCGAACCCGTACGGCGCGGCCGGCGCCCGGATGTATCGCACCGGCGACCTGGCGGTGTGGCGCGCACCCGACGGTGAACTGCCCGCGCGGCTGGATTACCTGGGGCGCACCGACTTCCAGGTGAAGTTCCGCGGCCAGCGCATCGAGCTGGGCGAGATCGAGACCGCGTTGTTGGCCGAGCCCGAGGTGAGCCAGGCGGTGGCCGCCGTGATGCCGTCCACGCTCGGCGACCAGCTCGTCGCGTACGTGGTGCCCGCGCCCGGCCTGCGCCTGGAACAGGCGGACCTGCTGGCCGCCGTGGCGAAGTCCCTGCCCGCCTACATGGTGCCCGGCACGATCGTCGTGCTCGAGGAGTTCCCGCTCAACGCCAGCGGCAAGCTCGACCGCAAGGCGCTGCCGGAGCCGACCTATTCCGCGCGCGAGTTCCGCGCTCCCGCAACGCCGGTCGAGGAGATCGTGGCGGAGGTGTTCGGTGAGGTGCTCGGCGTCGACCGGGTCGGCGCGGACGACGACTTCTTCGCCCTGGGTGGCAACTCGCTGGTCGCTACCCAGGTCGCCGCCCGGCTGGGCGCGGCCATCGACGGCCGGATACCGGTCCGGACCGTCTTCGAGACGCCGACGGTGGCAGCGCTGGCGGCGGCCATCGAATCCCGCACGCACGACCGCCGAGGCGTCGAACTGGGCGCGCTCGAGCGGCCCGAGCGGCTGCCGTTGTCGCTGGCGCAGCGGCGGATGTGGTTCCTGAACCGGTTCGATCAGGACGGGGAGACCGCGGGCTCGGCGGCCTACAACCTGCCGTTCGCCTTGCGGCTCACCGGGAATCTGGATGTGGCGGCGCTGTCGGCCGCGCTCGACGATGTGGTGGTCCGGCACGAGGTGCTGCGGACCGTCTACCCCGAGACGGCCGACGGCCCGGTGCAGGTCGTCCTGCCGGTGTCGGCGGCTATCGCGCACCACGGCGGAGCGGACGCGGCCACCCATCCGGGCGGCTGGGTGTCCGTCGCGCCGGAACGGCGCACCGCCGAGGGCGCGGTCGCGGCCGTGTACGAGCTGGCGGCGACGCCGTTCGACGTGACGGTCGAGGTGCCGATCCGGGTGCGGTTGTTCGAGATCACGGACGCGGCGACCGACACGCACGAGTACGTGCTGGCGGTCGTCGTGCACCACATC
This sequence comes from Nocardia wallacei, assembly GCF_029868745.1. Taxonomy (GTDB): domain Bacteria; phylum Actinomycetota; class Actinomycetes; order Mycobacteriales; family Mycobacteriaceae; genus Nocardia; species Nocardia wallacei_B. The sequence continues at coordinate 7,381 of NZ_JARWOP010000272.1, read as the reverse complement.
GCCGCGGACGGCTCGTCCATGGCCCCGCTGGTGCGGGACGTGATGACCGCGTACGCCGCGCGCACCGCCGGTGCGGACCCCGGCTGGGCCCCGCTGCGGGTGCAGTACGCCGACTACGCGGTGTGGCAGCGCGCGGTACTGGGCGACGAATCGGATCCCGATTCCATTGCGGCGCAGCAGATCGCGTTCTGGCGACGGGAGTTGTCCGGTTTGCCGGATCTGCTGGAGTTGCCGGCGGATCGGCCGCGTCCGGCGGTGGCGTCGTTGCGTGGCGGCCGGGTGGAGTTCCGGGTGGACGCGGAGACCCATGCGGCGTTGAACGCACTGGCCCGGTCGCATGGCGCGACGTTGTTCATGGTGGTGCACACGGCGCTGGCGGTATTGCTGGCGCGGTTGTCCGGGTCCGACGACATCGCGGTGGGTACGCCGGTCGCGGGTCGCGGCGAGGCCGAACTCGACGACCTGATCGGGATGTTCGTGAACACGGTGGTGTTCCGGACGCAGCTGCGTCGTGGTGAGAGTTTCGTGGATCTGCTCGCGCGGCAGCGGGAAACGGATCTGCATGCCTTCGCGCATGCCGATATTCCGTTCGAGCGGTTGGTGGAGGTGTTGAATCCGCCGCGGTCGACTGCGCATCATCCGTTGTTCCAGGTGGGTTTGTCGTTCCAGAATCTGGCGCGGACGGAAGTGTCGCTGCCGGGACTCGAAGTCGCGGGTGTGGACGCGGATCTCGAAGTGTCGCAGTTCGATCTGCATCTGATCGTCGGTGATGTGTACGACGAGCAGGGAAGTCCCGCCGGTATCGGTGGTTTCTTCACCTATGCCACCGATCTTTTCGACGCCGCCACCGTGGAAGGCTTCGCCGCACGGCTCTCGCGCATCCTCGCCGCGGTGGTCAGCGACGCGTCGGCCGCCGTCGGCGATCTGCCGCTGCTCGGCCGCGACGAGCGCAACCGGGTCCTGGTCGCCCCGAACATCACCGGGTATCCGCTGAATTCCGGTGTGCTGCAAGCAATCCGCCCGCGCGGTGCGGCGCTGCCCACGATGGACGCGCTACTCGCCGGTACGGTCACGGCACGGCCGGACGCGGTGGCACTGGTCGCCGATCTCCCCGACGGGCCCGAGGTGCTCACCTACGCCGAACTGGGTGACCGGGTGAATCGTCTTGCCCGGCATCTGATCTCGCTCGGCGTCGGTCCCGAGGCACGAGTGGCGCTGGCCTTCCGCCGCTCGGTGGACCTCGTCGTGGCCATGTACGCCGTCGCCGCGGCAGGCGGCGCGTACGTGCCGGTAGATCCGGACCAGCCCGCCGAACGGACCGGTTACATCCTCGACACCGCCGATCCGGTGTGCGTGCTGACGAACGCCGGGACCGACCTGGGCCGGGCGGTGGTCGTGGTCGACGCACTGGACCTGTCGACCGTCCCGGCGGGGCCCGTCACGGACGCGGATCGGATCGCGCCGCTGCGCGCCTCGAACATCGCCTACGTCATCTTCACCTCCGGCTCGACCGGGCGGCCGAAGGGCGTGGCGGTGCCGCACGCCGCCGTCGTCAACCAATTGCTGTGGAAGACCGCGGAATTCGGCTTGACTCGCGACGACGCGATGCTGTTGAAGACGGCCGCGACATTCGACCTGTCGGTGTGGGAGTTCTGGTCGGCGGCGGTGTGCGGCGGGCGGCTGGTGATCGCCGCGCCGGACGGCCATCGCGATCCGGCCTACCTGAACGAGCTGATGGCGCGCGAGGATGTCACCACGCTGCATGTGGTCCCGTCCATGCTCGACGCGCTGCTCACCGACGCCGCGACCCGCGGGCCCGGAGACGCCTACCGAATGACGGGTGACCCCGCGCAGCGGCCCGCTTCCGCTGTGACGCTGTGGAAATCGCTGCGCCGGGTGCTCGCGATCGGCGAGGCCCTGCCCGGCGCCCTCGCGCAACGCTTCCGCTCCGCGCACCCCGACGTGGACCTGTTCAACCTGTACGGACCCACCGAGGCGGCGGTCTCGATCACCAATCACCGGGTGACCGCGGCCGACCAGGTGTCGGTGCCGATCGGCGCGCCGGAGTGGAACAGCCAGGTATACGTGCTGGATTCGCGCCTGCACCCGGTGCCGGTCGGCGTCTCCGGCGAGCTGTATCTGGCCGGTGCGCAGCTCGCCCGCGGCTACTTCGGCCGCGCCGACCTGACCTCGGACCGCTTCGTGGCCGACCCGTTCGGGGTGCCCGGCACGCGCATGTACCGCACCGGCGATCTGGTGGCCTGGAATACCGGCGGCGAGCTGGAATACCGGGGCCGCACGGACTTCCAGGTGAAGATCCGCGGTTTCCGCATCGAGCTGGGCGAGATCGAGGCGGCCTTGCTGGCGCTGCCGGAGGTCGCTCAGGTCGCGGTGCTGGCGAAGCGGGACCAGCGGTCCGGCGACCGGTTGGTCGCCTATCTGGTGCCCAGCGGCGGCACACTCGATGCCGCACAAGTGAAGTCGGCGATCACCGCCGCCGTCCCGTCGTACATGGTGCCGTCGGCGTTCGTCGTGCTGGACGCGCTGCCCCGCACCGTGAACGGCAAGTTGGATCGTAAAGCGCTGCCCGAACCGGAATTCGAGGCCACCGCCTACCGCGCGCCGGCGACGCCCATCGAGGAGATCGTCGCGAGCACCTTCGCGGAGGTGCTGGGCGTGGAGCGGGTCGGAGTCGACGACGACTTCTTCGCGCTCGGCGGCAACTCCCTGCTGGCGACCCAGGTGGCGGCCCGCATCGGGACCGCCCTGGAATCGCGGGTGTCGGTGCGCAGCCTGTTCGAGGCGCCCACGGTCGGTGCGCTGGCCGTGGCGGTCGAGCAGTCCACCGGCAGTGCGCTGCCGCGGCTGGCCGCCGGCCCGCGCCCGGCGGAGATCCCGCTGTCGTTCGCGCAGCAGCGGATGTGGGTGCTCAACCAGTTCGACACCGGCGCGGCCGTGTACAACATCCCGGCCGCCATCCGGCTGTCCGGCGTGCTCGACGTGCCCGCGTTGCGGGCCGCCGTGGCGGATGTGGTTGTGCGGCACGAGATTCTGCGTACCGTCTATCCACTGACCGCCGACGGTCCGGTGCAGGAGATCCGGGCCGCCCGCGACATCGACGTCGACCTGACACCGATCGAGGTCGCCGCCGCCGAGCTGATCCCCGCCGCGGAACAGGTGATGGGTCGGGGCTTCGACGTCACCGCCGAGGTGCCCTTCCGGATCGCACTGTTCCGGGTGGCTCCGGAAACGCCCGCGCCGCAAGCCGATTCGGGTGAGTACGTGCTGGCCTTCGTCGCGCACCACATCGCCGCAGACGGCTGGTCGATGGGTCCGCTGACCCGTGATCTGATGCTGGCCTACGCCGCCCGCACCGGCGGGGACGCACCGGGCTGGTCGCCCCTGTCTGTCCAGTACGCGGACTACGCCCTGTGGCAGCGGCACGCGCTCGGCGCCGAGGACGACCCGGATTCGGTCCTGGCCCAGCAGATCGCCTTCTGGCGCCGGGAACTGGCCGCGCTGCCCGAACAGGTGGACCTGCCGGCCGATCGACCGCGCCCGGCCGCGGCCTCCTACCGCGGCGACACGATCGCCTTCGAGATCGAGCCCGATCTGCACGCGGCCCTGAACCGCGTTGCGCGCGAACATCATTCGACGCTGTTCATGGTCGTCCACACGGCGCTCGCGGTGCTGCTCGCGCGGCTGTCGGGCACCCGGGACATCGCCATCGGCACCCCCGTGGCGGGCCGCGGCCACGCCGCCCTGGACGACCTGATCGGCATGTTCGTCAATACCCTGGTGCTGCGCACCGAGGTCGACCCCGCCGCCACCGTCGGCGACCTGCTGCGCGCCGTGCGCCACACCGATGTCGCGGCCTTCGCGCACGCCGATGTGCCGTTCGAGCGGCTGGTGGAGCTGCTCGATCCGCCGCGCTCGGCGGCCCGGCACCCGCTGTTCCAGGTGATGCTGACGTTCCAGAACCTGGCGCCGGCCGACCTGCGGCTGCCCGAGCTGACCGTCTCGGGTGTGGACGCCGCGCCCGCCCCGGCCAAGTTCGACCTGCAGGTGACACTTACCGAGCGGGCCGACGCCACCGGAGCCGCGCAGGGCATCGCCGCCGCCTTCACCTACGCCACCGACCTGTTCGACGCCGCCACCGTGCGCGGCTTCGCCGACCGCTTCCTGCGCGTGCTGGCCGCCCTGGCCGAATCCGAAGCGGCCGTGGGCGACATCGACCTACTGAGCGGCCAGGAACGCGAACGGGCGCTGCGCCAATGGAATACGCCACTGGCGACACCGCGCACCGCGACCGAACCGTCGCTTCTCGCGCTGATCGACGAGCAGGTGCGCCGCCGCCCCGATGCGACGGCGATCCGGGCCGGGGCGAACACCCTGACCTACGACGAGCTGGACCGGCGCGCCAACCGGGTGGCGCGGGCCCTGATCGCGCACGGCGTCGGGCCGGAAGCGCTGGTGGCCGTGGCGGTTCCGCGTACCGAACAGCTGCCGGTCGCGCTGCTCGGCGTGCTCGAGTCCGGGGCCGGTTACCTTCCGATCGACACCGCGTATCCGGCGCAGCGCCTGCGGTTCCTGCTCTCCGACGCCGCACCGGCCTGCCTGCTCACGACCGCCGCGGACCGGGACGCCCTGCCCGAGACCGATATTCCGGTGCTGCTGTTCGAGGACCTCGACGCGGCCGACGACTCCCCGGTCACCGATCGGGACCGGCTCGCGCCGCTGCGACCCGACCACCTCGCCTACGTCATCTACACCTCGGGCTCGACGGGCGTGCCCAAGGGTGTCGGGGTCGCGCATCGCCAAGTGCTGCAACTGCTGTCGAACACCTACCCGCTTTTCGGCTTCGACGAGTCCGATGTGTGGACGCTGTTCCACTCCTTCGCCTTCGACTTCTCGGTGTGGGAGCTGTGGGGCGCGCTGGGCTCCGGCGGCAGCGTGGTCGTCGTCGACTACCTGACCTCGCGTTCGCCGGAACAGTTCCGCGAGTTGCTGATTCGCGACGGTGTGACGGTGCTCAATCAGACACCGTCGGCGTTCTATCAGCTGATCGCGGCCGACCGCGACGCCCCGCGAGCCGCGTTCGCCCTGCGGCACATCATCTTCGGCGGCGAGGCGCTGGACCCGCGCCGCCTGACGCCGTGGCTCGCGCGCCACCGCGAGGCCCGCCTGGTCAACATGTACGGCATCACCGAGACCACGGTGCACGTGTCGTTCCTCGAGCTGGACGAGGATACGGCGGGCAGCGCGGCCAGCGTCATCGGCCGCGCCCTGCCCGGACTGGACACCTACGTGCTCGACGAACGCCTGCACCCGGTTCCGGCGCAGGTTCCCGGCGAGCTGTACGTGGCCGGTGCTCAGTTGTCGCGCGGTTATCTCGGCCGCCCCGGCCTGACCGCGACTCGTTTCGTGGCGAACCCCTACGGTCCGCCGGGATCGCGGCTGTATCGCTCCGGTGACGTGGGCCGCTGGCGCGCGTCCGGCCCGGCCGCCGCCCTGGAGTACGCCGGCCGGAGCGACCAGCAGGTGCAGCTGCGCGGGTTCCGCGTCGAACTCGGCGAGATCGAGGCGGCGCTGCTGCGCTGCCCCGGCGTCGGACAGGCCGTGGTCACGGTGCACAGCTCGGCGCAGGCCGGTGACCGCCTGGTGGGTTACGTCGTCGGAAACGACGCCGCCGCACTCGACCCGGCGGAATTGCGCGGCACCGTCGGCGAATTCGTGACCGCGTACATGGTTCCCGACGCGATCATGGTGCTGGACGCGCTGCCACTGACCCCCAACGGCAAGCTCGACCGCCGCGCCCTGCCCGCACCGGAGTTTCACGGCGGCACCGACTTCCGTGCCCCCGAGACGCCGACCGAGCAGGCGGTGGCGGACGTCTTCGCCGACCTGCTCGGCGCGGATCGGGTGGGCGCCGACGACGAATTCTTCGCGCTCGGCGGCAATTCGCTGCTGGCCACCCGGGCCGTGGCGCGGCTGCGCGAGGTCACGGGGGCGCGGGTCGAGGTGCCGTGGTTCTTCACCGACGCCTCGGTGGCCGGGCTGGCGCACCGCATCGACACCGAAGTGCCCGGCCGACAGGACGATTCGGCCTTCGGGGTCCTGGTGCCGCTGCGCGCGGCCGCGGGCGATCCGGTGTTCTGCCTCCACCCGATGTACGGCCTGGCATGGGCGTATTCCGGGCTGGCACAGTACCTTCCGCAGCCGCTGTGGGGAGTGCAGTCCCCGGCGCTGACCGAGGACTACGTGCCGCAGTCGATCCACGAGATGGCCCTGCGCTACGTCGCGGAGATCCGGACGGTGCAGCCGCACGGCCCGTACCGGTTGCTGGGCTGGTCGCTGGGCGGCGTGCTGGCCCATACCATCGCCACCGAATTGCAGGCCGCGGGCGAACAGGTGTCGCTGCTGGCCGTGCTGGACGGGTACCCGGAACTGGATGTCACCGACTTCCGCGGCGCCGTGCGCGACGCCCTGGCCGAACTCGGCCTCGGCGCGGACGCCCTGCCCTCGGGCGATCTGCACGACCTCGGCGACGAGGCCCTGGCGGCACTGCACGCGATGGTCCCCGCCGACCTGGTGTCGCTCACGCCCGAGCGGGTGCGCCGGATCTATCGCGGTGCGGTGCGGTCGGCCGAGCTGGTGGCCGACCATCGCCCGGCCGTCTTCCGCGGCACCGTGGAGTTCTTCCGCGCGGATTGTGAGACAAGTCACATCGAGCGTGGTCGGTCCGCGGCCGACTGGGAGCCGTATGTGGACGGCAAGGTGATCGACCGGCCGGTACCGGTCCGTCACGACGAACTGGTCGGACCGGACGCGCTGGCCGAGATCGGTCCCGCCCTGGCCGCGCTGCTCGCCCTCGACCAGCGCTGACGCGAATCTCCAGCCCCACCGGGTGACCAGCGGGCCGCGGTGCCGGACAATGGTCTGGTTCCGGGCCCGGCCCACCCCGCCGACCCGGGATGGGGGCGCCCGCGCGTAACATGCCCCGGCCGCGCTCGATGGATCAAGGGGGTGGCGCCGCGCGGCGCAGGATCGACAACAGGCAGGGTGAGTGACACGTGTTTCGGGTGGTCGGGCGGCACGACGCGGCTCAGGAAGCGGTCGCGGCATGACCCGGGTCGCTCGAGTGCGCCCCGTCCGCACCCGCAGGGTGCGCGTCACGACACTGCCGCAACTGCTCGCGACTGCGGTCGAGGTGGATCCGACCGGTACGGCGTTGGTGTTTGCGGATGCGTCGGCGTCGTTGGTGGTGTTGTCGTATGCGGAGTTGGATGAGCGGTCGACGCGGTTGGCTCGGTTGTTGATCGAGTGGGGTGTGGGTCCTGAGGTTGTGGTGGCGGTGGGGGTGCCGCGGTCGGTGGAGTCG
>NZ_JARWOP010000271.1 GCF_029868745.1 Nocardia wallacei | reverse complement strand
CCCGCCCCGTCAGCATCCCCGCCGCGGCCCGGGGGGGGGGGGCGGGGGGGGGGGCGGGGTGCGGCGCCCCCCCCCCGGGGCCACCACTCCCGGGATCCCCCATTCCCTCGCGCACTCCTTGCCGCCATTCGATCGCACTGCTTATCGTCATTCTGACGAATACAATCGCGGCCATGGGCAATGCTTTTCGCCTCAATGCCGCGGTGGGGGTGGATCTGGTCGTGCTGACCCTCGGCGCCCGGCGGTCGACCAACGACACGCTGTGCGCACTGCTGATCCAGCGGCTGTTCGCGCCCTATCGCGGAAGGTGGGCGCTGCCCGGCGGATTCGTGCAGCAGGACGAGAGCCTGTCGGCGGCGGCGGTGCGAGTGTTGCGGGAGGAGACGGGAATCCGGGCCGACCGCCTGCATCTCGAGCAACTGGCGACCTACGGCGAACCCGGGCGCGACCCGCGCGGTCGGGTGATCAGCACCGCCTATCTCGCGCTGGTGCCGAATCTGCCCGCGCCGCAAGCCGGTCCGGACGCGTCGGCGGCGGCCATCTGGTCGGTGGAGGAACTGTTGGTGGAGCGGGGGCGGGTGGCCTTCGACCATCGCCGGATCCTGACCGACGGCGTGGAGCGGGCGCGCGCCAAACTCGAGTACACGCCACTGGCGAGGGCGTTCTGCGCGCCCGAATTCACCGTCGCCGAGCTGCGCCGGGTATACGAGGTGGTGTGGGGGACCAGCATCGATCCCCGCAATTTCCACCGGAAGGTCACCAGCACACCGGGTTTCGTGGAGCCGACCGGACGCACCACCGTGGGCGGCGGCCGCCCGGCCCAGCTGTTCCGGGCCGGGCCCGCCCGAGTGCTGCACCCGCCGATGTTGCGGCCCAGCTGATCTCGCCTACTGCGACAGCGGCCGCCCGAACACGATCACTTCCATCAGGCTGCTCACCCGGTCGGGCGGGCAGATGTGCGCGTCGTTGCCGAAGACCCGGCCCAGGTCGACCACGAGACCGAAGGCCGCCTGCACCAGGATGCGCGCCTGCGCCTCGGACAGCTCGGGACGCACCTCGACCAGCAGCTTCACCCACTCGGCGACAATGAGCCGCTGGATGTTACGCAGCATCGTCCGCTCCTCGACCGCCACGTGACCGAACTCCGCGTAGTACACGAAGGTCAGCTCGCGCTCGGCGAACGAACCGGCGACGTACAGGTCGATCAGCTTGGACAGCGCCTCGGCGGGCGTCGGCGAGGCCGCCACCGCCGGGCCGATCGCCCCCGACATCCGATCGGCGGCACGCCGGAAGGCCGCGGCCAGCAGATCGCTCTTGCTGCGGTAGTAGCGATAGACCGCCGAGGCCGCCGACAGATCGGCCGCCATCGCGATGTCCTCGACGCTGACATTCGGGTAGCCGCGCTCGTGGAACAGTTCGACGGCCTTCTTCAACAGCAGTTCGTGCTTGAACGACTGCGGAATCTCCACCGCGCGCGGCGGCCGCGGCGGCGCTTCCGCGGTCGGGAGGTCGGCGCGGATCAGCGACCACGCCGCCGAATTCAGCACGGCCGTCATGGCTTTCACCGGGAGCGTGGCGTGATGGTCGCCGATGCTGCTGATCACGCTGAACACCGCCACCGCGCGCACCAGGCGATCGCGTCGGGACAGTTCGGGCCGCAGTTCGCCGATCAGATCCCGCAGGGTGGTGAGGGCGGCGGCGAACTGGTCGTCGAGCGTCCGGCGATCGTCGTCCTCGAGGTAGCGCCGCTCCCAGCGGACCAGCGCGACCGTCGGCCGGTTGGCGATGGTGTCGGCGATGATCGCGTCGACCACCTGGTCGAGCCGCTGCTCGGCCGGCCGGCCCGCGGTCTCCTCGGGCAGCGTGACCGCCGCGACGGTGGCCGCGCCCAGCCGCAGTAGTTCCTCGCGGAACAGCGCGTACTTGCTCGGGTAGTGCCGATAGAGCGCGGCGGAGGAGATGCCGAGCTTGGTGGCGATGTCCTCCATGCTGACGCCGTGGTAGCCCAGCGAACCGAAGGCGGCCGCCGAGGTCGCCGCGATCTGCGCCCGGCGGTTCTTCGGCCGCCGCCGGATCACGCGCTCCTCCGGTTTTGTTGTCGCCTGTTCTGCGTGGTGCGCGGTGCCGCGCTGTCCTCGGCTCACGGTTCTGGCCTGTCTCTCTGGTGCGGCGCGGGATATCGGCGCGGTCGGCATGCCGCGGCATCCCTCGACGTTCATGGACGCCATGGTAGCTACCAGGCGATTTATCATTCACGGCCGCGGCGGCGCCAACGGAGTGTCGATCTTGTTCACCAGCCAGCGGTCACCGCTCTTCTCCAGTCGCATGACGACCGACAGCTGGCCCTTCTCCGGCTGTCCCTTGGTGCCGAGACTGGTGATCGTCTGTCCCATCACGACCAGCGCCTCGGCGGAGGTCTCGTCCGCGCTGCGGATGGCGCACTGGACGTCGTCGGTCTTGGCCACCACCTCGCCCTTCGCCAGGACGTCACCTAGGTCGCGGCTGGTGGTCTCGAACTGCTTGCGCCAATCTCCGGTGGCGCCGTCGAGCACCGCCTGCACATAGTGGTCCAGATTCTTCGCGTCGTAGGTCGACAGCACCGGCCCGTACCCGCAGGCGGCCTGCCGGGCCTGCTCCTGCGCGCTCAGCAGGTCCTGCTTGTGCTCGTTCTGTACATAGAAGTAGATGCTCCCGGCCACGGCGGCACCGAGCACCACGGCGACGGCGGACCGGATGGCGGCCCGCCCGGCGCGGCCCGGAACGGGCGGGCGGAGCCTGCGCAGGCGAGAGGACATGCTCGCGGTCGCGGGCGGCCCAGTTCCTGCCCCAGATTCCGTTGCCGCGGTGGGGGAGTCGGTCTCAGTCCCCGGATTCACGGTGGCCGCGTCCGTGTCGGCATTCGATTCCGCAGTCGTGGAGTCGGTCTCGGCACTCGGGTTCGCGGCGGTGGAGTCCGCGGTGCCCGTGTCGGATTCCGCTGCGGGGGAAGGTGTTCGGTTGTCGGTGTTGTCGCTCATGGTTCCTCCTAGTTGCCAGAGGGCGGCATGTCGGGCACCGGGCGGGACAGTTCGTCGCCGGTGACTCCCGGGGGTGGCCCGGATCCGTTGTCGGGCACGGCGGGTCGTGGCGCGTTGGCCGAACCGCGGACCTGCAGTGCCGGGTCCTTGGTGACGCAGTAGTTGTACAGCCGGACCCGGGTGTCGGTGACCGCCTCGGAGGCCGCCACCGGGATGGTGTCGTACTCGCAGGTCGGGCGCGGGTAGAAGTCGGCCAGGGTGTGGTAGGCGCCGTCGTGCGCGGGCACGCCGAGGGCCTGGATGCCTTGGCGCAGCGACGGGAACAGCGCCTCGATCGCGGGCTGGCGCAACTTCGCGGCCTTGGTGATGGCGACGAAGTTGGTGACCAGATCGGTCATCGGGTCCTGGTTCGCCGCGACCACCTCGCCGAGCGTGGTCAGCTGGCCCGGCCCCTGATCGAGGAAGCGGCGCACCTCCGCGTCGGCCGCGGTGGCCTGCTGGAACAGCGTGCTCCCCGCGGCGGTGACGGTACTCAGATCGGGCTGGGCGTGCGAGGTGGTCTCGGCGATCACCTCGAGATTCTCGATCAGCTGCCGGGTCTGCGGCAGCAGGTCGGTGAGCCCCGCCATGGCCCGGCTGATGCCGGAGATCATGTTGCGCAACCGATCCGGCCCGCCCGCCAGCGCCTTGTCGAGTTCGTCGACGATGACGGTGAGCCGGTCCGGGTTCATACCGCCGATGAAGCCGCTGAGGTCGGCGAGGACGTTCTGCACCGGAATCGGCACGCTGGTGCGGGACCGGTCCACGATCGCGCCCTCGGACAGGAAGGGCCCGGTATCGGAGTCGGGACGGAAGTCCAGGTACTGCTCGCCCGCGGCGGACAGCCGCCCGACATGGACCGCGCCGCCGACGGGAATCCTTGCGCTGTCCTCGATTTCGGCGACGGCGGCGATGCCGTCACCGGAGACCCGCAGGTCGGCCACCGAGCCGACCCGGGTGCCGCGGAAGGTCACGTCGTTGCCCGGCAGCAGGCCGCCGGAGGTCGGCAGTTCCACGGTCACCCGGAAGGTGTGCGGTACCGGGTCGAAGCGCAGCACATACCGCGCCAGGTAGCCGCAGCCGAGGATCAGCACGACCACCAGTCCGAGATTGGCCAGGGCGACGCGCCGCCCGACGATCCAGTGCCAGAGGGGGATGTTCACCGCTCACCACCCGCCGCGCCGTCCGGTTCCGGTTGTGCACCGTCCGGCGGGGAGCCACCGCTCGCCTCCGGTCCGCCGGATTGCGCGCTGCCCGGCGGCAATTCGCCGCTTGCCCCCGGCACGGCGGGTGGCGCCGGGGCCGCGGGCAGCGGGCGCGGCGGGCTGATGACGCGACCGAACACCTTCTCGAACACCTGGGCCAGGCTGCCGACGAAGGCGGGCACATCGCCGATCTCCGGCCACCGGCTGCCCTTCGGGTCGGTGAGCGCGCCGACGCTCAGGTACGACACGGTGGCCATGATCGCCAGGCCGGGACCGCGCAGGCTGGTCATCACGCCGGGATACATCTCGTGCAGGTTGCTCAACGCCTGGGTCAGGTTGTCGCCCATATCGGTGAACCCCGACATCAGTTTCTGGATGCTGTCGAACAGGCTGAGGAACTGCGGTCCGGTGGTGTCGGTGAAGTCGCCCAGCGCCGCCATGGTCGTCGACACCTTGGTGGTCAGATCCACGATGCGCTGGTTGTTCTCGTTCACCAGGCCGAGCAGCTGCGGGAAGGTGTCGGCCGCGGCGCCCAATTCGGCCTTGCGCCAGGCCAATTCGCCCGCCAGCGTGTTCAACCCCTGCAGGGTCGCGTCGATGTCACCGGTCCGCTGATTGAGGGCGTCGATGACCGAGGTCATCTCGGTCAGCAGATGCGACAGCTGCGGTCCGCGCCCGGTGAACATGGAGTCCATCTGCGAGGTGATCTGCGCGGCCTGGTTGATGCCGCCGCCGTTGATCAGCATCGACACCGACATCATCAGCTGTTCCACCGAGGCGGCGGTGCCGGTGCGGTCGGTGCCGATGGTGTCGCCGTCGCGCATCGGCGGGCCGGCCTCCTGCGCGGCGGGCAGCGTCATCGCCACGAACATGTCACCGAGCGGCGTCCCCTGGCGCAGCTCGGCGGTCGTCCCCTCGGGCAGCGAGATATCCTGTCGGATAAGCATTTCCACGTCGGCGATGAAGTTCGTCGTCTCGATCTTGGTGACGGTGCCGACGTCGGTGCCGCCGATCCGGACGTGCGCGTGGTCGGGCAGATTGAGCGCGTCGCGGAAGGCGGCGTGCACGGTGTAACCGGGGGCGCCGATGCCCGGCTTGGGCATCGGCAGGTTCTCCACCGTCACCGCGCAGCCGGCGGTACCGAGCGTCACCACCGCGCACAGCGCCGTGAAAGCCGTTCTGCGAGAGGCATTCATCATTTTCCGCTCACTCCCAGCAGGGCGGCGGTGAGGCCGAAATCCGGTCCCAGATCGGCGATCCGCCCGGTGCGGCAGCCGTCGAGGCGCATCATGACGCGTTCACAGAACGTCGACAGGGCCTCGCCGTCCAGCACCGACTTGTCGAGCAGGCCGTGCAGCCGCAGCGCCTGGTGTTCGTAGCTGGTGGCATTGGCCAGGTTCTGGAACATCAGCGGACCGACGTCGACGATCTCGGTGAGATTGCGGGCATTGGCGCGCATCTGGTTGCTGATCTCGACGAACCTGGTCAGCGCCCCGGCCAGCTGGTCCTTGTTCTGGCCGACCACCGTGGCGGTGTTGGTGACGAAGTCGTTGAGCTGCGTCAGCACCGCCTGGAGCCCCGGCGCCTGCTCACCCATCAGGGTCACCAGTTCGGTGAGCCGTCCGCTGAAGTCCCGGACGGTCTGGTCGTTACCCGCGATGACCTGGGTGATGTCGTTCAGTTTGACGATGGTGTTGGAGATCTGGTCCTTGTTGGCGAAGGTCGTCTCGAACGCGGCCGACAGCGCGTCGAGGGTGTCCCGCAGTTTGTCGCCGTTGCCGTCGAGCAGCGGGAACAGTACCCGGCTGGCCATCGGCCCGGTCTGATTGTCGCCCTTCAGCGTCGCGCCGAGCTGATCGAAGGTCTCCAGGATCCGATCGAGTTCGACCGGAGTCCTGGTGCGCGGCAACGGAATATGGGTGTTGTCGGTCATGACGGGCCCGGCGCCGTCGTAGGCCGGCGCCAGTTCGATGTGCCGGTTGGTGATCAGCTGCGGATTCACCAGCGCCGCCACGGCATCGGCGGGCACCCGGACACCCTTGTCGAGCAGCATCGTCACCTGGACGTAGCTGCCCTTGGCCGTGATCGACTCGACCTGGCCGACCGGGACACCCAGCACGTCCACCTCGTTGCCGGTGTAGAGGCCGGCGACATTCTCGAAATCGGCGCTGATGCGCAGATGTTCGCCGAGATACTGGTTCGACATCGAGCCGAGCGACCCCGGCAGCAGCGAGCATCCCGACCCCACCGTCGCGACCAGGCAGAGCGCGGCGAGTTGTGCGATCGCGCGAAACTTCCTCATTTGCACCCCTGTACGACCTGCGCGAAGCAGATCCAGTTGTCCGGGAACAGGCCCCACGGCACGTAGACCTCGCCGTACGGGCCGTTGCCCAGGACGTTGTTGAACTGCCGCAGCGTCACCGGCATGATCTCGTAGAGCCGATCGAGGTTTTCCTTGTTCTTCGTCAGCCCCTCCGACATGGTGTTCAGGTCGGCGATCATCGGGCCGAGCTGACCGTTGTTCTGCAAACCCATGTCCTGCAACAGCTTCGACAGTCCGGCGACATTGTCGAGCAGTTGCCGCAGCAGCTCCTGGCGCTTCTGTACCGCGGTGCCGATGGCCTCGCCGCGGGTCAGCAGCATGAGCACGCTGTTCTGGTTGTCCGCCACCAGCTGCGAGACCTGGTCCATGCCCTTCAGGAGCGTGTCCACCTCGTCGCGGCGCTCGTTGACGACCTTCGCCAGCGAGCCGATGCTGTCGAGCGCCTGCACCGCCAACTGCGGGGAGTCGCCCATCTGCGCGTTCATCGTGTCCAGAGCCCGGCGCAACTGCTGCGGATCGATCCGGGCGACGCGGTCGAACGACTGCTTGTACTCCCGGTCCTGGACGACCTTGCCCAGGTTGTACGGGACGTCGGTGTGGTCGAGCCGGATCCGGTTGTCCGGTAGGCCCTTTCCGTTGCCCGGCACCAGGTCGACGTGCACCCGCCCGAGGATCGTGGAGATCTTGATCGCCGCGCGCGCGTCCGGACCCAGCCGCAGATCCCGGCGCACCTTCAGGTCCGCGACGACCTTGGCGCCGTCGAGCCGCACCGCGCGGACCGCGCCGACCTCGATACCGGACACGTCCACGGTCGCCCCGGCCCGCAGCCCGGCCGCCTGCGCGAATTCGGCCCGGATGGTGGTGTCGCCCACACGGGCCTGGGTGAGCAGGCTGGAGCCGACGAGCAGTACGAGCACCGTTCCCGACGCGAGCAGGCCCAGCCGCAGGTAGCGGTTGCGCAGAAAACCCGGGAGTCGGCGAGACGATAGCGCCATCAGCGGCACACCTCCGAATGCGAATTGCCGCCGACCTGCGAGAACAGGCCCGGAGGCAGCAGGATTCCCCAGAGCGACACGTCCAGGCTGCAGAAGTAGGCGTTGCCGTAGGTGCCGTAGCTGGAGAACTGCGCGACCCGGTTGAGCAGATCGGGCAGCTCGACCGCCGACTGGTCCAGCGACGCCCCGTTGAGCAGCAGCAGCTGAATGCCGGTGGTGGCCCGGTCCTGCGCCAGCGTGACACCGGGCTGCACCTGTGCGATCAGCCGCACCAGCGAATCGGTGGAAGTGGCCACCTGATCGACCGACGACTTCAGCGCCTCGCCCTGCGAGTACAACCCGTCCATCAGCGAATGGGTCTGGGTGATCAGGGTTTCCAGCTCGCCGCTGCGATTGGCCAGGCCCGAGATCACGCTGCTGAGATTGCCCACCACGTCACCGAGGATCCGGTCGCGCTGACCGAAGGTGGTGGCCAGCTGGGCGGCCTGGGTGATCAGCTGCGCCAGCGACACCTGGTTGCCCTGCATCGCCTGGACCAGCGTCTCCGACAGCGAGTTCACCTGATCCGGCTGGAGCACGTCGAACAGCGGCTCGAAGCCCGACAGCAGCGCCGAGACGTCGAACGACGGTTCGGTGCGCTCGATCGGGATCTCCCCGTCCGGACGCAGCGGCTCGCCCTGGTCCTTGCCCGGGCCGAGTGCGATGTAGCGCTGCCCGATCAGGTTCTGGTAGCGGACCATGGCCTTCGTGGTGGTGGTCAGGTGCTGGCGGGCCTCGATGCGGAAATCCACCCGCGCCCGGTAGCCGTCGGCGAAGTCGATCTTGTCGACCCGGCCGACCCGCACGCCCGCGGCCCGCACGTCGTCGCCGACGCGCAGCCCGAGTACGTCCGAGAACACCGCCGAATAGCGCCGCGTGTCCCCGGTCACCGAGCGTTGCAGGGTGGAGTAGATGGTGTAGGTCAGCCCGATCGCGATCACCGCGAAGAGGCTGAAACCGGCCAGCGCTCGCCTGGATTTCACTGTGTCGCACCGCCTTCCGGGACGGTCGTGACGGTTACCGAGCCGCCCGCGAGCACCGGGCCGAGCAGCAGCAGCTGGGCCAGGTTGGGCCGTCCGCCGACCACGGCCGCCACGGCGTCCGCGCCGCGCAGCCCCGCCGCGGCGGGCCGGATGCCCGGCGCCGGAACGGGATTCGCGGCCGGAGCGGTGAGGCCCGGGATCGAGGGCAGGCCGGGCAGCGCGGGCAGGCCCGGAATGGCCGGCAGTCCGGCGATACCGGGCAGCGGTGGCGTCCCGGGCGCCGGCGCCGCGGGCGTCGGCCGCGGTCCCGCCGCGTCGAGCCACCGGGGCTGCATCAGCGGCGGCAACTGTGGCGGGGGAGCGACCGCGGGCACGCTCGGACCGCCGCAGCGCGGGCCGTACAGCTCGCCGTAGTGCGGGCAGTCCTCGGCCGTGTACTGCTGGAACGGTGTGAAGGTGGCGTCCATCGCCCACACCATCTGCCGCCTGGGGCCCCAGCGGAATACGGTTTTCAACCGTTGCAGGGCGGTGTTCAGGTTGGCGGCCGTGAACGGGATGGCGTCCGGATCGCGGGCCAGCCCGCCGAACAGGTCGTCGAGCCCGCCGACGAGGAACTTGCCGGCGTCCGGGTTGCGCGCGAACAGTGTGTTGACCGAGTCCACGGTGGTACCGGCGTTCGTCAGCAGCGCGACGAGTTCGGAGCGGCGCTCGGCGAGCGTGCGGGCAGTGGTCACCGAATCCGACAGCACGCCGACCAGTTCGGGGGCAGATTGGCTCAACGCCGTCGCGGCCTGGCCCAGATCGCCCAGCAGCCCGCCGATCTGCGGAATCTCGTGCACCTGGGTGAGCCAGGCGTCCAGCCGCTCGATGGTCGAGCCGGGTACCCGGGCGCCGGGTTCCAGCGCCGCCGACAGCGTGGCGAGCACGCGGCCGAGCTTCTCGGGCTGAATGTTGTTCAGCACGTTGCGCAGCACGTTGAGTGTGGTCTGGAGCTGGATCGTCGCGGCGCCGGTGTCCTCGGGGATGACCGCCCCCGCGCGCAGCGTGGCGCTCGCCGCGCCGTTGTCGACCAGTTCGATCGCGGTGACGCCGAACAGGTTGTTGGGGATCACCCGCGCCGTGACGTTCGCCGGAATAGTCTCCGCGACACCGGGTTTCAGCGCGATATCGGCGCGCTGCCGTTCCCCTTTCGCGACCATCTCGACGCCGTCGACGGTGCCCACGACCATGCCGCGGAACTTGACGTCGGCCCGCGTGGGCAGGCCGTCGCCGGTACTGGTCAGCACGGCGCCGACCGGAACCTTGTCGGTGAATCGGCCGGTGTAGCGCAGCGCCAGCAGGTACAGCAGCGCGGCGAAGACGAGCAGCACGGCGAGCCCGGCCACGGTGAGCTGGCGGGCGGTGGCGCCGCGGCCACGGGGATCGAGTATCACGAGCGCCTCCTAACCGGAAATCCGGAAACCGGGGTCGATGCCCCAAATAGCAAGTGTGAGAAAAAGATTGGCGAACACCATCACGACGATCACCATCTTGATGGCCCGCCCGGCGGCCGTGCCCACGCCCTCCGGGCCCCCGGTGGCGACGTAGCCGTAGTAGCACTGGATGAACGTGGCCAGCAGCGTGAACACCACGACCTTCAGCAGCGAAAAGAACACGTCCGGACCCAGCAGGAACTGGAAGAAGTAGTGGTCGTAGGTGCCCGCGGTGGTGCCGCCGAGGAACAGCACGGTCACCTTGGTCATCAGGTAGGCCGTGGCCAGGCCGACGGTGTACAGCGGCACGATCGTCACCGTGGCGGCGAACATCCGGGTGCTGACCAGGTAGGGCAGCGGACGGATCGCGCACGACTCCAGCGCGTCGATCTCCTCCGAGATGCGCATCGAGCCCAGCTGCGCGGTGAACCGGCAGCCCGCCTGAATGGCGAAGGCCAGTGTCGCGAGAATCGGGCCCAGCTCGCGGGTGGTGGCGAAGCCGGAGATGGCGCCGGTGAGCGGGCTCATGGTGAGCAGGTTCAGCGCCGTGAACGACTCCATCCCGACGATGATCCCGCCGAAACTGCACAGCACGAGCACCACGCCGACGGTGCCGCCGCCGACGATCAGCGACCCGTTACCCCAGCTGACGTCGGCGATCAGCCGGGCCACCTCTTTGCGATAGTGCTTCAGCACGAACGGAATCGCGCCGAGCGCCTGGAAGAAGGTGAGCGCCTGGTGACCGAGCCGCTGGTTGGCCTGCACCGGAACCAGCGCGGCCTGGCCGACGACGCGCAGCGGCTGCGCCGCGGGCGGAGTATAGGAACTGGCCATCTCAGACCACCTTCGCCGGAAAGAGCGTGTTGGCCAGCTGGGTGAGAATGATGTTGGTGGCGAACAACATCAGCGCCGAGGTGACCACGGCGGAGTTGACCGAGTTGGCCACCCCGGCGGGTCCGCCGCGGGTGTGCAGGCCCACATCGCAGGCGATGACCGCGGTCAGCACCCCGAAGATCGCGGCCTTGGCCAGTGCTATCAGCAGATCGGTGGCGACGGCGAAGGAGGCGAACGAGCCGATGAACGAGCCCGGCGTCCCCGACTGCGCATACACATTGAACATGTAGGCGGTCGCGAAGCCGACGAAGACCACGAACCCGCACAGCAGCATGCTCACCAGCACCGCCGCGGCCAGGCGCGGCGCCACCAGCCGCCGCACCGGGTCGACGCCCATCACCATCATCGCGTCGATCTCCTCGCGGATGGTGCGCGACCCGAGGTCGGCGGTGATCGCCGAGCCGACCGCGCCCGCGATCATCAAGGCGGACACCAGCGGCGCACCCTGGCGGATGATGCCGAGCCCGGCCACCGCGCCGATGAACGTGGTCGCGCCGACCTGATCGACAAGCGCGCCGACCTGGATGGACACCACGACCGCGATGGGGATCGCGACGAATACCGTCGGCGCCGCGGACACGTTCGCCATGAACGCGCACTGCTTGATGAACTCCTGGTACGGAAACCTGCGCCGCACCAGCGAGACCAAGAGTTGCACGAAGGCGGCGCGCCCGAGCAGCACCTGCCGTCCGAGGGTTTCGAGGGACCGCTGCGGATGGCGCTGCCACAGGCCGGCGGCGATTCCGGTGATCCGCCGCAGCTCACCCTCGTCGTATTCCTGCCAGGGTTCCACCGGTCGCCGTTGTTCCGTGGGCCGAGTCGTCGTCACCGGCACCGATCCTTTCTTCGCATGCCGGTCAGGCCGGCTCGGTCAGCCAGTGCTGTAGCAGCACCAGCAGTCCGCCCAGGACCGCGGCGCCGGCCGCGAGCACAGACAGCACGGCGACCCAGAGGCCCACGCGCAGAACAGGATTCACTTCCGTCCGGCCACCGAGGATCTTGACGCCGAGCACCAGGATGTCGATGAGCCACACCAGCGCCATCATCAGGTCATGCACACATTCGAGAAGGTGAGCACCGGCCAGCACACGATGGACCCGAGGAACGAGATCACGACGTCGATGCCGTGCAGTTGTTTCAGGTGCGAGGTGTGCGTGAGGGTCCAGACGACTCCGACGATCCCGTACGGGATGCCGAGGATGATCAGCGTGCCGAGGAACTCCGAGACCTTCATCTCGTAGCTGAGCAGCCGATCCAGGCGTTTGAGCATGGTGGCTTGGTCCTTTCGCGTACCAGCGCCACCGCCCCCGTGCGGGACAGCAGTGGCCGCGGCTGAGTATGTTACTGATGATTCTCGAATCTGGATACATTTTTCCGGAAACCAGGAAACAACCGCTGGTCAGCTAACAACTTAACCGTCCGGTGCGGCACGGAAGGGAGGGAAGTTATCGAGAGTTCTTGCCGAACAGGTTCACTTGGAACAGAATCGCCAGTAACATACGAGTGTGCCGGACAGCCCGGCGGGAGGGAAGAACTGGTATGACCGCGGCAACGCAGCTCTCGGTCCCGCTGACCACCGAGCGGACTCGCATCCCTATCCCGGCCGTCCATCGGCCGGAGACCAAGCGGCCCCCGCGGCTACAGGACGCGCTCGACTTCTGGCAGTTCTCGGGCGCCGCGGCGAATGTGGCCATGCAGATGGCGCGGCCCGGAGTGGGTCACGGGGTCGCCGATTCCAAGGTCGAATCCGGTGCGCTGCTGGTGCATCCGTGGAAACGCCTGCGGACCACGGCGTCGTATCTGGCCGTGGCGATCCTGGGCAGCGATGCGGAGAAGACGGCGTTCCGCGAGGCGGTCAACGTCGCGCACCGGCAGGTGCACTCCGAGCCGGGCGCCGCGGTGCGGTACAACGCCTTCGATCGCGATCTGCAGATGTGGGTGGCGGCCTGCCTCTACATCGGCTTCGAGGACTCCTACCAGCTGTTGCACGGAAAGATGAGTCCGTCGCAGGCCGAGGACTTCTACCAGACCTCCGCCACGCTCGGCACCACGCTGCAGGTGCGCGAGGAGATGTGGCCGCCCACCCGCGCGGCGTTCGACGACTACTGGAACGCGGCGTGCGAGCAGATCGTCATCGATGAGAAGGTGCACGCCTACCTCGACGACCTGCTGCATCTGCGGATGATCCACTGGTACATGCGGATCTTCTTCGGCGGGCTGCTGCGGTTCCTCACCGCCGGCTACCTGCCGCCGTATTTCCGCGAGCAGATGGGCATCGAGTGGTCGGCGGCCGATCAGCGCCGGTTCGAGCATCTGTTCCTGTTCGTCGGCTTCGTCAATCGCTTCATTCCCAAGTTCATTCGCTTCTTCGGCACCAAGACGATGATGCGAGACGTGCGGCGGCGACTGCGCAAGCGGCGGGCGCTGATCTGACCGAGTCCCGGCGGTGGCGTGATCGCCGTCTGGGTCAGTTACGGTTGCGTCACGCGAGAAGTGCTGTGCGAGTTGGCATCCCGGACTGAGGTGTCCGTAATGTCCGTATTGAACGGGCGTTGGTCACCGTTCGGTACTCCTACTGGTCACGGGGAGTATCGAAATCGCATCGGTTCGGACCGAGAACCTGGTTCCGCGCCGGATTCGAGCCGTAGGCTCTGCGAGTCCCACACCCTCACAGCCCGAACGGAGTACGGATGCGCAAGGTGGACCTGGAACGCACCATCCAGGCGCCGGTTGCCGACGTGTTCGACTGGCTCACCGATGCGACGAACTTCCAGCGCGTACCCCTGGTGCGACGGGTCACCCTGGTGCGACCCGGAAATGTCGCCGAACACGGCGTCGGCGCGGTCCGGCTGGTGGTGACGCCGCTGCTGCGGCTCTCGGAGGAGATCGTCGAATACGATCCGCCCCGGCTGATGCGGTACCGGATACTGAATTCGTTCCCGCCGTTGCGATCTCAGGACGGCGTACTGCGGTTCGATCCGGTCGAGGGCGGGACCAGGGTGCGGTGGCATGCCCAATTCGAGGTCGCCGCACCATTTTTCGCTGATATGTATACCGTCGGCCTGGCGCCGCTGGTGGTGCTCGGCATCCACTCGGTGCTGTCCACGGCCGAACGCGAACTGCGTCGCTGACCTCGGCCCGCGCCGGAACTCACGCCAGCGCGGCCGTGGCCATCCGGCGCAGGATGGGACGGGCCCGCGTGGCCAGGGCCGCGGAGGCGCTGTGCGGCGTCGAGTTGATCAGCCCGAATACGGCGTGCGCCTGGACGCGGGCGGTGGGCTCGGGCAACTCCGGATGCAACCGGCACAGGACGGAAACCCAGAGTTCGACGTACTGACGCTGGGTTCGGCGCACCTGGCGGCGGGCCGTCTCGGGCAGATTCTCCAGATCGCGGTCCTGGATGCGGATCAGATCCGGCTCGCCCAGGGCGAAATCGAGATGGAAGTCGATCAGTCGCGACAGTGCCTCGCGCGGTGAATCGAACTGTGCGACAACGGCTTCGCCGCCCGCCAGCAACCGCTGGCTGACCCCGACCAACAACTCCACCAGCAGGGCCTCCTTGCTGGGGAAATGGCGATACACCGCCGGGCCGCTGATGCCGGCCGCCGCGCCCAGGTCGTCGAGCCGGACGCCGGGGAAGCCGCGGTCCGCGATCAGCCGCGCTCCCGCTTCCAGCAACTGCTGTCTCCGCTGCGCCTTCAACTGTTCGCGACGCGTGGGCGCGCTGGCATCACTGCTGGTCATCGCGCCTCCATTCGGCCGGTATGGACAGCTCGGTTAATGAAGGTTATCTTAAATTCCAGTTATTGGCGATTAACCAATCGGGCAGGATGGCGTGATGACGGTTACGCAGGACGGGGTGCGCTCGGCCGAGACCGGCCACCGCGCCGCGCATCTGGCGCTGGTGGACGATCTGCGTGCGCGCCTGGCGGCGAACGCGTTCGGCGGCCCGGCCAAGGCCCGCGAGCGGCACGTGGCCCGCGGCAAGCTGCTGCCGCGCGAGCGGGTCGATCAGCTGCTCGACCAGGGCAGCCCGTTTCTGGAGCTGTCGCCGCTGGCCGCCACGGGCATGTACGGCGACGACTGTCCGGGCGCGGGCATCATCACCGGCATCGGGCGGGTCTCGGGACGCGAATGCGTGATCGTCGCCAACGACGCCACCGTCAAGGGCGGCACCTACTACCCGATGACGGTGAAGAAGCACCTGCGTGCCCAGGAGGTGGCGCTGCAGAACCACCTGCCGTGCCTCTATCTGGTCGATTCCGGCGGCGCGTTCCTGCCCCGCCAGGACGAGGTGTTCCCGGACCGCGAGCACTTCGGCCGCATCTTCTACAACCAGGCGACCATGAGCGCCGCCGGCATCCCGCAGATCGCGGCCGTGCTCGGCTCCTGCACCGCGGGCGGCGCGTACGTCCCGGCGATGAGCGACGAGGCGGTGATCGTGCGCAACCAGGGCACGATCTTCCTCGGCGGCCCGCCGCTGGTGAAGGCCGCGACCGGTGAGGTGGTCACCGCCGAGGAACTCGGCGGCGGCGAATTGCATTCCCGGATCTCGGGTGTCACCGACCATCTCGCCGACAACGACCAGGACGCGCTGCGCATCGTGCGCCGGATCGTGAGCACCCTCGGACCCAAGGCGCCGCGGCCGTGGGACGTGGCGCCGCCGGTGGAACCCGTTGCGCCGCAGACGGATCTCTACGATGTGGTGCCGGTCGACCTGCGCACGCCCTACGACGTGCGCGAGGTGATCGCCCGGGTGGTCGACGGCGGCGAGTTCGCCGAGTTCAAGGCCGAGTACGGGCGCACGCTGGTCACCGGGTTCGCCCGCATCCACGGTCATCCGGTGGGCATCGTGGCCAACAACGGCGTGCTGTTCGGCGAATCCGCGGTCAAGGGGGCGCATTTCATCGAGCTGTGCGACAAGCGGTCGGTTCCGCTGGTGTTCCTGCAGAACATCACGGGCTTCATGGTCGGTCGCGACTACGAGGCGGGCGGCATCGCCAAACACGGCGCGAAGATGGTGACCGCGGTCGCCTGTGCCCGCGTGCCGAAGCTGACGGTGGTGATCGGCGGCTCCTACGGCGCGGGCAACTACTCGATGTGCGGGCGCGCGTATTCGCCGCGCTTCCTGTGGATGTGGCCGAACGCGCGGATCTCGGTCATGGGCGGTGAGCAGGCCGCCTCGGTGCTGGCCACCGTCCGCGGCGATCAGCTCGGCGAGACCTGGAGCGCCGCGGATCAGGAGGCGTTCAAGGCGCCCATCCGCGAGCAGTACGAGTTGCAGGGCAATCCGTACTACTCCACCGCACGGTTGTGGGACGACGGCGTGATCGACCCGGCCGACACCAGAACCGTACTGGGACTTGCCCTCTCGGTGTGCGCACAGGCGCCGCTCGAGCCCGTTTCCTACGGCGTCTTCCGGATGTGATGATGATGCTGAACAACGTTCCGGTGCCGTTCGACACGGTGCTGGTCGCCAACCGCGGCGAGATCGCGGTCCGGGTGATCCGGACCCTGCGCGCCATGGGAATTCGGTCGGTCGCGGTCTACAGCGACGCCGACGCCGACGCCCGCCACGTGCACGAGGCCGATACCGCGGTGCGGCTGGGCCCGGCGCCGGTGCGGGAGAGCTACCTGGATATCGATCGCGTGGTCGACGCCGCCGTGCGCACGGGGGCACAGGCGGTTCATCCCGGATACGGCTTCCTGTCGGAGAATTCGCGGTTCGCGGCGGCGCTGGCACGAGCGGGCCTGGTGTTCCTGGGCCCGCCCACCCGCGCCATCGAGATCATGGGCGACAAGATCGCGGCCAAGAACGCGGTCGCCGACTTCGGCGTGCCGGTGGTGCCCGGCATCGCCCGGCCGGGCCTCACCGACGCCGAATTGATCGACGCGGCAACCGATATCGGATATCCGGTACTGGTGAAGCCGTCCGCGGGCGGTGGCGGCAAGGGCATGCGCCTGGTGCACGAGCCGGGGCAGCTGCCCGAGGCGCTGCGCAGCGCCCGCCGCGAGGCGGCGGCGTCCTTCGGCGACGACACCCTGTTCCTGGAGCGGTTCGTCACGCGTCCCCGCCACATCGAGGTACAGATTCTGGCCGACCGGTACGGCCAGGTGCTGCACCTCGGCGAACGGGAATGCAGCCTGCAGCGCCGGCACCAGAAGGTGATCGAGGAGGCGCCGTCGCCGCTGCTGGACGCCGAGACCAGGGCGCGCATCGGCGCGGCGGCGTGCAATACCGCGCGCAGTGTCGACTACGTGGGCGCGGGCACGGTCGAGTTCATCGTGTCCGCCGATCGCCCCGACGAGTTCTTCTTCATGGAGATGAACACCCGGCTGCAGGTCGAGCACCCGGTCACCGAGATGATCACCGGTGTCGATCTGGTCGAATGCCAGGTGCGCGTGGCGGCCGGGCAGAAGCTCGCGGTCGCGCAGGAGGACGTCCGGATGTCGGGTCACGCCGTCGAGGCGCGCGTCTATGCCGAGGACCCGGGCCGCGACTTCCTGCCCACCGGCGGCACGGTGCTGGCCCTGGCCGAGCCGGAAGGCACCGGCGTGCGGGTGGATTCGGGCCTGCGGGTGGGCACCTCGGTCGGCAGCGATTACGACCCCATGCTGTCGAAGGTGATCGCCTACGCGCCGAACCGCGCCGAGGCGTTGGCCGGGCTCGACCGCGCCCTGGCCGACACGCTCGTGCTGGGCGTACGGACGAACACCGACTTCCTGCGCTTCCTGCTCGCCGACGCCGATGTGCTCGCGGGACGGCTGGACACCGGCCTGCTGGACCGGCGGGCGGCGGACTTCCGGCCCGCCCCGGTCTCCGACGAACAATTCATCGCCGCGGCCGCGCTGCGCTGGCTGCGAGCCTGGCCCGGCACCCCCGGCGACCCGTGGGAACTCCCGAGCGGCTGGCGAATGGGTGTGCCCGCGCCGACCGCCATCCGGTTGACCGGCGGCGACCGCACCGCGCACGTGTACCTGACCGGCGTCCCGGCCGCGGCCGAGGTCCGGGTGGAAGACGGCGAAACCCGTTCTCTCGCCGCCGTTCTCGACGGCGACGTGCTCACCCTGACCCTCGACGGCGTGCGCCGCCGCGTCCGGCTGGCCGAACACGACGGTCAGCTGTGGGTGGCCGACTCCGGCGGCACCGCGACGCTGCGCGAACTGGCCGAGGCGGATCCGCGGGCCGACGCCGCGCAGGTGGGCGACGCCGAGATACGCAGTCCGATGCCGGGCACGGTGATCGCGGTTCCGGCCACGGCCGGTGCGGTGGTATCGGCGGGCGCGCCGGTCGTGGTCGTCGAGGCCATGAAGATGGAGCACACCCTCACCGCCCCGATCGCGGGAACCGTTGAGCTGCTGGTGGATTCGGGCCGTCAGGTCCAGGTGGACCAGGTGCTGGCCCGCATCGTCCCCGCCGCCGACCCCGAACACAACGAATCACCGACCGCTGAATCAGAGGAACACCGCGCATGACCGACTTCCTGTCCACCGGCACCCTGCCCGACGAATACCGGGACCTCGCGCTGACCGTCCGGGAGTTCGCGCGCCAGGTGGTCGCCCCGGTCGCCGCGAAACACGATGCGGAGCACAGCTTTCCGTACGCGGTGGTGGCCGGCATGGCGGAGATGGGCCTGTTCGGCCTGCCGTTCCCGGAGGAGTACGGCGGCATGGGCGGCGACTACTTCGCGCTGTGCCTGGCGCTGGAGGAGCTCGGCAAGGTCGACCAGAGCGTGGCGATCACCCTGGAGGCCGGCGTCTCGCTGGGCGCCATGCCGATCTACCGCTTCGGCAACGACAAGCAGAAGCAGGAGTGGTTGCCGCAGTTGACCTCCGGCCGTGCGCTGGCGGGCTTCGGGCTCACCGAGCCGGGCGCGGGCAGTGACGCGGGCGGCACCCGGACCACCGCCGTGCTCGACGGTGACGACTGGATCATCAACGGCAGCAAGCAGTTCATCACCAACTCCGGTACCGACATCACCCGCCTGGTGACCGTGACCGCGGTGACCGGGGAGGCGGGCGGCCGGAAGGAGATCTCCACCATCCTGGTGCCGGCCGGTACGCCGGGCTTCGTCGCCGAACCCGCCTACAACAAGGTCGGCTGGAACGCCTCGGACACCCATCCGCTCAGTTTCTCCGATGTCCGTGTGCCGCAGGAGAATCTGCTCGGCGAGCGCGGCCGCGGGTACGCCAACTTCCTGCGCATCCTCGACGAGGGCCGCATCGCCATCGCCGCCCTCGCGGTCGGCGCGGCGCAGGGCTGCGTGGACGAGAGCGTCCGCTACGCGCACGAGCGGGACGCGTTCGGGCAGGCGATCGGGCGCAACCAGGCCATCGCCTTCAAGATCGCGCGCATGGAGGCGCGGGCGCACGCCGCCCGGGCCGCCTACTACGACGCGGCCGCGCTGATGCTGGCGGGCAAACCGTTCAAGAAGCAGGCCGCGATCGCGAAACTCGTCGCCAGCGAGGCCGCGATGGACAATGCCCGCGACGCCACTCAGGTATTCGGCGGCTACGGCTTCATGAACGAATATGCTGTGGCCCGGCACTACCGCGACAGCAAGATTCTGGAAATCGGCGAGGGCACCACGGAGGTGCAGCTCATGCTGATCGGACGGGAGCTGGGATTGTGAGCGAGCAATTGCGCCGGGTGGTGCAGCGCGGGCTGTGGTTCGAGGAATTCGAGACCGATGTGCTGTACGAGCACCGGCCCGGCCGCACCATCACCGAGGCCGACAACGTGCTGTTCACGGCCGTGACCATGAATACTCAAGCGCTGCATCTCGACGCGGCCTTCGCCGAGGCGCAGCCGCCCTTCCATCAGCGGCTGGTGAATTCCATGTTCACGCTGTCCACCCTGGTCGGGTTGTCGATCACGCAACTGACCCAGGGCACCATCGTCGCGAATCTCGGTTTCTCCGATATCGCGTTCCCCAAGCCGCTGTTCCATGGCGACACCCTGTACGCGGAGACCGTGGTCACCGAGAAGCGGGAATCCAAGAGCCGGCCGGGGGAGGGCATCGTGACCTTCGCGCACACCGGCCGCAACCAGCACGGCGACGTGGTGGCGACGGCGTTCCGGAAGACCCTGGTCCGCAAGAAGCCGGACTGACGAGCGGAAGGCACGCAGATGACGTGGGAGATGCCCGGCCCGGCATGGCTGTTCTGCCCGGCGGATCGTCCGGAACGCTACGAAAAGGCCGCCGCGGCAGCCGATGTGGTCATTCTGGACCTGGAAGACGGTGTGGCGCCGGGCGACAAGGCGGCGGCCCGGCAGGCGCTCGTCGATACGCCGCTGGACCCCGAGCGCACGGTGGTGCGGGTGAACGCGTACGGCACCGAGGAGCACACCCGCGATCTGAAGGCCCTGGCGGGCACCCGCTATCGACGCCTCATGCTGCCCAAATGCGAAGCGGTGGAACAGATCGCGAGCCTGACCGAGTGTGAGGTGATCGCGCTCGTGGAGTCGCCGATGGGGGCGCTGCGGATCGGCGACGCCATGCACGTCGACAACGCGATCGGGGTGATGTGGGGGGCCGAGGATCTGGTGGCGGCGCTGGGCGGCAATGCCAGCCGCCATGCCGACAAGAGCTACCGGGACGTGGCGCGGCACGTGCGTTCCACGAGCCTGCTCGCCGCGAAGGCGTACGGCAAGTTCGCCCTGGACTCGGTGTATCTCGACATCCGCGATCTGGACGGACTGCGCGCGGAATCCGACGATGCGGTGGCCGTGGGTTTCGACGCCAAGGTGGCGATTCATCCCGGTCAGCTGCCCGTCATTCGCGCCGCCTACGCGCCCGCGCCCGACGAATTGGCTTGGGCGCGAAGAGTACTCGCGGAGGTCCCGAAGAACAGGGGCGTGTTCGCGTTCGAGGGACGCATGGTGGACGGTCCGGTCGTCCTGCACGCCGAACGCATCGTGTATCGCGCCGAGCGCACCGGGTCCGGGGACTGACGTGCTGGACGGGCCGACAGGGTCGTAGGAGGATCGGATCGTGGTGGAACCGCAGTGGGTACCGAGCGAGCAGGACGTCGCGGGCGCGCGGGTGACGGACTTCGCTCGGTTCGCCGGCGAGCGAACGGGCCGGGAGTTCCCCGACTACCGCACGCTGTGGCAGTGGTCGGTGGCCGATCTGCCCGGATTCTGGTCGGCGCTGTGGGCGTACTTCGATCTCGGTGAGCCGCCCGAGCAGGTGCTCGCCGATGCGGAGATGCCGGGGGCGCGGTGGTTCCCGGGCACCCGGCTGAACTATGTCGACCAGGTGATGCGGCAGGCGCGCACGGATCGGCCCGCGATCGTGTACGTCGGGGAGGACGGGTCGCTGACCGAGGTCTCCTGGGCCGAATTGCTCGGCCGCACGGCGGCTTTCGCCGGTGTGCTGCGGGCGCAGGGCGTGGCGCCCGGTGATCGAGTCGTCGGCTACCTGCCCAACATCCCCGAGGCCGTGATCGCGTTCCTGGCCACGGCCGCGCTCGGGGCTGTCTGGAGCGCCTGCGGGCAGGACTATTCCGCGAAGGCGGCGCTGGACCGGCTCGGTCAGCTCGAGCCCGTCGTGCTGGTGACCGCCGACGGATATCACTACGGCGGGAAGGTCTTCGACAAGACCGACGAGATCGCCGACCTGCGCGCCGGACTGCCGACACTGCGGGAGACGGTGGTGGTGTCGCGACTCGGTCGCGAGGTGCCGAACTCGTCGGACTGGGCGCGGATCACCGAGCCGGTGGCGACCGAGATCGACACGGGCCAAGTCGATTTCGATCATCCGCTGTGGATTCTGTATTCCTCCGGGACCACCGGGCTGCCGAAGGGCATCGTGCACGGACACGGCGGCGTGCTGCTCGAACACCTGAAAGCCGTTGCGCTGCAGTCCGATATCGGCCGGGACGACACCTTCTTCTGGTACACCAGCCCGAGCTGGATGATGTGGAACTTCCAGGTCGCGGGGCTGCTGGTCGGCGCCACCATCGTCTGTTACGACGGCAGCCCCGGCCATCCCACTCCGGATGCGCTGTGGGACATCGCCGCTCGCACCCGGACCACCGTGCTGGGCAGCAGTCCGGGGTACGTACTGTCCTGTATCAAGGCCGGTGTGTCGCCGAAGGCGGACCACGACCTGTCGCTGCTGCGGACCGTGGGCATCACGGGGGCCTCGCTGCCGCCGTCGTCGTCACTGTGGTTGCGGGACAATGTCGGTGAGCGGGTGCAGGTCGCCTCGATCAGCGGTGGGACCGATGTGGTGTCGGCGTTCCTCGGCGGCGTGCGGACGGTTCCGGTGTGGCCGGGAGAACTGTCGGTCCCGTTCTTGGGCGCCGCCGTCGACGCCTGGGACCCGACGGGGCACCCGATCCGCGGGGAGGTCGGTGAACTGGTCATCACCGAGCCCATGCCGTCGATGCCCGTGAAGTTCTGGCAGGACCCGGACGGATCCCGTTATCGCGGTGCGTATTTCGAGATGTTTCCGGGCGTGTGGCGACACGGCGACTGGATCACCGTCACCGAGCGCGACAGCATCGTCGTGCACGGGCGGTCGGATTCGACGTTGAACCGGCACGGCATCCGGATGGGCTCGGCCGACATCTACCAGGCCGTGGAGCGTCTTCCGGAGATCGCCGAGGCCCTGGTGATCGGCGCGGAACAGCCGGACGGCGGCTACTGGATGCCGCTGTTCGTGGTGCTCGCCGCCGGCGCCGAGTTGACCGACGACCTGAAACAGCGCATCGCCGAGGTGATCCGCACCGAGGTCTCGCGTCGCCACGTGCCGGACGAGATCATCCTCGCCCCCGGCATCCCGCACACCCGCACCGGCAAGAAGCTCGAGGTGCCCATCAAACGCCTGTTCCAGGGCGCCGACCCGGCGCGCGTGGTGGAACGGACCGCCGTCGACACTCCGGACCTGCTGGACTGGTACGCCGCGCTGCGACCGTCGCAGCGGTAACCGCGCATAAGCTGACGGGTGTGCACCGCTCGCCGCTGACCCCCGTCTTCGCCGCGCTGCAACTCGGGCTGCACGCGCTGATGGTGGCGCTGTGCGCGGTCGTGGTCGGGCGGGCGCTGGTGCCGGGGGTGGGGCATCGGTGGGGTGTGGTCGCCCTGACGGTGCTGTTTCTGGTGGTGTATTTCGCCGGGGCGGCATTGCGGGGCAGGCCCGTGGCGGCGCGGGTGTGGCTGGGTCTGCTCACCGTGCTGTGGCTGGGGCTGGTGGCCGTCGCGCCGGACGCGGTGTATCTCGTGTTCGGGATGTTCTTCCTGTATCTGCATCTGCTGCCGCGAGTATGGGGTGCGGCGGCGGTCGCGGCGGCCACCGCGGCGGCCGTGGTCGGGTTCGCGCTGCACAAGGGCTGGACGATCGGCGGTGTGGTGGGTCCGCTGCTCGGTGCGCTGGTCGCCGTCGCGATCGGGCTGGGTTATCAGGCGCTGTTCCGGGAGGCGGCCGACCGGCAGCGGCTCATCGACGAATTGCTCGCCGCCCGAGCCACACTGGCCGAACAGGAACGCACGGCCGGGAAGCTGGCCGAGCGGCAGCGGCTGGCGCAGGAGATCCACGACACCGTGGCGCAGGGGCTGTCCAGCATTCAGTTGCTGCTGCACGCCGCCGAGCGCTCCGGACCGGAACACCCTGGCCTGCAACAGATCCGGATGGCCCGCGAGACGGCGGCCGACAGCCTCGCCGAGACCCGGCAGCTCATCGCCGAACTCACCCCCGCCGCGCTGGAGGGGCAGTCGCTGACCGAAGCGCTGGACCGGATCGCCCAGCGCGCGAGCACACCGGGATTGGCGACGCAGCTGCTGGTGGAGGGCGCTCCCGAGCGATTGCCGATGCCGATCGAGGCGGCGCTGGTCCGGGTGGCGCAGGGGGCGGTGTCCAATGTGATCCGGCACGCGGCGGCGAGCCGGATGCGGATCACGCTGACCTACGCCGACGACGCCGTGCACCTCGACGTGGTCGACGACGGAACAGGTATCGACCCAACGGTTTTCGCGCGCGGTACGTTCGGTATGGATGCCATGCGCAGCCGTGTCGAACAGCAGGGCGGGAGCATGAACGTGGAGTCCGAACCCGGCCACACCGCCGTCACGGTCTCGTTCCCGCTCGAGGATGCGTCGTGATCCGCCTGCTGCTCGCCGACGATCACGCGATCGTCCGCGCCGGGTTGCGCGCGCTGCTGGACTCGGCTGCGGACGTCACGGTGGTGGCCGAGGCCGCCACCGCGGAGGAGGCCGTAGCCTGCTGTGCCGCAACGGAAGTCGACCTGGTGCTGATGGATCTTCGCTTCGGCCGGGGTAAGTCGGGTGTGGATGCCACCCGTGCGTTGCGCGCCGCGCCCGCGCCGCCGAATGTTCTGGTGGTCACCAACTACGACACCGACGCCGACATCCTCGGCGCCATCGAGGCCGGCGCCTGCGGCTATATCCTCAAGGACACGCCGCCCGCCGAACTGCTGGCCGCCGTGCGCGGGGCCGCCGCGGGGGAGAGCGTGCTGTCCCCGTCGGTGGCGTCGCGCCTGATGACCCGGGTCCGCACACCGGATACCACGCTGAGTCCCCGGGAGATCGAGGTGCTGCGGCTGGTCGCCGACGGCCACTCCAATCGCGAGATCGGCAAGCGGCTGTTCCTCAGCGAGACGACCGTGAAATCCCATCTGGTGCATATCTATTCGAAGCTGGGGGTGAAATCGCGGACCTCGGCCGTGGCGCGGGCGCGGGAACGCGGGGCGATCTGAGGAGTGCCGGTTCCGCGAATCCGCCGGGTGGCGGTCGTACGCTGGCGGCATGGCCTCTATCACCGATCCTCGCGTGCGTGAGTTCCTGTCGCACGGTACGCGCACCGGCAAGCTCGCGTTCGTGGCCACCGACGGCCGGCCGGTCATCAATCCCGTCTGGTTCATCGTCGAAGGCGACGAACTCGTGTTCAACACCGGTAAGGGCACCGCCAAGGGCCGGGCGATCCTGCGGGACCCGCGCCTGGCCCTGTGCGTCGATCTGGAGGAGCCGCCGTTCGGCTACGTGCAGGTGCAGGGCACCGCCGAGGTCTCCGAAGATCCCGGCGAGCTGGTCCGCACGGCCACCGCCATCGCCGCCCGGTACATGGGCCCCGACCGGGCCGAGGAATTCGGCCAGCGCAACGGCGTGCCCGGTGAACTGGTCGTGCGCCTGCGTCCCGCCAAGATCCTCGGCGGATTCGACATGACCGGCTAGGTGGCCTCCGGGGTCCCGCTCGTCCCGACCTAGACTCGCCGCATGACCGTGCACTTCATCGGGGCCGGGCCGGGGGCGGCGGATCTGTTGACCGTGCGGGCGGTGCGGCTGTTGGGGAAGGCCGCGGTGTGTCTGTACGCGGGGACCTATCTGGATCCCGAGGTGCTGGGGCACTGTGCGCCGGGGGCCGAGATGATCGACACACAGGGCCTCGATCTCGACCAGATCGTGGGGCATTGTGTGCGAGCACACGGCGAGGGCAAGGATGTGGCGCGGTTGTGCTCCGGTGACCCGTCGATATATTCGGCGCTGGCCGAGCAGACTCGGCGGCTGGACGCGCACGGCGTTCCGTGGGATGTCACGCCGGGCGTGCCCGCTTACGCTGCCGCCGCCGCGTTGCTCGGTACCGAATTGACGGTGCCGGAGCTGGTGCAGTCGGTGGTGCTCACTCGTACCCAGGCCCGATCGACGGCCATGCCCGCCTCGGAGTCGCTGGCGAATTTCGCCCGCACCCGGGCCACCTTGGCCCTGCACCTGGCCGTGACGCGGATCCGCCCGCTCGCCGCCGAACTGACCGCCGACTACGGCGCGGACTGTCCGGTCGCGGTGGTCTATCGCGCCGCCCAGCCCGATCAGCTCGTGCTGCGCGGCACCCTCACCGACATCGCCGATCAGGTGGAGGCGGCCGGTCTGCGGCAGGCCGCGATCATCCTGGTGGGTCGTGCGCTGGCCGAGCCGGAGCGGTGCGCCCAGTCCCATCTCTACGACCCGGCGCGGGATCGGCGGCACCTACCGCGGACCGCCGCCGGAGGGGTCTCCCAGCCCTGAGAACCCCCGTCAACCGGGCATTCGGCGGGGGAGGGGCGGGTGCGGTAGATTGCTTCCCTTGCCCAACTCCCGTGATGCCCAACGGCTATGAACCTTTTTGGTCAGGTAGCCGGAGTGGGCGGTAGATTGGTTCGGTGGTCAGCAGTGAGGTTCAGCGCGGGGACGATCCGAGTCCGGTGGGTGTGGTCAGGCCCATGTAACAAGATCGGGCCGGCCAACGGATACGTCCAATGAACATTTTTGTCTGATTGAGATTTCGAATCGAGCCCCGACCGTCGGACGTCACGCTGAAAAGGTGAACGTCGGCGTCGGTGTGCCATCGAGGAGCGCTGCACGGTGTTCCGGAAGTGAGGTTTAGGGTTGGACCGGCTGGATTTCGGCGGCAACGGCGAAGCTGGCAGCGAGGTGACGCCCACGCCGGTTTCGGGGGACGAGCTCTTTCCCCTCTCGCCGGCGCAGCTCGGTATCTGGTATGCCCAGCATCTGGATCCGCAGGTGCCGATCAACATCGCCCAGTACGTCGATCTGCGGGGCGATCTCGATCGTGAGATCCTGCGGCGAGCGTGCATCGACTCCTCGAACGAACTCGATTCGGGCTTCATGTGCCTCGCCGAGCGCGACGGCGAGCCGATGCAGTACATCGACCCGACCATCCCGGACCGGGACGAGATCGTCTATGTCGACCTGCGCGGCGAGGACGACCCCGAGGCGGTCGCGCACGAGTGGATGCGCGCCGAGTACAGCCGTCCGCTGAACCTGCTGACCGACCGCCTGATCCGGCTCGCCGTCCTGCAACTGGGCGACGACCACTGGTTCTGGTACCTCCGGGCGCACCACATTGTGCTCGACGGCTTCAGCGCCATGAACTACCTGAACCGCGCGTGCGAGCTGTACACGGCGTATCTGAACGATGTCGAGCCCAAGCCGTACCGGCCGACCAAGCTGCGCAAGCTGGTCGAATCGGAATTCGAGTACCGCGAGAGCACTCGCTTCCAGGCCGACCGCGAGCACTGGGCCCAGCGGGTCGAGGGGCTCGAGGAGGGTTCCAGCCTGGTCGGCCGTTCGGCGGCCCCCGCCCCGGTCAACGGGGTGGCCAGCGCGGCGCTGACGCCGGAGCAGACCGAGCTGCTGGACGCGGCCGTGCAGCGGCACGACTCGTCCCCGGCGGCACTGCTGATCGCGGGCTTCGCGGCCTACCTGGCGCAGTGGACGAGCAGCGAAGAGGTGATCCTGAGCCTGCCCGTGACCGCGCGCACCACCGCGATCATGCGGCGCTCGGGCGGCGTCTCCTCCAACATCGTCCCGCTGCGGCTGCCGGTCGGTTACCGGACGACCCTCGCCGATCTGCTGAAGTCGGTGATTGTCGAGGTGTCCGGCGCCCTGCGGCACCAGCGCTACCGCCACGAGGACATCCGGCGCGACAGCGCGGGCGGCGAGGCGGTCACCAAGGAGTTCTTCGGTCCCTGGGTCAACATCATGTTGTTCCAGGACGAGGTGGCGCTGGGCCCCGTGGTCGGTCACATGCACGTGCTGTCGACCGGTTCCATCGAAGACCTGGGCGTCAATTTCTATCAGTCGATGGGCGGCACCGTCTCGCACATCGACTTCGAGACCAACCCGAACCTCTACACCGAAGACGAAGCGCACCGGCATCATTCGCGCTTCCTCGAGTTCTTCGACCGGTTCCTGGCGGCCGACGCCGACCAGGTGCTGTGGGAACTCCCGATCACCACCGAGTCCGAGCTGGACCGCACCCTCGCGGCGTGGAACGACTCCGACCACGAGGTGCCCGACACGACCCTGGCCGCCCTGGTGGCCGACGGCGTCGCGGTGCGCCCGGACGCCGTCGCGCTCGACTACGAGGGTGACGAGCTGACCTACGCCGAATTCGGGGCGCGGGTCAACCGGCTGGCACGCGCGTTGATCGCCGCCGGTGTCGGACCGGAATCGCTTGTGGCACTGGGTATGCGGCGCTCTCTGGACCTCGTGATCGGCATGCACGCCGTGCTGCAGGCCGGTGGCGCGTACGTGCCGATCGACCCGGACCATCCGGCCGAACGCACCGCCTACATTCTCGAATCGGCCACTCCCGTCTGCGTTCTCACCGTGTCGGGCGACGAGGTGGAGCTGCCGGAGTCGGTGCGGCGGGTGGAGATCGACACCCTGGATACCGCGGGCTTGTCCGACGCCCCGATCACCGACGCCGACCGTGTCGCGCCGCTGCTACCCGGCAACACCGCCTACGTCATCTACACTTCCGGCTCGACCGGACGGCCGAAGGGCGTGGCGGTCACCCACCGCGCCATCGTCAACCAGCAGCTGTGGATGCTCGACGCGTACCGGCTGACCGGCGACGACGTCTACCTGCAGAAGACCGCGACCACCTTCGACGTATCGCTGTGGGGCTACTTCCTGCCGCTGCTGGTCGGCGCGAAACTGGTGATCGCGACGCCGGACGGGCACCGCGACCCGGTCTACGTCGCCGAGACCATCGCCCGCCACGGCGTGACCGTGACCGACTTCGTGCCGTCCATGCTGACGGTGTTCGTCTCGCACGCCACGCCCGACCAGATCGCCTCGCTGCGCGCCGTTTTCGTCATCGGTGAGGCGCTGCCGCCGGAGACCGCCGCGGGCCTGCGGGCGATCAGTTCGGCCGGTCTGCACAACCTGTACGGGCCGACCGAGGCCGCGGTCTCGGTGACCTATTGGGAGGCAACCGAATCCGACACCACGACGGTGCCGATCGGTGTTCCCGAATGGAATGTCGAAGCCTTCGTGCTGGATTCGCGACTGCGGCCGGCCGCGATCGGCGCCCCGGGTGAGTTGTATCTGGCGGGGCGTCAGCTGGCCCGTGGTTATCTCGGGCGTCCCGACCTGACCTCCGACCGGTTCGTCGCCAATCCGTTCGGGGACGGGGAACGGCTGTACCGCACGGGTGACCTGGTGCGGTGGACGACGCGGGGCGTACTGGAGTACATCGGGCGCACCGACTTCCAGGTCAAGTTCCGTGGACAGCGGATCGAGCTGGGTGAGATCGAGACGGACCTGCTGGCCCATCCGGCTGTCGGTCAGGCCGTGGTGCTGGTTACCGACACCGCCACCGGACAGCAGCTGGTCGCGTATGTCGTTGCCGTGCCGGGGGTTTCGGTCGATCCGGCCGAGTTGACCCGGT
This sequence comes from Nocardia wallacei, assembly GCF_029868745.1. Taxonomy (GTDB): domain Bacteria; phylum Actinomycetota; class Actinomycetes; order Mycobacteriales; family Mycobacteriaceae; genus Nocardia; species Nocardia wallacei_B. The sequence goes on along the minus strand of NZ_JARWOP010000271.1, from coordinate 69,098 downwards.
TCGTCGCGGAGAAGCTGCCCGCTTACATGGTGCCCGCGTCGATCATGGTGCTGGACGCGCTGCCGCTCAACACTTCCGGCAAGCTGGACCGCAAGGCCCTGCCGGAACCGGTGTTCAGCGCCGACGCCGCCGGGTACCGTGCGCCGCGCAACCAGGTCGAGGAGATCGTCGCGGGCGTCTTCGGCGATGTGCTGGGGCACGACCGCGTCGGCATCGACGACAACTTCTTCGACCTCGGCGGCAACTCGCTGGTCGCGACGCAGGTGGTGGCGCGGATCTCCGCGGCGTTCGGCATCCAGCTGGGTGTGCGCGCGCTGTTCGAGACGCCGACCGTGGCCGCGCTCGCGGTGCGCGTCGAATCCGCCACGCCCGCAAGTGTTTCCCGCCCGCCGCTGGTTGCGCAGCCGCGCCCGGACCGGGTGCCGCTGTCGCTCGCGCAGCAGCGGATGTGGTTCATCAACCAGTTCGACCCGACCGTGCCGACCTACAACCTGCCCTTCGTGGTGCGGCTGCGCGGCGAGGTCGACCTGGACGCGCTGCAGGCCGCGCTGCTGGACGTGATCGCCCGCCAGGAGTCGCTGCGCACGGTCTTCCCCGAATCCGAGGACGGCGGCTACCAGCAGGTGGTGCCGATCGAGCGGGTCGACCTCGGCATCGAGGTGCGCGAGACGGCCGCGGCCGAATTGCCCGGCGTGCTCGCCGAATTCGCCTCCACCGGCTTCGACGTCTCCCGTGAACTGCCGATCCGAGTCCGGGTGCACCGGGTGCCGGGGGCCGAGCACGGGGACGACTACGCGGTCGCCATCGTCGTGCATCACATTGCCGCCGACGGCTTCTCGTTCGGTCCGCTGGCCCGCGATGTCGCCGCCGCCTATCTGGCGCGCGCCAACGGACAGGAGCCTGCCTGGGCCCCGCTGCCGGTGCAGTACGCCGACTTCAGCCTGTGGCAGCGCGAACTGCTCGGCGCCGAGACCGACCCGGATTCCATCGCCTCGCGGGAGATCTCGCATTGGCACCGGGCGCTGGCCGGTCTGCCGGACCAGCTGGATCTGCCCACCGATCGCCCGCGGCCGCCGCTGCAGAGCTTCCGCGGTAGCCGGGTCACCTTCGACATCGACCCGGAACTGCACGCGCAGCTGACGAGTCTGGCTCGGGCGCAGGGTGTTTCGCTGTTCATGGTGCTGCACTCGGCACTGGCGGTGCTGCTGGCGCGGCTGTCGGGCACCGGAGACATCGCGATCGGCAGCCCGGTCGCCGGCCGCGGCGAACAGGCCCTCGACGACCTGATCGGCATGTTCGTCAACACCCTCGTGCTGCGCACCGAGGTGGACGGCGCCGAACGCTTCACCGAGCTGCTCGGCCGCACCCGCGACACCGACCTGGCGGCCTTCGCCAACGCGAACGTGCCGTTCGAGCGCCTGGTCGAGGTGCTCAACCCGACCCGCTCCCAGGCGCGGCACCCGCTGTTCCAGGTGATGCTGTCGTTCCAGGAGCTGTCGCACGCCACCATGGAGATGGCGGGCCTGACGGTCTCGGCGGAGGAACTCGACGTCGATATCGCCAAATTCGACCTGGTCTGGACGCTGACCGAACAGCGCGGCAGCGACGGCGTGCCCGCCGGGGTGTCGGCGGTGGTGTCCTATGCCACCGATCTGTTCGACGAGTCCACCGTCGCCGAATTCGTCCACCGCTACCTGCGCGTGCTCACCGCGGCCGTCGCCGCGCCCGAGACCCGGGTGCGCGACATCGAGATCCTCGACCCCGCCGAGCGGCGCACCGTGCTCACCGAATGGAACCGCACGGCCCACGAATTGCCCGCTGTCGCAGGCGAATCGCCGGTCACCGTGCTGGACCTGTTCGCGCGGCAGGCGGAGCTGCGTCCGCACGCCACCGCCCTGATCTTCGATCCGAGCGACCGTGACGACGAGTTCGGCCCGGTCCGCGAGCTGACCTACGCGGAGTTCGCCGAGCGCGTGAATCGCTTGGCGCGCAAGCTGATCGACGCGGGCGTCGGCCCCGACTCGCTGGTCGCCGTCGGGATGCGGCGCTCGGTCGACATGTACGTCGCCGTCTACGCCACCCTGGCCGCCGGCGGCGGCTACGTGCCGGTCGACCCGGACCATCCCGCCGAACGCACCGAGTACGTGCTCGGCAGTTCGAAGCCGGTGGTGCTGCTCACCACGACCCGGGACGACGTCACCGCCGACGACTGCCGGATCATCCACGTCGACACGATGGATCCGAGCGAGTTCGACGCCGGGCCGATCACCGCCGCGGAGCGGTTGCGGCCGCTGCGCCCGGACCACATCGCGTACGTGCTGTACACCTCCGGATCGACCGGCCGCCCGAAGGGCGTGGCGGTGTCGCATGCCGCGATGGCGAACCAGATCTCTTGGAAGATCGCCGAATTCGGCCTCGACGAGACCAACGTCGCGCTGCACAAGACGCCGTTCACCTTCGACGCCTCGCTGTGGGAACTGTTCGCCACCCTGGCCGTCGGCGCCAAGGTGATCGTCGCCGTGCCGGACGGTCACCGCGACCCGATGTACCTCTCCGAGGTCATCGCGCGGCACCGGGTCACGCACACCTCGTTCGTGCCGTCGCTGCTGCCGGTCTTCGCCTCCAGCGCCTCCACCGAGGAGTGCCTGTCGCTGCGCGCGGTCTTCGTCGGTGGCGAGGCGTTGCCGCCGTCGACCGTGAGCGCCTTCCGGCGGTTCAGCACCGCCACCATTCACAACCTCTACGGCCCCACCGAATTCACGGTCAACGCCACCTCGTGGACGCTGCCCGCCGAGAACGGCTACACCGCGGTGCCGATCGGCCGCCCGGTGTGGAACGCGCAGGCCTACGTGCTCGACGAGAGCCTGCGCCCGGCGCCGGTCGGGGTGCCCGGCGAGCTCTACCTGGCGGGCGCCCAGATCGCCCGCGGCTACCAGGACCGCGCGGACCTGACCGCGGAACGCTTCGTCGCCAACCCCTTCGGCGCGCCCGGCAGCCGCCTGTACCGCACCGGTGACCTGGTGCGCTGGACGACACAGGGCGTCCTGGAGTACATCGGCCGCACCGACTTCCAGGTGAAGTTCCGCGGCCAGCGCATCGAACTCGGCGAGATCGAGGCCGCGCTGCTGGATCACCCCGACGTGAACCAGGCCGTGGTGCTCATCATCGACACCGTCACCGGCGATCAGCTGGTGGCCTACGTGGTGCCCGCGCCGGGCGCCGAGGTCGACACCGAATCGGTGCGCGCCGCACTGGTGCAACGGCTTCCGATCTACATGGTGCCGTCGGCGATCGTGGCGCTGGCGGAGTTCCCGCTCAACGCCTCCGGCAAGCTGGACCGCCGGGCACTGCCCGCACCGCTGTTCGCGGTCTCCGAATTCCGTGCTCCGACAACGCCGATCGAGGAAATCGTCGCGCAGATCTTCGGCGAGGTGCTCGGCGTCGCGCGCGTCGGCGTGGACGACGACTTCTTCGATCTGGGCGGCAACTCGCTGATCGCGACCCAGGTCGCCTCCCGCCTGGGCATCGCGCTGGACACCCGGGTGCCGGTCCGAATGCTGTTCGAGGCCAGCACCGTTGCCGCGCTCGCGGCGCGGGTGGAGTCGCACGCCGGAGACGGCGCGCGCAAGGCGCTGGTGGCCCGCGAGCGTCCCGAGCAGGTGCCGCTGTCGCTGGCACAGCAGCGCATGTGGTTCCTCAACCGCTACGACACCTCCTCGGCGGTCAACAACATCCCGGTCGCGATCCGGCTCTCCGGCGATCTGGATGTGGCGGCGCTGCAGGTCGCGGTCATCGACGTGATCGACCGGCACGAGTCGCTGCGCACCGTGTTCCCCGAGACCGGCAGTGCGCCGGTGCAGGTGGTGCTCGACGCCGCGCAGATCGTTCCGGACCTGACGCCGGTCCCGGTCAACGAGGGCAACCTGATCGCGCACCTGATCGAGCTGGCCTCGATGGCGTTCGACGTCACCAACGAGGTGCCGCTGCACGCCCGGCTGTTCGAGGTCAGCGAGTCCGAGTACGTGCTCGGCATGGTGGTGCACCACATCTCCGCCGACGGCTGGTCGATGGGCCCGCTGGCCCGCGACGTGATGATCGCCTACGCCGCGCGCACCATGTGGGAACAGCCCGCGTGGGTGCAGTTGCCGGTGCAGTACGCCGACTACGCGCTGTGGCAGCGCGAGATGCTGGGCTCGGAGGACGACCCGAGTTCGCTGATCTCCGACCAGATCCGGTACTGGCAGCGCGAACTCGCCGATCTCCCCGACGAATTGGTGCTCCCCGCGGATCGCCCGCGGCCCGCGGTGGCGTCCTACCGCGGCGGCGTGCACTCGTTCGTGATCGCGCCCGAGACGCAGGTCCGCCTGCTGGAACTCGGTCGCAGGCACAACGCGTCGCTGTTCATGGTCATGCACAGCGCGCTGGCGGTGTTGCTGGCCCGGCTGTCGGGCAGCTCCGACATCGCCATCGGCACACCGGTCGCCGGTCGCGGTGAGGCCGCGCTCGACGACCTGATCGGTATGTTCGTCAACACGCTGGTGCTGCGCACCGACGTCGACGGCGCCAAGACCTTCGCGCAACTGCTGGCGCAGGCCCGCAACACCGACCTGCAGGCGTTCGCGCACGCCGACGTGCCGTTCGAGCGGTTGGTCGAGGTGCTCAACCCGGCGCGGTCGCAGGCGCGGCACCCGCTGTTCCAGGTGGCGCTGTCGTTCGAGAACCTGCCGGAGAACACCTTCGAGCTGCCCGGATTGCGGGTCTCCACGGTCGATTTCGAGGTCGACACCGCGAAATTCGATCTGGCCGTGACCCTTCGGGAGGCCGGGCAGGGCTCCGACGGCGGCATGCTGGGCGAGATCTCCTTCGCCCGCGACCTTTTCGACGACGACACGGTGCAGGAGTTTGCGGGCCGCTTCATGCGGCTGCTGGAGGAGATCACCGAGCGGCCGGAACTGCCGGTCGGCGAACTGGAGATCCTCGCGGCGGCCGAGCGCGCCGAACTGCTGAACCGGACCGGCGGCCCGGCCGTCGCACCGCGCACGATGCCGGAGCTGATGGCGGCGGCCGCGGCGGCCGACCCGCGGCGCCACGCCGTGGTGTTCGAGGGCCGCGCGCTGACCTACGCCGAGCTGGACGAGTCGTCCGCACGGCTCGCGCGGGCGCTGATCGCCCGCGGCGCCGGGCCGGATGTGCTGGTGGCCGTGGCGATTCCGCGGTCGATCGAGCAGGTCCGGGCGGTGTGGGCGGTGGCCCGCGCCGGTGCGGCGTTCCTGCCGGTCGATCCGGCGTACCCCGCCGACCGCATCACCCACATGATGTCGGATTCCGGTGCGCGCCTGGGCATCACGCTCGCCGCCGAGGTCGACGGGCTGCCGCCGATCGCGGACGGCGAGTGGCTGGTGGTCGACGCGCCGGAGTTCGCGACCGAGGTCGCGGCGCAGTCCGCCGACCCGGTCACCGATGCCGATCGCACGGGTGTGCTGCACCCCGAGCACATCGCCTACGTGATCTACACCTCCGGCTCCACCGGTGTGCCCAAGGGCGTGGTGGTCAGCCACGCCGGTCTGGCGAACTTCGGCGCCGAGCAAGTGGAACGCTATGGCCTGGACGGCGATTCGCGCGCCCTGGCCTTCGCGTCGCCGTCGTTCGACGCCTCGGTGCTGGAACTGCTGCTGGCCGTCGGCTCGGCCGGCGCGCTGGTCGTGGTGCCGCCGGGCACCTACGGCGGCGACGAACTCGGCGAGCTGATCTCCCGCGAGGGCGTCACGGTCGGCCTGATCACGCCGTCGGTGCTGGCCTCGCTGGATCCGGCGGCGCTGACCGGCATGCGCGCCATCATCGCCGGCGGCGAGGCGCTGTCGGCCGATCTGGTCGCGAAATGGTCTGTGGTGCCCGGTAATTCGGGTGAGCGCCGACTGCACAACGCCTACGGCCCGACCGAGGCGACGATCGCCACCAACATCAGCGGCCGCCTGCTGCCCGGTGAACTGGTGACCATCGGCGGCCCGGTGCGCGGCATGCGCGCGCTGGTGCTCGACGCGCGGCTGCGGCCGGTGCCCGAGGGCGTCGTCGGTGAGCTGTACGTCGGCGGCATCCAGCTGGCGCGCGGCTATCTCGCGCGCCCGGCGCTGACCGCTGACCGCTTCGTAGCCGATCCCTACGGCGCCCCGGGCGAGCGGTTGTACCGCACCGGCGACGTGGTGCGCTGGCGGCGCGACGGCGCGGGCGACCCGGTCGTGGAATACGTGGGCCGCAACGACTTCCAGGTGAAGATCCGCGGTTTCCGCATCGAACTGGGCGAGATCGACGCCGCGCTGACCACCCACCCGGACGTGGACTTCGCGGTGACGATCGGCCGCAACAACGACGCGGGCTCGACGTTCCTGGTGTCGTACGTCCGACCGGTCGCCGGGCACGCCGTGGATGTCACCGCGCTGTCGGCGCACGTCGCCGACCGGCTGCCCGCCTACATGGTGCCGACGGCCATCATGGTGCTCGACGAGATCCCGCTGACCCCGGTCGGCAAGCTGGACCGCAAGGCGCTGCCGGAACCCGAACTGGCGCCGCGCGACTTCCGGGCCCCGGCCACGCCGCTCGAGGAGATCGTGGCGGGCATCTTCGCCGATCTGCTCGGCGTCGAGCGCGTCGGCGCCGATGACGACTTCTTCGCCCTCGGCGGCAACTCGCTGATCGCCACGCAGGTCACCGCCCGGCTGGCCACCGCGCTCGACGCGGAGGTCGGGGTGCGGGTGCTGTTCGAGGCGCCGACGGTGGCCGGACTGGCCGCCCGGGTCGGGGCCCGCGCGGGAACCGGTGTGCGCAAGCCGCTGACGGCCCGTACCCGGCCCGAACGCCCGCCGCTGTCGCTGGCACAGCAGCGCATGTGGTTCCTGAACCGGTTCGACACCGATTCCGCCGCCAACAACATCCCCGTCGCCGTCCGCTTCACCGGCGACCTCGATCTGGACGCGCTGCGCGGCGCGGTCGCGGACGTGGTGGCGCGGCACGAGTCGCTGCGCACCATCTACCCCTCCGCCGACGGCATCGGCTACCAGCGGGTGCTGCCGTCCGCCCAGGCGACCCCGGACATCGACGTGGTCGCGGTGCACGCCGACGAATTGCTGTCGGTGGTCGGCGAATTCATCGCCCGCGGGTTCGATGTCACCGCGGAACCGCCGGTGCGGCTGCGCGTCTACGAACTCGGCGCCGACGACCGTGTCCTGGTCGTGGTCGCCCACCACATCGCGGCCGACGGCTTCTCGATGCGCCCGCTGGTGCGCGACCTGATGACCGCGTACCTGGCACGCACCGCGGGCCAGGTGCCGGACTGGTCGCCGCTGCCCGTCCAGTACGTGGATTACGCGCTGTGGCAACGGGATACGCTCGGCTCCGAGGACGACCCGCGGTCGCTGATCTCCGAGCAGCTCGACTACTGGCGCGGCGCGCTGGCCGGCCTTCCGGACGAACTGCGCCTGGCCACCCGGCCCCGCCCGGCGGTCGCCGCGTATCAGGCCGGGACCCACCGGTTCCAGGTGCCCGGCGCGCTGGTCGACGGTCTCGGCGCGGTCGCCCGCCGGCACGGCGCCACGCTGTTCATGGTGGTGCACAGCGCCTTCGCGGCCCTGCTGGCCCGGTTGAGCGGTACCTCCGACATCGCGATCGGCACCCCGGTCGCCGGTCGTGGCGAGCAGGCGCTCGACGACCTGGTCGGCATGGTGGTCAACACCCTCGTGCTGCGGAACGAGGTCGACACCGGCGCCCCGTTCACCGAGTTGCTGGCCCAGGCGCGCGAGCGCGACCTGGCCGCGTTCGCGCACGCCGGCGTGCCGTTCGAGCGGCTGGTGGAGGTGCTCGAGCCCGCCCGCGCGCCGGGCCGCCACCCGCTGTTCCAGGTGATGCTGACGTTCCAGAACCTCGGCCACACCGCGCTGGAACTGCCCGGCCTGACGGTGTCCGAACTCGGCGTCGACACGCCTACCGCGAAGTTCGATCTGCAGCTGACGCTGTCCGAGCAGGTCGGCGACGCCGCCGCGATGGACGCCGAACTCGTCTATGCCGCAGACCTTTTCGACGCGGAGTTCGCCGAGACCTTCGTGCAGCGGTTCCTGCGCGTGCTGAACAGCGTCGCCGCCGACCCGACCCTGCGCGTCGGCGATCTGGAACTGCTCGACGCCACCGAGCACACCCTGGTGCTGCGGTACTGGAACGACACCGAGTTCCCGCTGGACGCGGCGCTGCCGCGGGTCTCCGACGACGCCGCCGCGACCCTGGTGTCGCTGTTCGAGGCCCAGGTGGCGCGCGGTCCCGAGGCGACCGCGGTGACGTTCGAGGGGACAAGTCTGTCCTACGCCGAGTTCGCCGCCCGGGTGCACCGGCTGGCGCGCTGGCTGATCGACGCCGGTGTCGGGCCGGAATCGCTTGTCGCCCTGGGCATGCGGCGCTCCATCGAGCTGGTCGTCGGCATGTACGCGGTGACCGCGGCCGGTGGCGCGTACGTGCCGCTGGACCCGGACCACCCCGCCGACCGGACCCGCTACATCCTCGACACGGCCCGGCCGGTGCGGGTGCTGACCACCTCGCGTGACGCGGCCGACCTGCCGAGCGACGACCGCGCGGTGGAGATCGACCGGCTGGAGCTGGACGAATTCGCGGACGGGCCGCTCACCGACGCCGATCGCGTGGCGCCGCTGTACCCGTCGAACACCGCGTACGTGATCTTCACGTCCGGTTCGACCGGCCGCCCGAAGGGCGTGGCGGTGAGCCACGCGGCCATCGTCAACCGCCTGGTGTGGATGCACGCCCAGTACGGCTTGGCCGCCGACGACGTGGTGGTGCAGAAGACCCCGGCGACCTTCGACGTGTCGGTGTGGGAGTTCTTCTGGCCCTTGCAGGTCGGCGCCCGGCTGGTGGTGGCCAAGCCCGACGGCCACCGCGACCCGGTCTACCTGGCCGACCTCATCGCGGCCGAGGGCGTCACGGTCACCCACTTCGTGCCGTCGATGCTGGCGATCTTCGTGAGCCAGCTGTCTGCCGACGGGGACCTGGAGTTCCGTCGGGATGACCGGGAGCTGAAGCTCCGCAACGTCTTCGCCTCCGGTGAGGCGCTGCCCGCCGCCACCGCGCAGCGGCTGCGCGAGCTGACCGGCGCGCGCCTGCACAACCTGTACGGCCCGACCGAGGCCGCCGTCGACGTGACGTATCACGAGGTCACCGACGCCGACACCGGCTCGGTGCCGATCGGCGCGCCGGTGTTCAACACCAAGGTCTACGTGCTCGACGACCGGTTGCAGCCGGTCCCCGTGGGTGTCGCGGGTGAGCTGTATCTGGCGGGCGCGCAGCTGGCGCGCGGTTACGTGGCACGTCCGGACCTGACCGCCGACCGATTCGTCGCCAGTCCGTTCGGCGACGGTGAACGCCTGTACCGCACCGGCGACCTGGTGGTGTGGACCCCCGCCGGTGAGCTGGAATACCTGGGCCGCACCGACTTCCAGGTGAAGCTGCGCGGCCAGCGCATCGAACTGGGCGAGATCGAGTCGGCGCTGACCGCTCTCGAATCGGTCGCCCAGGCGGTGGTCGTGGTGCGCGCCGACGAGCGCGCCGGTGACCAGCTGGTGGCCTACCTGGTGCCCGTCGCGGGCACGTCGATCGCTACGGAATCGGTGAAAACCGAACTGTCTCAGCGCCTTCCGGCGTACATGGTGCCGACGGCGTTCGTGGTGCTGGACGAGTTCCCGCTGAACGCCTCCGGCAAGCTGGATCGCCGGGCGCTGCCCGCGCCGACCTTCGCGGCCAAGGTGTTCCGCGCGCCGGTCACCCCGGCCGAGCAGGCCGTGGCCGACACCATCGGCGAACTGCTCGGGCTGGAGCGGGTCGGTCTCGACGACGACTTCTTCGAACTGGGCGGCAACTCGCTGATCGCCACCCAGGTCGCCGCCCGCCTCGGCGCGGCCCTCGACACCGAGGTGCCGGTGCGCCTGCTGTTCGAGGCCTCGACCGTGGTCACGCTCGCGGCGCGCGTGGAATCGCATGCGGGACAGGGCGGCCGGACTCCGCTCACCGCGCGGCAGCGCCCCCAGCCGGTGCTGCTGCCCGGTGGTGAGCAGGCGCGGCTGGTGCCGCTGTCGCCCGCACAGCAGCGGATGTGGTTCCTGAACCGGTTCGACAGCCGCACCGCGGTCAACAACATCCCGACCGCGGTCCGGATGAGCGGCGAGCTCGACGTGGCGGCGTTCGCCGCCGCCGTGCGGGACGTGCTCGCCCGGCACGAGTCGCTGCGCACCGTCTACCCCGAGGTGGAGGGCGTCGGCTACCAGCGCGTGCTGTCCGTCGGCGAGGCGGCGTTCGACCTCGCCACCGAGACCGTCGCGGCGGACGAGCTGCCCGCCCGGGTGGCCGCGCTCGCCGGGGTGTTCTTCGATGTCACCCGCGATCTGCCGTTCCGGGCCACGCTGCTCACGACGGCCCCGGGCGAGCACGTGATGGTGCTGGTGGCCCACCACATCAGCGCCGACGGCTTCTCGCTGCGGCCGCTGCTGCGCGACATCGTCGCCGCCTACACCGCCCGCGCGCAGGGCGAGGTCCCGCAGTGGGCGCCGCTCGAGGTGCAGTACGCCGACTACGCGCTGTGGCAGCGCGAGGTGCTCGGCGACGAGCGCGACCCACAGTCCCAGGCGGCCCGCCAGATCGCCTACTGGACCGAGCAATTGCGCGATCTGCCCGATCAGCTGGAGCTGCCCACCGACCGGCCGCGGCCCGAGGTCGCCTCCAATGCCGGTGCCACGCACGAGTTCTCGATCGACGGCGAACTGCACACGGCACTGGTGGAACTGGCCCGTTCGCGCGGCGTGACGCTGTTCATGCTGATGCACGCGGCCCTGGCGACCTGGGCCGCGCGCCAGGCCGGCAGCGCCGACGTCGCCATCGGCACCCCGATCGCGGGCCGCGGCGAGCGCGCCCTCGACGACCTGATCGGCATGTTTGTCAACACGCTGGTGCTGCGTACCGAGGTGCGCCCCGGCGCGAGCTTCACCGAACTGCTCGATGAGGTCCGCCGCACCGACCTGGCCGCGTTCGCGCACGCCGACGTGCCGTTCGAGCAGCTGGTCGACGTGCTGAGCCCGGTGCGCTCGCAGGCGCACCACCCGCTGTTCCAGGTCGCGCTGACCTTCGAGGCGGCCGGGCAGCAGGACGCCGCCCGCGTCGCGCTGCCCGGACTCGACCTCGAGGTGGTCGAATTCGACGCGGGCACAGCGAAATTCGATGTGCAGCTGACGGTCGGCTCGGCGGCTACCGGCAGCGATCTGGCGCTGTCGTGGAACTACGCCACCGATCTGTTCGACCCCGAGACGATCACCGCGTTCACCGACCGCTTCGTGCGGATCCTGCGCAGCATCGCCGAGGATCCGGCCGCGGTCGTCGGCGATATCGACCTGCTCGGCGAGGCCGAGCGGCTGGACGTCTCGCAGCGCTGGGTCTCCTCCGGAAAAGACGGGCAGAGCGGGCGTTTCGACGATCGCACCGCGACCCTGTCGGACCTGTTCGACGCCGCCGTGGCCGCGCACTCCGACCGGGTCGCCGTCACCTTCGGCGACGACCGGGTCACCTACGCGTCGCTGGACCAGCGCGCGAATCAGCTGGCGCGCAGGTTGATCGAGGACGGCGCGGGACCGGAGACGCTGGTCGCGGTGCTGCTGCCGCGCTCGGCCGATCTGGTGGTCGCGCTGCTCGCGGTGATCAAGACCGGTGCGGGCTATGTGCCCGTCGACCCGAACAACCCGGCCGACCGCATCGCCTACGTGCTCGCGGACTCCGCGCCCGCGAGCGTGATCATCGACAGCAGTGTGGATGTCGAGTTGCCGCCAGGGCTGCCGCGCGTCCTCATGGACGACTTCGGCATGGACGTGCCGGATGTCGTCGACGCGGGCGAGGGCCCGATCACCGACGCCGACCGGATCGCGCCGCTGACCGCGAAGAACATCGCCTACGTCATCTACACCTCCGGATCGACCGGCCGCCCCAAGGGCGTCGCGGTCGAGCATCGGAACGTGGTGCGGCTGTTCGCCAATACCGATCGCGAATTCGGATTCGGCCCCGGCGACGTGTGGACGATGTTCCACTCCTACGCCTTCGACTTCTCGGTGTGGGAGCTGTGGGGCCCGCTGCTGTTCGGCGGCACCCTCGTGGTGGTCGACTACTACACCTCCCGCTCGCCGGAGCAGTTCCTGGAACTGCTGCGCCGCGAACGGGTCACGGTGCTCAACCAGACCCCGTCGGCGTTCTACCAGCTGGCCGCCGCCGAACTCGCCGAGGAGCAGTCCTACCACCCGGACTCCGAGCTGCGGCCGCTGTCGCTGCGCTACGTCGTCTTCGGCGGTGAGGCGCTGGAGCTGCGCCGTCTCGCCGATTGGGTTGCCCGCCACGGTGATTCGGTGCCGCGACTGGTCAACATGTACGGCATCACCGAGACCACGGTGCATGTGTCCTACCGCGCGCTGGACGCCGCCACCATCGCCGCCGCCACCGGCAGCGTGGTCGGCCGGGCGATCGCCGGGCTGCGGGTCTACGTGCTGGACAACCGATTGCGCCCGGTGCCGGTCGGCGTGGCCGGGGAGATGTACGTCGCCGGACCGCAGCTGTCCCGCGGTTATCTGGGGCGCGCGGATCTGACCTCCGCCCGCTTCGTGGCGAACCCCTTCGCGGGCGACGCGGACGACTCCGGGTCGGTGCTGTACCGCACCGGCGACGTGGCGCGCTGGAACCGCCGCGGCGAGCTGGAATACCTCGGCCGCGCCGATGATCAGGTGAAGGTCCGCGGCTTCCGCATCGAACTCGGCGAGATCGAGGCCGCGGTGCTGGCCCAGCCGGGCGTGGCGCAGGCCGCCGTGATCGTCCGCGAGGACCAGCCCGGCGACCAGCGCATCGTCGCCTACCTGGTGCCCGATCGCGACACCGCGCTGGAACTCGAGGCCGTCCGCGACGGCGCCGCCGCGGATCTGCCGTCCTACATGGTGCCCTCGGCGTTCGTGGTGCTGGACCGGATCCCGTTGACCGTCAACGGAAAACTGGATCGTCGCGCGCTGCCCGCACCGGCCGTGCAGGCCCGCGCCTTCCGGGCGCCGGAGACGCCGGTGCAGGAGACGGTGGCCGCGGTCTTCGCGCACGTGCTGGAACTCGCCCGGGTCGGCCTGGACGACGACTTCTTCGCGCTCGGCGGCAACTCGCTGAGCGCCACCCGTGTGGTCGCGCGAATCGGCACCGAACTGGGCATCTCCGTCGCGGTGCGCGCGCTGTTCGAGGCCCCGACCGTGGAGGCGCTGGCGGCGCGGCTGGAGTCGCACACCGGCGGCGAGTCCCGCCCGCGCCTGGTGGCGCGGGAGCGCTCGGCGACGCAGCCGGTGCCGCTGTCGTTCGCGCAGCAGCGCATGTGGTTCCTCAACCAGTACGACACCTCGTCCTCGGCCTACAACCTGCCGCTGGCGATCCGGCTGTCCGGCGAATTGGACAGCGCCGCACTGAAGTTGGCCATCTTCGACGTGGTGCGGCGGCACGAGTCGCTGCGCACCCGCTACCCGGAGCAGGACGGCGCCGCCACCCAGGTGACCGTCCCCGCCGAGCAGATCGCGTTGGACCTGCTGGCGTACCCGATCGCGGAGAGCGAACTCGCCCGCGCGGCAGGCGAATTCGCCTCGGACGGCTTCGACGTCGCCGAGGAGGTGCCGCTGCGGGCCCGGCTGTTCCGGGTCGAGACCGACGGCGCCACCGGGCAGGTGCAGGACGAACACGTGCTCGTGGTCGTGGTGCACCACATCGCGGCCGACGGCTTCTCGATGGGCCCGCTGGCCCGCGACGTCCTGACCGCCTACACCGCGCGCACCCAGGGCACGGCCCCGGGCTGGGCGCCGCTGCCGGTGCAGTACGCCGACTTCGCGATGTGGCAGCGCGAGGTGCTGGGATCCGAGGACGATCCGCAGTCGCTGCTGGCCGCGCAGGTCGGCTACTGGCAGCGCGCGCTGGACGGGATCCCGGACGAGCTGACCCTGCCGGCCGACCGGCCGCGGCCCGCCGTCGCGTCCCACCGCGGCGCGACGCTGCACCGCAGCCTGTCGCCGGAGCTGGTATCCAAGCTGGAAGATGTTGCCCGGCAACGGGGTTCGTCGCTGTTCATGGTGATGCACAGCGCGCTGGCGGTGCTGCTGGCGCGGCTGTCCGGTGGTGACGACATCGCCGTCGGCACGCCGATCGCGGGCCGCGGCGAGGCCGCGCTCGACGATCTGGTCGGCATGTTCGTCAACACCCTGGTGCTGCGCACGGGGATCGAGGCGGCCGAGCCGTTCACCGCGCTGCTGGACCGGGTGCGCCACACCGACCTGGAGGCCTTCGGCAACGCCGACGTGCCCTTCGAGCGACTGGTGGACCTGCTGGCGCCGGAGCGCTCGCAGGCTCGCAACCCGCTGTTCCAGGTGGCGCTGTCGTTCCAGAATATGGAACGGCCGACGCTGGACCTGCCCGGCCTGACCGTGTCGGCGCTGGATCTCGAGGAGAACATCGCCCGCTTCGACCTGCAGTTCACGCTCTCGGACCAGACCGCGGCGAACGGCATGGCGCTGGCGCTGACCTACGCGACGGAGCTGTTCGACGAGTCGACGGCCGACGCCATCGTGACGCGCTGGCAGCGGGTGCTGGAGTCGGTCGCGGCCGATCCGGAGATCGCGGTCGGCGCCATCGACATCCTGGACGCCACCGAGCGCGCGGACGTGGTGGCGCGCACCGGCGGCCCCGCGGTCCCGGCGCGCACGCTGCCCGAGCTGCTGGCCGCCGCGGTCTCCCGCGATCCGGCGGCGACGGCCGTGGTGTTCCAGGGCGCCCGGCTGTCCTACGGCGAGCTGGATCAGCGGTCGAACCGCTTGGCGCGCTTGCTGATCGAGCGCGGCATCGGCACCGAGGACCTGGTGGCGATCGCGGTGCCGCGATCGGCGGACTCCTACTTCGCCGAGTGGGCGGTGACCAAGTCGGGTGCGGCGTTCCTGCCGATCGACCCGACCTATCCGTCCGACCGCATCGAGCACATGCTCACCGACTCGGGCTCGCCGGTCGGTCTGACCGTGGCCTCCGTGCGCGATCAGCTGCCGGATTCGGTCGAGTGGCTGGTGCTCGAGGACCTGGATCTGGACGCCCACGCCGCCGCGGCCGTGACCGACGAGGATCGAGTGCGGCCGCTGCGTCCGCACAACCTCGCGTACGTCATCTACACCTCCGGTTCCACCGGTGTGCCCAAGGGCGTCGTGGTGCCGCACGCCGGTCTGGCCAACTTCAGCGCCGAGCAGGTGGCGCGGTACGAGCTCGACTCCGATTCGCGCACACTGCATTTCTCCTCGCCGAGCTTCGACGCGTCGATCATGGAGCTGCTGCTCGCCGTGGGGCCCGGTGGCGCCCTGGTGATCGTCCCGACCGGCGTGTTCGGCGGCGAGGAGCTGTACGAGCTGATCCGGCGCGAGCAGGTCACCCACCTGTTCATCACCCCCGCGGCGCTGGCGACGCTGGAGCCGCACAACCTGGACAGCCTGCGGGTGCTGGCGGTCGGCGGCGAGGCGTATTCGCCCGAGCTGCTGGCGAAGTGGGCCGTGCCGCTCGGTGACAGCGGCGTGGTCCGCGCGTTCCACAACATCTACGGCCCGACCGAGACCACCATCGTGGTCAATATCGGCGAGCCGCTGCTGCCCGGCGACGCGCTCACCATGGGCGGACCCAACCGCGGCATGCGGTCGCTGGTGCTGGACAACCGGTTGCAGCCGGTGCCCGACGGGGTAGCCGGTGAGCTGTACGTCGCCGGCATTCAGGTCACGCGCGGTTACCACGCGCGCGCCGCGCTGACCGCCGACCGCTTCGTCGCGAACCCGTTCGTGCCGGGTGAGCGGATGTACCGCACCGGTGACGTGGTGCGCTGGACCTCGCGGCCGCGTCCCGCCGGTCACACCGAATACCGCCTGGAATACGTCGGCCGCTCCGACTTCCAGGTGAAGGTGCGCGGTTTCCGCATCGAACTGGGCGAGATCGACACCGCGCTGACCGCGCACGAGGCCGTCGACTTCGCCACCACCATCGGGCACAAGAACGTCGCGGGCGCGGTCGTGCTGGTGTCGTATGTGGTTGCGGCGCCGGGCCGTTCGATCGACACCGCGGACCTGAAGGCGCACCTCGAGGAGCGGGTGCCGACCTACATGGTGCCCTCCTCGATCATGGTGCTCGACAGCATCCCGCTGACCCCGGTCGGCAAGCTGGACCGCCGGGCGCTGCCGGAACCGGTCTTCGAGACCGAGGCGGAGTTCCGCGCGCCGCGCACGCCGCTGGAACGGACCATCGCCGAGGTCTTCGCCGAGGTGCTCGGTACGCAGCGGGTCGGCGTAGACGACTCGTTCTTCGCCCTCGGCGGCGACAGCATCGTCTCGATCCAGCTGGTGTCTCGGGCCAAGGCGCGCGGCGTCATCTTCACGCCGCGTGACGTTTTCGAGCAGCGCACCGTCGCCGGGCTGGCGAGCGTCGCCGAAACCGGCAGCGCGACCGGCGATGCCAAGCCGGTGCTGGCCGAGCTGCCCGGCGGCGGCGTCGGCACCATGCCGCTCACCCCGGTGGTGCGGTTCATGGTGGAGCGGCCGGGCTCGTTCGGCCGCTTCAATCAGACGCTGGCACTGGAACTTCCGGTCGGCATCGACCGCGCCGGTATCGCCTCGACGATCGCCGCGGTCGTGGATCGCCACGACATGCTGCGGGCGCGGCTGCGCCGGCACGCGGGCGCGGAATGGATCGTGGAGACCGCCGCGCCGGGCACCGTCGACATCGACGCGCTGCTCGAGCGGGTCGAGTTCGACGCCGCCGCCGACGACGCCGAGCTGTTCGAGATCGCCTCCGCCGCACTGGATTCCGCGCTGGACCGGCTGGATCCCGAAGCGGGCGTGGTGATCCGGTTCGTGTGGCTGGCGCCGAGCACGGCCGATCGTTCCGGTCGTCTCGTCGTGATCGCCCACCACCTCGTCATCGACGGTGTGTCGTGGCGCATCCTGGTGCCGGACTTCGTGGCGGCCTGGGGACAGCTGTCGTCCGGCCAGACACCGGAACTCGCCGCGCCCGCCACCAGCATGCGCACCTGGGCGCACGCGCTGGAGCGGCAGGCGGCCGAGCGCGGCGCCGAGCTGGACCGCTGGCGCGCGGTGGTCGACGGACCCGACCCGCTGCTCACCGAGCGGCCGCTCGATCCGGCCGTCGACGTGTCCGGCGTGCTCGAGCGGCATCGGGTCGAGGTGTCGGCCGAGACCACCCGCGCCCTGCTGAACACCGTGCCCGAGCTGTTCCACGGCGGTGTCAACGACGGTCTGGTGACCGCGCTGGCGCTGGCGGTGGCGAAGTGGCGGGCGAGCCGTGTCGCCTCCGGCGCCGGTGACTCGGTACTGGTCCGGATGGAGGGCCACGGCCGCGAAGAGGACGTGGTGCCCGGCGCGGACCTGTCCCGCACGGTCGGCTGGTTCACCGCGATCTTCCCGGTGCGATTCGACCTGTCCGACATCGACATCGACGCGGCGCTGACCGGCGGCCCGGCCATGGGCCCGGCGGTCAAGGCCATCAAGGAGCAGCTGCTCGCGGTCCCGGACAAGGGCCTGGGCTACGGCCTGCTGCGCTACCTGAACCCCGAGACCGCGGCCCGGCTGCCCGAGCAGCTGCCCGGCCAGGTGAGCTTCAACTACCTGGGCCGGGTCGCCGAGGGCGCGGTGCCCGAGGCGATGCGCGGCTTCGGCTGGATTCCCGCGGCCGAACTCGGCGCGCTCGGCGGCGGCTACGACGCCGACATGCCCGTGATGGCGCCGCTGGACATCAACGCCATCGTGGTCGGCGACCAGCTGTCGGCCAATATCGGTTACCCGACAACGCTGCTGAGCGAGGCCGAGGTCGCCGAGTTCGGCCGGTTGTGGGTGACGGCGCTGGAAGCCGTGGCGCGCCATGCCGATTCGGCCGAGGCCGGTGGGCACACCCCGTCGGACTTCTCGCTGGTGCGGGTCGGGCAGCGCGACATCGACGGCTGGGAGCAGCGCTTCCCGGCCCTGCGCGAGGTGTGGCCGCTGTCGCCGCTGCAGGCGGGCCTGCAGTTCCACGCGCAGCTGGCCGCGGCGTCGGTCGACGTGTACACCGCGCAGGCGGTGCTGACGCTGACCGGACGCCTCGACGCGGCCCGGTTGCGTTCGGCCGCACAGGCTCTCGTCGACCGCTACGAGAATCTGCGCACGGCCTTCGTCACCGACTCCGACGGCAACCCGGTCCAGCTGGTGCTGAACAACGTCGAGGTGGCGTGGGCGGAATTCGACCGCCGGGCCACCGGCGACGCGAGCGATCTGGTCGAGGCCGACCGGATGAACCGGTTCGACCTCACCGAACCGCCGCTGATCCGGTTCACCCTGATCCAGGTGGCGACGGACCGCTGGCAGCTGGCCGTCTCGAACCATCACATCCTGCTCGACGGCTGGTCGATGCCGCTGCTGATGCGGGATCTGCTGGTGCTGTACGCCACTCGCGGCGACACCGGCGCGCTGCCGGCCGTGCGCTCCTACCGGCACTTCCTGGAATGGATTGCGCAGCAGGATCATTCGGCCTCGGTCGCGGCGTGGGCGCATGCCCTGTCCGGCGTGTCCGAGCCGACGCTGCTGACCCGGCCGGACGCCGGGCGCGAGATCACCGCGCTGTCGGGTGAATACCTCTTCGAACTCGACGAGGCGACCACCGCCCGGCTCACGGCGCTGGCCGCCGACCTGGGCGTCACCGCGAACACCGTGCTGCAGGCGGCGTGGGGAATCCTGCTGGGCCGCTGGACCGGTCGCTACGACGTGCTGTTCGGCACCACCGTGTCCGGCCGGCCGCCGCAGCTGTCCGGCGTGGAGTCCATGGTCGGCCTGTTCATCAACACGGTGCCGGTGCGCGTGCGTTTCGACGAGTCGGAGTCGGCGCGGGAACTGCTGGTGCGCACCCAGGGCCAGCAGGCGGACCTGCTGGACCACCACTACGTGGGGCTGGCGGAGATCCAGGCCGCCGCGGGTGTCGGCGGACTGTTCGACACCCTGGTGGTGTTCGAGTCCTACCCCGTCGACGCCGAGGGCATCCAGCGGCAGGCCGCCGACATCGACGGCATGGCGGTCACCGGCCTGGACGCCACCGACGCCACGCACTATCCGCTGACGCTGATCGTGCAGCTCGACGCGCAGCTGCGGATCCGCGCCGGTTACCTGCGCGACCTGTTCGACGAGGACACGGTGCGCCGCGTCGCCGACCGGCTGGTGCGGGTGCTCACCGCGATCACCGCCGATCCCGACGCCCCGGTGGGCGGCATCGAACTGCTCGAGACCGCCGAGCGGGAGCGGATCGTGGCGCGCTGGAACGCCACCGATTTCGATCTCGCGGCCGCGCTCGCGGACGCCTCGGTGCCGAACGCGACCCTGCCCGCCATGTTCGCCGAGCAGGCCGAACGCACGCCGGACGCGACCGCGGTGACGTTCGAGGGGACAACTCTGTCCTATGCCGAATTCGCCACGCGCGCACACAAACTGGCACGCTGGCTGATCGAGCGCGGCGTGGGCCCGGAGACCCTGGTGGCCCTGGGCATGCGGCGCTCCGCCGATCTGGTGGTCGGCATGTACGCGGTGACGCTGGCCGGTGGCGCCTACGTGCCGCTGGATCCGGACCATCCGGCCGAGCGCACGCAGTACATCCTGGCCACCGCCGACCCGGTGTGCGTGCTCACCTCCGACGAGGACCTGGCCACCGACACCGCCCAGGTCCGCATCGACCTGCTGGACCTGTCCGGGTATTCGGCCGCGCCGATCAGCGATGCCGACCGCCGCGCGGCGCTGCGGCCGGAGAACACGGCCTACGTGATCTTCACCTCCGGCTCCACCGGACGGCCCAAGGGCGTGGCCGTCTCGCACGCGGCGATCGTGAACCGCCTGGTGTGGATGCAGTCGGAGTACGGGCTCACCGCGGACGATGTCGTCCTCCAGAAGACCCCCGCCACCTTCGACGTGTCGGTGTGGGAGTTCTTCTGGCCCTTGCAGATCGGCGCCCGGCTGGCGGTCGCCCGGCCGGACGGCCACCGCGACCCGGCCTACCTGGCGGAGCTGATCGCCGCCGAGGGCGTGACGGTGACCCACTTCGTCCCGTCCATGCTGACCGTGTTCGTCACGGAATTGGAATCCAGCCCCGTCATTCCGGCACGCTCTTGGCCGGAATCCACCGGTGGATCCCGGCCAGAAGCACGCCGGGATGACGTTTGGTCGGAGGGCCGGGATGACGATGGGCCGGAGCGCGAGGGCCTGAACCTGCGCCTGGTGTTCGCCTCGGGTGAGGCGCTCACGCCGCGATCGGCGCATCGTCTGCGCGAGCTGACCGGCGCCGAGGTGCACAACCTGTACGGCCCGACCGAGGCGGCCGTCGACGTCACCTATCACGAGGTCGTCGACGCCGATATCGAGTCGGTGCCGATCGGGCGACCTGTGTTCAACACCCGGGTCTACGCGCTCGACGCGCGGCTGCGGCCGGTTCCGGTGGGCATCGCGGGTGAGCTGTACCTCGCGGGCGATCAGCTGGCCCGCGGCTACGTGGCCCGCACGGACCTGACGGCCGACCGTTTCGTCGCGAAC
Source organism: Nocardia wallacei (assembly GCF_029868745.1). Classification (GTDB taxonomy): domain Bacteria; phylum Actinomycetota; class Actinomycetes; order Mycobacteriales; family Mycobacteriaceae; genus Nocardia; species Nocardia wallacei_B. Next base: position 48,426 of record NZ_JARWOP010000271.1, on the reverse strand, counting down.
CCGTTCGGCCCCACCGGTTCCCGCATGTACCGCACCGGTGACCTGGTGATGTGGAACGCCGACGGCGAGCTGCAGTACCTGGGCCGCACCGACTTCCAGGTGAAGCTGCGCGGCCAGCGCCTCGAGCTGGGCGAGATCGAGGCCGCGCTGACCGCGCTGGACGAGGTCGCGCAGGCGGTCGTGGTGGTGCGCAGCGATCAGCACACCGGCGATCAGCTGGTCGGCTATGTCGTTGCGGCATCCGGCTATTCGATCGATGTCGAGACCGTGCGCGAGGACCTCGGGCAGCGGCTGCCCGCCTACATGGTGCCCTCGGTGGTGCTCGTGCTCGACGCCCTGCCGCTCAACGCCTCCGGCAAGCTCGACCGCCGCGCGCTGCCCGCGCCGGTGTTCGAGGCGGCCACCTTCCGGGCGCCCACCACGCCGGTGGAGGAGATCGTGGCCGGCACCTTCGCCGAGGTGCTGGGCCTGGAGCGGGTCGGTCTGGACGACGACTTCTTCGCCCTCGGCGGCAACTCGCTGATCGCCACCCAGGTGGCGGCGCGGTTGTCCTCGGCGCTGAACACTCAGCTCGGGGTGCGCGAGATCTTCGAGGCGTCCACGGTCGCCGCGCTGGCGGCCCGCGCCGAGTCGCCCTCGGGCGCCGGCATGCGCAAGCCGTTGACCGCGCAGCCGCGCCCCGAGCGGCTGCCGCTGTCGCTGGCGCAGCAGCGCATGTGGTTCCTCAACCGCTTCGATCCCGGCTCGGCCGTCGACAACATTCCCGTGGTGGTGCGGCTGTCCGGACTGCTCGACCGGCAGGCGCTGCAGATCGCGGTCGCCGATGTGCTGGCGCGGCACGAATCGCTGCGGACCATGTACCCCGAGATCGACGGCGAGGCGTTCCAGGAGGTCGTGGCGACGGGCCGGGTGATCCCGGACCTGACGCCGATCGATGTCACGGAGAACGAACTGCCGCTGCGGCTTTCGGAGCTGCTGCTGACCGGCTTCGACGTCACCGTCGAGGTGCCGTTCCGGGCGGGGCTGTTCGAGGTGAGCCCGACCGAGCACGTGCTGGCGATCGTGGTGCACCACATCTCCGCGGACGGCTTCTCCATGGGCCCGTTCGCCCGCGACGTGATGACCGCCTACAGCGCCCGCGTCGACGGCGGCGAGCCCGCGTGGCAGCCGCTCGAGGTGCAGTACGCCGACTTCGCGCTGTGGCAGCGCGATGTGCTGGGTTCCGAGGACGACCCGGAATCGCTGATCTCCCAGCAGATCTCGTTCTGGACCCGCGCGCTGCGCGGTGTGCCGGAGCAGTTGGACCTGCCTTCGGACCGGCCGCGTCCGGCGGTCGCCTCCGGGCGGGGCGCGGTGCACACCTTCGACATCGACGCCGAGATCCAGGCCAACCTTGCCGAATTCGCGCGCAGCCGGGGCGGCACGCTGTTCATGGTCGTGCACGCCGCGCTGGCGGTGCTGCTGTCGCGGTTGAGCGGCGAGTCCGACATCGCGATCGGCACCCCGGTCGCGGGGCGTGGCGAGCGGGCGCTCGACGACATGATCGGCATGTTCGTCAACACGCTGGTGCTGCGCACCGAGATCGACGGCGCCACCACGTTCACCGATCTGCTGCAGACCGTGCGCGCCGAGGACATCGCGGCCTTCGGCAACGCCGATCTGCCGTTCGAGCGGCTGGTCGAGATCCTGAATCCGCGGCGGTCGCAGGCGCGTAACCCGCTGTTCCAGGTGATGCTGTCGCTGCAGAACACCCGCCAGATCACCCTCGAGCTGCCGGGCCTGACCGTCGGCGGGCTCGAATTGCCCATCGAGACGGCGAAATTCGATCTCGCGGTGGAACTCACCGAGCGGATGCGGGCCCCGGAGCCGGACGGCAACGGGACCGCCGTGCCGGCGGGCATCACGGCCAAGTTCGTGTACGCCACCGACCTTTTCGACGCCGAGACCGTCGCGCGGTTCGGCCACTGGTTCGTGCGGCTGCTGAAGGCCGTCACCACCATGCCGGACCGGCCGGTAGGCGATCTGCCGCTGCTCGACGCGCCGGAGGCGGCGCGGCAGCTGCGCGGCTGGAACGGCGTGGAGCGCCGGCTCGACCCGGTTGCCTCGGTGGTCGAATCGTTCGTCGCCCAGGTGCGGGCGACCCCGGACACGATCGCGATCGTGGACCGGTCGGCCGGAACCGCCGAATCCGGCCTGGCCGTCGAGCCGGTGTCGCTGACCTACGCCGAGTTCGGTGCTCGCGTGAACCGCTTGGCCCGCAAGCTGATCGAGGCCGGAGTCGGCCCCGACGTGCGGGTGGCGCTGGGACTGCGGCGGTCGCTGGACCTGGTCGTCGCGATCCACGCGGTGCTGCAGGCCGGTGGCGCCTATGTCCCGCTGGATCTGGACCAGCCCGCCGAGCGCGTCGCGTACGTGCTCGAAACCGCCACTCCGGCATGCGTGCTCACCACCTCGCGCGACGGGTTCGACAGCGGTGACCTGCCCGCCCTGGTCGTCGACGAGCTGGACCTGTCCGGATACTCGGACGCCCCGCTCGCCGATGCCGAGCGGACGGCCCCGCTGCGCCCGCAGCACCTGGCCTACGTGCTGTTCACCTCGGGATCCACCGGCCGCCCGAAGGGCGTCGGCATCTCGCACGCCGCGCTGTACCACCAGATGCGCTGGCTCATCACCGAATTCGGCATCACCGCCGACGATGTGGCGCTGTACAAGACTCCGGCCACCTTCGACGCCTCGGTCTGGGAACCGTTGGCGCCGTTGCTGATCGGCGCGCGGACCGTGATCGCCGTGCCCGACGGGCATCGCGACACCGCGTACCTGTCCGAGGTGATCCCCGCGGAGCGGATCACGCTGGCGTCGTTCGTGCCGTCGCTGCTGACGGTGTTCGCCACCACGGCCGACCCCGGCTCGCTGACCTCGCTGCGCGCGCTGCTGGTCGGCGGCGAGGCGTTCACCGGCGAAGCGGTGGAGGCGTTCCGGCGGCTGGGCCTGTCCGGTGTCGAGCTGATCAACCTGTACGGCCCGACGGAATTCACGGTCAACGCCACCCACGCGGTGGTCCCGGACGGCGTCGCGACGGCGGTGCCGATCGGGCGGCCCGTGTGGAACACCGACGCCTACGTGCTCGACGGGCGACTGCACCCGGTGCCGACCGGTGTCGCGGGTGAGCTGTATCTGTCCGGCGAGCAGCTGGCCCGCGGCTACTTCGGCCGCGCCGACATGACCGCCGACCGGTTCGTCGCGAATCCCTTCGGGCCCCACGGTTCTCGCATGTACCGCACGGGCGACCTGGTGGTCCGCGACGCCGACGGCGCGCTGATCTACCGGGGCCGCACCGACTTCCAGGTCAAGCTGCGCGGCCTGCGCATCGAACTGGGCGAGATCGAGCACGCGCTGCGGTCGCACCCGGCGGTGGCGCAGTCGGTGGCCATGGTGCGCGCCGACGGCCACACCGGTGAGCGGCTGGTGGGCTATGTGGTGCCGGTCGCCGGAGCGGTGGCCGACGGCGCCGACTTCGACGCCGACCTGCGCGCGCACCTGGCCACGGTGCTGCCGTCGTACATGATCCCGGCGGCGTTCGTGGTGCTGGACGCCCTGCCGCTGGGCGCGAACGGCAAGCTCGACCGGCGGGCACTGCCGGAGCCGGTGTTCGGCGTCCGGGAGTTCCGGGCGGCCTCGACCCCGATCGAGGAGATCGTCGCGAACACCTTCGCGACCGTGCTCGGCCTCGACACCCCGATCGGCGTGGACGACGACTTCTTCGAGCTGGGCGGCAACTCGCTGATCGCCACCCAGGTGGTGGCCCGGCTCGGCAGCGCGCTCGACACCCGGATTCCGGTGCGGCTGCTGTTCGAGGCGTCCACCGTGGGCGCGCTGGCCACGCGGGTGGAGAGCCAGGTCGGCTCCGGCCGCCGTGAACTGGTGGCCGGGCCGCGGCCCGAGCGCATCCCGCTGTCGCTGGCGCAGCAGCGGATGTGGTTCCTGAACCGGTTCGATCAGCAGTCGGCGGCCTACAACGTGCCGATGGCGGTGCGGCTGACCGGTGAGCTGGACGTGGCCGCGCTGCGCGCCGCGATCGGTGACGTGGTGGCGCGACACGAGGTGCTGCGCACGGTCTATCCGGAGATGCCGGAGTCCGATTCCCCCAATGCGCTGTCTGCGCCGGTGCAGGTGATTCTGCCGGTCGCGCGGGCGATTCCGGAGTTGGAGGTCCGCACGGTCACCCCGGCGGAGATCGAAGCGGCCGTGGTCGAGCTGACCTCGACGATCTTCGACGTCACCAGCGAGGTGCCGCTGCGCGTGGCGCTGTTCGAGGTGGAGACCGGAAACGATTCCGCCCCACGCGAATACGTGGTGGCGATGGTGGTGCACCACATCTCCGGTGATGGCTCGTCGGTGGCCCCGCTGACCCGCGACCTGATGACCGCGTACGCGACCCGCGCCGCGGGCGAGGCCCCGAACTGGCCGCCGCTGCCGGTGCAGTACGCGGACTACAGCCTGTGGCAGCGCGAACTGCTGGGCAGCGAGGAAGACCCGGAGTCGCTGGCTACCAAGCAGATCAGCTACTGGCAGACCGCGCTGGCGGAGCTGCCGGACCAGCTGGATCTGCCGTCGGACCGCCCGCGGCCCGCGGTGCAGTCATTCGCCGGTGGCAAGGTGCCGGTGCGGATCGACGCCGAAACCCACCGCGCGCTGGTGGGTCTGGCGCGCTCCGAGGGCGCGACGCTGTTCATGGTCGTGCACACGGCGCTGGCGGTGCTGCTGGCGCGGCTGTCGGGCACCGAGGACATCGCGATCGGTACCCCGGTCGCCGGGCGCGGCGAGGCCGTGCTCGACGACATGATCGGCATGTTCGTCAACACCCTGGTGTTCCGCAGCCGGGTCGACGGCGGCGAGGCGTTCACCGAACTCCTCGCGCGCCAGCGGGAGACCGACATCCAGGCGTTCGCGAACGCCGATGTGCCGTTCGAGCGGCTGGTCGAGGTGCTGAACCCGGTGCGTTCGACCGCGCGGCACCCGCTGTTCCAGGTGGGTCTGTCGTTCCAGAACCTGGCGTTGTCGACCCTGGACCTGCCCGGACTGACGGTGTCGGGCGTGGACTTCGACACCCAGCTGTCGCAGTTCGACCTGCACCTGATCGTGTCGGACCGGTACGACGAGTCGGGTGCGCCGACGGGCATCGAGGGCGTCCTCACCTACGCGAGCGATCTGTTCGACGCCGAGACGGTCGAGGGCTTCGTGGGCCGGTTCGTGCGGCTGCTGGGCGGCATCGTCGCCGGGCCGCGCACGGCGGTGGGCGAGCTGGGCCTGCTCGGTGACGCCGAGCGCGCCGGAATCGTGCTGGGCCGCAACGCGACCGGGTTCGCGACCGACCGCTCCGCGACGCTGCCGTCGCTGCTGGACGCGACGGTCGCCGACCGCGGCGACGCGGTGGCGCTGGTCGGTCCGGAAGGGACCACCGTCACCTACGCCGAGCTGAGCGAGCGGGTGAACCGCCTCGCGCGGCACCTGATCGCACTGGGTGTGGGTGCGGAATCCCGTGTGGCGCTGGCATTCCGCCGGTCGGTGGACCTGGTTGTGGCGATGTATGCGGTGTCGGCGGCCGGTGGTGCGTATGTGCCGGTCGACCCGGACCAGCCCGCCGAACGCGTGGGTTACATCCTCGAGACCGCCGACCCGGTGTGCGTGCTGACCAACGCCGACAGCGGTTTCGACGCGCGCGCGGTGGCCGCCGCGTATCCCGAGGGCGCGGCCGCCGATCCGGCCGCCGGGACCGTGCCGAATGTGGTCCGGATCGACGAGCTGGAGCTGTCGGAGGTGTCCGGCGAGCCGATCGCCGACGCCGATCGTGTTGCGCCGCTGCGTCCGTCGAATACCGCGTACGTGATCTTCACCTCCGGCTCGACCGGCCGCCCGAAGGGCGTGGCCGTGCCGCACGCGGCGATCGCGAACCAGTTGCAGTGGAAGACGGCCGAATTCGGCCTGACCGGCGACGACGCGGTGCTGCTGAAGACCGCGTCGACCTTCGACCTGTCGGTGTGGGAATTCTGGTCGGCCGCGGTGTGCGGCGGTCGCCTGGTGATCGCGACGCCGGACGGGCATCGTGATCCCGCCTACCTCGACGAGCTGATGGCTCGCGAGCGGGTGACCACGCTGCACGTGGTGCCGTCGATGCTGGACGCGCTGCTGACCGAATCCGGTGGCGCGCTGACGGATTCGCTGCGGCGGGTGCTGGCCATCGGCGAAGCGCTGCCCGCCTCGGTGGCCCAGCGGTTCCGCCGCGCCAACGACGCCGAGCTGTTCAACCTGTACGGCCCGACCGAGGCCGCGGTGTCGATCACCAACCACCGCGTGACCGATGCCGATCAGGCGTCGGTGTCGATCGGCGCGCCGGAGTGGAACAGCCAGGTGTACGTCCTCGACGCGCGCCTGCATCCGGTGCCGGACGGCGTCGCGGGTGAGCTGTATCTGGCGGGCGCGCAGCTGGCGCGCGGCTACTTCGGCCGCCCCGACCTGACCGCGGACCGCTTCGTGGCCGACCCGTTCCGCGCGGGCGGCCGGATGTACCGCACCGGTGACCTGGTGGCCTGGAATGCCGACGGCGAACTGGATTACCGGGGCCGCACGGACTTCCAGGTGAAGATCCGCGGCTTCCGTATCGAGCTGGGTGAGATCGAGGCCGCGCTGCTGGCGTTGCCCGAGGTCGCGCAGACCGCGGTGCTGGCGAAGTCGGATGCGCGGCTGGGTGATCGGCTGGTGGCGTACCTGGTGCCGGTCTCCGCGGACGCCGGAATCGATGTGGCGCGGGTGCAGTCCGCGCTCGGCGCGGCGCTGCCGTCCTACATGGTGCCCTCGGCATTCGTGGTGCTGGAGGCCCTGCCGCTCAACGTGAACGGCAAGCTCGACCGCAAGGCCCTGCCGGATCCCGAGTTCGAGGCCGCGGCCTTCCGCGCGCCCTCGACCCCGATCGAGCAGATCGTGGCCGGCGTCTTCGCCGAGGTGCTGGGTCAGGACCTGGTCGGCCTGGACGACGACTTCTTCGCCCTCGGCGGCAACTCGCTGATCGCCACCCAGGTGGCGGCCCGGATCGGCGCGGCGCTCGACGCGCAGGTGCCGGTGCGCACGGTGTTCGAGGCGTCGACCGTCGCGGGCCTGGCCGCGAAGGTGGAGCAGCACGCCGGTGCGGGCGGACGACCGGCCCTGGTGGCGGTCGAACGGCCGGAACGGATTCCGCTGTCGCTGGCGCAGCAGCGGATGTGGTTCCTGAACCGGTTCGATCAGCAGTCGGCGGCCTACAACGTGCCGGTGGCGGTGCGCCTGTCCGGTGAGCTGGATGTCGACGCGCTGCGAGCGGCGATCGGTGACCTGGTCACCCGCCACGAGGTGCTGCGGACGGTCTACCCCGAGACCACCGCGCCCGACGCTCCCGACACGCCGCAGCCGGTGCAGGTGATCCTGTCCCCGGCACAGGCGACGCCGGACCTCACCGTGTACGAGATCGACTCGGCGGCAATCGAAACCGCCGTGATCGAGTTCTTCTCGACGCCGTTCGACGTGACGGCCGAGGTGCCGCTGCGCGTGCGGGCGTACCGGGTCGCCGACACGGGCGACTACGTGCTGGCCGTGGTGGTCCACCACATCTCCGGCGACGGATCCTCGATGGGCCCGCTGACCCGCGACCTGATGACCGCCTACGCGGCGCGCGCCGCGGGCGAGGCCCCGAGCTGGGCCCCGCTGGCCGTGCAGTACGCGGACTACAGCATTTGGCAGCGCGAACTGCTGGGCAGCGAGCGCGATCCGGAATCACTGGCGGCCGAACAGCTTTCGTACTGGCGGTCGCAGCTGGCGGACCTGCCCGAACAGCTCGACCTGCCGTCGGACCGGCCGCGCCCCGCGGTGCAGTCGTTCGCCGGTGGCCGGGTCGAGGTCGCGATCGATCCCGACACGCACCGCGCGCTGGCCGAACTGGCCCGCGCCGAGGGCGCGACGCTGTTCATGGTCGTGCACAGCGCGCTGGCGCTGCTGCTGGCACGGCTGTCGGGCACCGACGACATCGCGATCGGCACCCCGATGGCGGGCCGCGGCGAGGCCGCGCTCGACGACCTCATCGGCATGTTCATGAACACCCTGGTCTTCCGTACCCGGGTGGACGCGGGCGAGGCGTTCACGGACCTGCTGGCCCGTCAGCGCGAGACCGACCTCCAGGCGTTCGCGAACGCCGACGTGCCGTTCGAGCGGCTGGTCGAGGTGCTGAACCCGGCACGCTCGACCGCGCGGCACCCGCTGTTCCAGGTGGGTCTGTCGTTCCAGAACCTGGCGCTGTCGACGCTCGAGCTACCGGGTCTGACCGTCGCCGCGCTCGAACTCGACACCCAGCAGTCGCAATTCGACCTGCATCTGATCGTGTCGGACCGCTACGACGAGTCGGGTGTGCCGGCCGGGATCGGCGGCTTCCTGACCTATGCCGGCGATCTGTTCGACGCGGCCACCGTGCAGGGCTTCGTGGACCGTTTCGTGCGCCTGCTCGGTGAGATCGTCGCCGCGCCGCAGGCCCCCGTGGGCGATCTCGAGCTGCTGGACGGCGGTGAGCGCGAGCGAATCCTGGTGGCGTGGAACGACACTCGTCACGAGGTCGCGCCGGAACTGCTGCTGGACGGCTACCGTCGCGCGGTCGCCGCGCATCCGGATCGGATCGCGGTGTCCTTCGAGGGCGCGGAGCTGACCTACCGCGAATTCGACGAGCGGGTCAACGTGCTCGCGCGGCGCCTGATCTATCAGGATGTCGGGCCGGAAGCGCTGGTCGGCCTCGCCATCCGGCGCTCACTGGACCTGGTGGTCGGCATGTACGCGATCATCACCGCGGGCGGCGCCTACGTGCCGCTGGATCCGGATCATCCGGCCGAGCGCATCGCGCACGTGCTGGCGACCGCGCAGCCGGTGTGCGTGCTCAGCACGACCGTCGACGCCGTGCCCGTGCCCGACGACATCCCGGTGCTGCACATGGACACCGTGGACCTCGACGGCTTCGAGGGCACCCCGGTGGAGCCGGACGAACTGCTGGCCCCGGTGCTGCCGGAGCACCCGGCGTACGTGATCTTCACGTCCGGTTCGACCGGCCGCCCGAAGGGTGTGGCGGTCTCGCACGCGGCGATCCACAACCAGACCGGCTGGATGCTCGCCGAGTACCCGATGGGCGCCGACGACGTCTACTTCCAGAAGACGGCCACCACCTTCGACGTGTCGCTGTGGGGCTACTTCATGCCGCTGCGCGCCGGGGCGAAGCTGGTCGTCGCCACCCACGACGGCCATCGCGACCCGCGGTACATCGCGGAAACCATTGCCGCGCAGCGGGTCACGGTCACCGACTTCGTGCCGTCGATGCTCACCGTGTTCGCCACCCAGACCCCGGCCGGGTCGGTGCCGACGCTGCGCGACGTGTTCGTCATCGGTGAGGCACTGCCGCCGGAAACCGTTGCCGCGCTGCGGTCGGTCTCCGACGCGGCCGTGCACAACCTGTACGGGCCGACCGAGGCCGCGGTCTCGATCACCTACTGGCCCGCCACGGGCGCCGAGCGGTCGGGCGTGCCGATCGGCTTGCCGCAGTGGAACTCCCGCGTCTACGTCCTGGACTCCCGCCTGCGCCCGGTGCCCGCGGGTGTCGCGGGTGAGCTGTACCTCGCGGGCGATCAGCTGGCCCGCGGGTATGTGGCGCGGCCGGACCTGACCTCGGATCGCTTCGTGGCCAACCCGTTCGGGGACGGCGAGCGCATGTACCGCACGGGCGACCTGGTGCGGTGGAATGCGCAGGGGGTGCTGGAGTACATCGGGCGTACCGACTTCCAGGTGAAGTTCCGGGGGCAGCGGATCGAGCTCGGTGAGATCGAGTCGGCGTTGCTGGCGGAGTCGGCGGTGAGCCAGGCTGTGGCGCTGGTGCTGCCGTCCGATCTGGGTGACCAGTTGGTGGCGTATGTGGTGCCCGCGCCGGGCGCCACCGTCGATCAGGCCGAGTTGCTGGCGGCGGCGGCTCGGACGCTGCCCGCCTATATGTTGCCCGGCGCGATCGTCGAGCTGGCCGAGCTGCCGCTGAACACCAGCGGCAAGCTGGACCGGAAGGCGTTGCCGCACCCGACTTTCGCGCAGCGCGAGTTCCGGGCGCCGTCGACTCCGGTCGAGGAGATCGTGGCTGGTGTGTTCGCCGACGTGCTCGGTGTCGAGCGGGTCGGCGCCGACGACGACTTCTTCGCGCTCGGCGGCAACTCGCTGATCGCCACCCAGGTGGTCGCGCGGTTGAGCGCGGCGCTGGATGCGCGGGTTCCGGTGCGTGACCTGTTCGAGTACTCCACGGTGGCCGGTCTGGCCGCCCGGGTCGCGCAGCACGCGGGCTCGGGTGGGCGGCCCGCGCTGGTGGCGGGGGAGCGCCCGGAACGGGTGCCGCTGTCGCTGGCACAGCAGCGGATGTGGTTCCTCAACCGCTTCGATCAGCAGTCCGCCGCGTACCACGTGCCGGTCGCGGTGCGCCTGTCCGGTGCGCTGGACATCGACGCACTGCAGGCCGCGGTGCGCGATCTGGTGGAGCGCCACGAGATCCTGCGCACCGTCTATCCCGAGGCCGACGGCGTCCCGCATCAGATCGTGCTGCCCGCCGACCGGGCCGTCCCGGACCTCACACCGGTCGCGGTGTCGCCGGAAGCATTGCGCGACACCATCACCGAGCTGGTCTCCACCGGCTTCGACGTCACCGCCGAGGTTCCCTTGCGGGCGCGGCTCCTGCGTGTGGTCGACATGACCACGGGCTCGGATTCGGCGGGCGCGGGCGCGACCGTCGAAACCGCCGAGCACGTCCTGGTTTTCGTGGCCCACCACATCGCCGCCGACGGCTGGTCGATGGGCCCGCTGACCCGCGATGTGATGATCGCCTACACCGCCCGCTCCGCCGGCGAGGCTCCCGACTGGGCGCCGCTGCCGGTGCAGTACGCGGACTTCAGCGTCTGGCAGCGCCGGGTGCTGGGCGCGGAGGACGACCCGCAGAGCCTCGTCGCCGCGCAGGCCGACTACTGGCGTACCGCGCTGGCCGACCTGCCCGACGAGCTGAACCTGCCCGCCGACCGGCCGCGTCCGAACGTACCGTCGTATCGCGGTGGGCGCGTGGTCTTCCCGATCGACGTGGAGCTGCGCACCGCGTTGCGGATGATCGCCGCCGAGCAGAACACGACGCTGTTCATGGTGGTCCACACCGCGCTCGCGATCTTCCTGGCACGCCTGTCGGGCACCGAGGACATCGCCGTCGGCAGCCCGATCGCGGGCCGCGGCGAGGCCGAACTCGACGACATGATCGGCATGTTCGTCAACACCGTGGTGCTGCGCACCGAGGTGCGCGGCCAGCGGTCGTTCCTCGAACTGCTGGCCCAGGCCCGCGACACCGATCTGCAGGCCTTCGCGCACGCCGACATCCCGTTCGAGCGACTGGTGGAACTGCTGCAGCCGGAGCGGTCCACCGCGCGGCACCCGCTGTTCCAGGTGGCGCTGTCGTTCGAGAACCTGCCCGAGACCGCCTTCGAACTGCCCGAACTCAGCGTCGGCGCGGTCGATTTCGAGGCCGGTATCGAGAAGTTCGACCTGTCGCTGACCGTCCGCGAGGCGGCCGACCGGTCCGAGATGCTCGCCGAATTCTCCTTCGCCCGTGACCTTTTCGACGAGGCCACGGTGGAGCGGTTCACCGAGCGGTTCCTGCGGCTGCTCGCCGAGATCGCGACGCGGCCGGAGACCCCGGTCGGCGATCTGGAGATCCTCGAGGCGGCCGAGCGGGCCGAACTGGTGACGCGCACAGGTGCACCGGCGGTGCCGCCGCGCACCCTGCCGGAGCTGCTGGCCGAGGCCGTCGCGCGGGATCCGCGGGCGCTCGCGGTCGTGTTCCAGGACACCCGGCTGTCCTATGGCGAGCTGGACGAGCGGTCGAACCGCTTGGCGCGCTTGCTGATCGAGCGTGGCATCGGCGCCGAGGATCTGGTGGCGATCGCGGTGCCGCGATCGGCGGACTCCTACTTCGCCGAGTGGGCGGTGACGAAGACCGGTGCGGCGTTCGTGCCGATCGACCCGGCCTACCCGGCCGACCGCATCGCGCACATGGTCACCGACTCCGGTTCGCCGATCGGCCTCACCACCGCCGCCGTGCGCGACGAACTGCCGGAATCGGTGGAGTGGCTGGTCCTGGACGAACTGGACCTGGAGGCCTACGACGCCGCGGCCGTGACCGCGGACGATCGGGTGCGGCCGCTGCGTCCGGCGCATCCGGCGTACGTCATCTACACCTCGGGCTCGACCGGTCTGCCCAAGGGCGTCGTGGTCACCCACGCCGGGCTGGCCAACTTCAGCGCCGAGCAGGCCGAGCGATATGCGCTCGACTCCGATTCGCGCGCACTGCATTTCGCGTCGCCGAGCTTCGACGCCTCGATCCTCGAGTTCCTGCTCGCGGTCGGATCGGGCGGCGCGCTGGTGGTCGTGCCGACCGGCGTGTACGGCGGCGAGGAGCTGTCCGAGCTGATCCGCGGCGAGGGTGTCACGCACGCCTTCATCACGCCGTCCGCGCTCGCGACCATCGACCCGACCGGTCTCGACAGCCTGCGCGTGCTGGTCGCCGGTGGCGAGGCCGTCCCGGCGGATCTGATCACGAAGTGGGCGGTCCCGCTCGGCGAGGGTGCTCCGCTGCGGTCGGTGCACAACGGGTACGGGCCGACCGAGACCACCATCATGACCAACATCAGCGACGCGCTGGCACCGGGCGACACCGTCACCATCGGCGGCCCGATCCGCGGCATGCGGTCGCTGATCCTGGACTCGCGGCTGCGGCCGGTGCCGGTCGGCGTGGCGGGTGAGCTGTACCTGTCGGGTATCCAGCTGACCCGCGGCTACCACGCCCGCGCGGGCCTCACTGCGGAACGGTTCGTGGCCAACCCGTACATGGTGGGCGAGCGGATGTACCGCACCGGCGACGTGGTGCGCTGGACCGAGTCCGGCGAGGTCGAGTACGTCGGCCGCTCCGACTTCCAGGTCAAGGTGCGCGGTTTCCGCATCGAACTGGGCGAGATCGACACCGCGCTCACCTCCCACGAGACCGTCGACTTCGCGGTCACCCTGGGCCACAAGACCGAGGTGGGCTCGACCATCCTGGTCTCCTACGTGCGCCCGGTCGCGGGCCGCTCGGTCGACGTGGCGGAACTGCGCGACTACGTCGGCGGCACGCTGCCGGAATACATGGTGCCGACGTCGATCATGGTGCTCGACGAGATCCCGCTGACCCCGGTCGGCAAGCTGGATCGCCGCGCCCTGCCGGAGCCGGTCTTCACCGCGCGCGAATACCGCGCTCCCGCAAGCGAAACCGAGGCGATCATCGCCGCGGTGTTCGCCGATGTGCTCGGCCTGGAGCAGGTCGGTCTGGACGACTCGTTCTTCGCCCTCGGCGGCGACAGCATCCTGTCGATCCAGCTGGTGTCGCGGGCCAAGGAACGCGGCGTGGTGTTCAGCCCGCGCGATGTGTTCGAGCAGCGGTCGGTGGCCGGTCTGGCCGAGGTCGCGGCCTCGGGTGCGACCGCCGAACGGCAGCGTCTGGCCGAGCTGCCCGGCGGCGGCGTGGGCGATATCCCGCTGCTGCCGGTCATGTCGCAGTTCCTCGCCAGTGGCTCGACGTACCAGCGGTTCTCGCAGTCGATGACGCTGCGGCTGCCCGACGGCATCGACCGCGCGACGCTGGTCGCGACGATCGGCGCGGTCTTCGACCACCACGACGTCCTGCGCACCCGACTGCTCGGCGACCTCGAAACCGGTTGGGAATTCGAGGCTCTCGACCAGGGCGCGGTGGACGTCGACGCCCTGGTGCGCCGGGTGGACGTGCCCGCCGGTCTCTCCGACGAGGAGCTGACCCGCCTCGCGAGCGCGGAATACGATGCGGCACTGGGCCGTCTCGATCCGGCGAACGCGGCCATGGTGCAGTTCGTGTGGTTCGCCTTCGACGATCGCCGCGATGTGCTGTTGATCGCCGGACACCACTTCGTGGTCGACGGCGTGTCGTGGCGCATCCTGATCCCGGACTTCGCCATGGCGTGGTCGCAGCTGGTGGCGAACCAGCCGGTGACGTTGCCCGCCAACGGCACCTCCATGCGCCGCTGGGCCCACGCCCTGGTCGAGGAGTCCACGGCGTCCGGCCGCGTCGCGGAACTGCCGTTCTGGCAGGAGGTTTCGGCCACGCCGGATCCGCTGCTCGGCTCGCGCGCCTTCGATCCGTCGATCGACACCAACGCGACCGTGGAACGGGTGCAGGTCACCCTCCCGGCCGACGTCACCGACGCCGTGCTGACCGCCATCCCGAGCCTCTACCACGGCGGCGTCAACGACGGCCTGCTGTCCGCGCTGGCCATGGCCATCGCCAAGCTGCGCGGTGAGCAGACCGGATCGGCCGCCCTGATCCGCCTCGAGGGCCACGGCCGCGAGGAGACCGTGGTCCCGGGCGCCGACCTGTCCCGCACGGTGGGCTGGTTCACCAGCGTCTACCCGGTCCGCCTGGACCTGGCGGGCACGGACCTGACCGACGCCTTCGAGGGCGGAAAGTCGGTGGGCCGCATCGTCAAATCGGTCAAGGAGCAGTTGCTCGGCGTGCCGGACAAGGGTCTCGGCTACGGTCTGCTGCGCTATCTGAACCCGGCGACCGGTGCGGACCTGAACACCGTCGGCCAGGTCAGCTTCAACTACCTCGGACGCGTTTCCGCCGGAGACGTCCCCGAGGGCATGGCCGAACTGGGCTGGGTGCCGGTCGCCGATCTCGGCGAGCTGGACGCGCTGATGGACGCCGACATGCCCGCCAACGCGACGATCGACATCAACGCGATCGTCACCGACGGCGACAACGGCCCGCAGCTGGGCGCGACCTTCGCCTACCCGACCGGGCTGCTGGACGAAGCGACGGTGCGGGAGTTCGCGGACCTGTGGATCGCGGCCCTCACCGCGCTCGCCACGCACGCCCGACGCCCCGACGCCGGTGGTCACACCCCGTCGGATCTGCCGCTGGTACGGGCCACGCAGTCCGATGTCGAGGGCTGGGAGCGGCAGTACCCGCAGCTGGTCGAGGTCTGGCCGCTGTCGACGCTGCAGTCCGGTCTGCTGTTCCACGCGCTGCTGACCCAGGCGACGTTCGACGTGTACACCATCCAGGCCGTGGTCAACCTGGGCGGCACGCTCGACACCGGCCGGCTGCGTGTGGCCGCGCAGGCCGTGCTGGAGCGGTACCCGAACCTGCGGACGGCGTTCGTCGCCGATGTCGAGGGCAACTCCGTGCAGGTGGTGCTCGACCACGTCGACGTGCCGTGGCACGAGGTCGATCTCACCGGCCTGCCCGCCGACGAGCGCGACGCGGAGCTGAAACGCCTGGTGGCACAGGACCGTGCGAAGCACTTCGACCTGTCCGCGCCGCCGCTGCTGCGGTTCACGGTGTACCGCACCGCGGGCACCGCGTGGCAGCTGGTCATCACGACCCACCACATCCTGCTCGACGGCTGGTCGATGCCGCTGCTCATGCGGGATCTGCTGGTGCTGTACGCGGTCCGCGGCGACACCTCCGCGCTGCCGCGCCCGGCCTCCTACCGCAACTACCTCGGCTGGCTGGCCGCGCGCGACAAGCAGGAGTCCCTGGACACCTGGCAGCGCGCGCTCGCCGGAGTGGACGAGCCCACCCAGCTCGCGCCGCAGACCACGCTGGACGAGACCTACGAGATCGGCAAGCGGGTCGTCGAGATCGACGCCGACCGCACCGAGCGGGTCAAGCGCCTGTGCGCCGAGCTGGGCATCACCGTGAACACGCTGGTGCAGGCCGCGTGGGGGGTGCTCGTGGGCCGGATGACCGGTCGCGACGACGTGGTGTTCGGCGCCACCGTCTCCGGCCGCCCGCCCGAGCTGCCGGGCATCGAGTCGATGGTGGGCCTGTTCATCAACACGCTGCCGGTGCGGGTGTTCGTGGACGCGCGCGCCACCGTCGCCGAACTGCTGACTCGCTTGCAGGGCGAGCAGGCGGATCTGCTGGACCACCACTACGTGGGCCTGACCGATATCCAGCGGGTCGCGGGCATCGGCGCGCAGTTCGATTCGCTGGTGGTGTTCGAGTCGTACCCGGTGGACAAGGACGCGATCGCCGCGACCAGCTCCATCGACGGCATGTCGGTCACCGACGCGGGCATCAACGACGACACGCACTACCCGATCACGGTGATGGTGACCGCCGAGTCGACCATCGTGCTGACCCTCAAGCATCTGCTGAGCCGGATCACGCCCGACGAGGTCGCGGCGATCTCCGCGCGGCTGCTGCGGATCGTGGACGAGTTCGTCGCCGATCCGAAGGGCCGGGTCGCCGACATCGACGTCTTCGGCAATGCCGAGCGCGATCGAATCCTGGTGGAGTGGAACGACACCCGGCATGAGGTCGCACCGGAACTGCTGCTGGACGGCTACCGGCGCACGGCCGCCGCGCACCCGGACCGCGTGGCGGTGGTGTACGAGGGCGCCGAGCTGACCTATCGCGAGTTCGACGAGCGCGTGAATCGCCTGGCGCGGCACCTGATCTCGCGCGGCGTCGGCGCGGAATCGCTTGTCGCCCTGGGCATCCGTAGGTCGTTGGATCTGGTGGTCGGCATGTACGCCGTGCTGACCGCCGGCGGCGCGTACGTGCCGCTGGACCCCGACCATCCGGCCGAACGCATCGCGTACGTGCTGGAGACGGCGCAGCCGGTCTGCGTGCTGTCGCGGACGGTGGACGAAGTGCCGGTGCCCGAGGGCATTTCGGTGCTCGACGTCGACGCCTTGGACCTGAGCGAGGTCGACGCGACCCCGGTGCGACCGGAGGAACTGCTGCGGCCGGTCCTCGCGGACAACCCGGCGTACGTCATCTTCACCTCCGGTTCCACGGGCCGCCCCAAGGGCGTGACGGTCTCGCACGCCGCGATCCAGAATCAGATCTCCTGGATGCTGGGCGAGTACGGGCTCGGCATCGACGATGTGTACCTGGAGAAGACCGCCACGGTATTCGACGTGTCGCTGTGGGGCTACTTCATGCCGCTGCGCGTCGGCGCCAAGCTGGTGGTCGCGACTCCGGACGGGCACCGCGATCCGGGGTACCTGGCGGAAACCATTGCCGCGCAGGGCGTCACGTTCACCGACTTCGTGCCGTCGCTGCTCGCCGTGTTCGCCGCGGAGCTGACCCCCGGCAGTGTGCCGACGCTGCGGACGGTGTTCGCGGCCGGTGAGGCGCTGCCGCCGGAAACCGTCGCCGCTCTGCGCGCCTCCTCGGACGCCGCGGTGCACAACGTCTACGGCCCGACCGAGGCCGCGGTCACCGTCACGCACTGGCCGGTGAGCGGCGGCGAGCGCCGTACCGTCCCGATCGGCCTGCCGCAGTGGAACACTCGCCTCTACGTGCTGGATTCGCTGCTGCGTCCGGTGCCGGAGGGCGTGGCCGGTGAGCTGTATCTGGCCGGTGTGCAGCTGGCGCGCGGCTACGCGGCGCGGCCGGACCTGACCGCGGATCGCTTCGTGGCCAACCCGTTCGGCACGGGCGAGCGCATGTACCGCACCGGCGACCTGGTGGTGTGGCGCGAGATCGACGGCCAGGGTGCGCTGGAGTACGTGGGCCGCACCGACTTCCAGGTGAAGGTCCGCGGCTACCGCATCGAACTGGGCGAGATCGACAACGCCCTCACCTCGCACCCGGACATCGACTTCGCCGTCACCCTCGGCCGCAAGACCGAGGCGGGCACCGACATCCTGGTGTCCTACGTGCACGCGGCGGCGGACCGCGCCGTCGACGTGCCCGAGGTGACCACGTACCTGTCCGGCCGCCTGCCCGAGTACATGGTGCCGACGGCGATCATGGTGCTGGACAAGATCCCGGTGACCGCGGTCGGCAAGCTGGACCGTGCGGCACTGCCCGATCCGCAGCTGGCGTCGCAGGAATTCCGCGCGCCCACCAGCGAGATCGAGGCGACCATCGCCGAGGTGGTGGCCGAGGTGCTGAGCCTCGAGCGGGTCGGCGTGGACGATTCGTTCTTCGCCCTCGGCGGCGACAGCATCCTGTCGATCCAGCTGGTGTCGCGGGCCAAGGCGCGGGGCGTGGTGTTCTCGCCGCGCGACGTGTTCGAGCGGCGCACCGTCGCCGGTCTGGCCGAGGTGGCCACCACCGGCGCGGACGCCGAGCGGGAGCGGCTGGCCGAACTGCCCGGCGGCGGGGTCGGCGACATTCCGGTACTGCCGTTCATGGCGTCGGTGCTGGCGAAGTCGGATGTGTCCTCCTACCAGCGGTTCTCGCAGTCGATGACGCTGCGGCTGCCCGTGGGCATCGACCGTGCGACGCTGGTCGCGACGATCGGCGCGGTGTTCGAGCACCACGACGTGCTGCGCACGCGGTTGCGCGGGGACGCCGAGAACGGTTGGGCCTTCGAGGCTTTGGACCGGGGCGCGGTGGATGTCGACGCGCTGATTCGGCGGGTCGACCTGCCGGGTGACGTCTCCGATGCGGAACTGTCCCGGGTCGCCAACGCGGAATACGATGCGGCGCTTGGTCGTCTGGATCCGGCGAACGCGGCCATGGTGCAGTTCGTGTGGTTCGAGTTCGGTGCGGCTGGCGCGGAATCGGCAAGCGCCGCAGAGGATTCCGCCGCCACCGGATCGGCGGGCCGGCCGGGCGTGCTGCTGATCGCCGCGCACCACTTCGTGGTCGACGGTGTGTCGTGGCGCATTCTGATCCCGGACTTCGCGGTCGCGTGGTCGCAGCTGGCCGCGGGTCAGCAGGTTTCGCTGCCCGCCAACGGCACCTCGATGCGCCGCTGGGCGCACGCGCTGGTAGAGCAGGCCACCGAGCGGACCACGGAACTGCCGTTCTGGCAGGAGGTTTCGGCGACGCCGGATCCGCTGCTCGGCTCGCGCGCCTTCGATCCGGCCGTGGACACCAACGCGACGGTGGAGTCGGTGCGGGTCAGCGTGCCCGCCTCGGTGACCGACGCGGTGCTCACCGCGATCCCGGGTCTGTACCACGGCGGCGTGAACGACGGCCTGCTGTCCGCGCTGGCGATGGCCGTCACCCGTTGGCGCGGTGAGCAGTCGGCCGCCTCCGTGCTGGTTCGGCTGGAGGGTCACGGCCGCGAGGAAGAGGCGGTGCCGGGCGCGGACCTGTCGCGCACGGTCGGCTGGTTCACCAGCGTCTACCCGGTCCGCCTGGACCTGGGCAAAGCCAACCTGACCGACGCCTTCGCGGGCGGAGAAGCGTTGGCGCGCATCGTGAAATCGGTCAAGGAGCAGGTGCTGTCGGTGCCCGGCAAGGGCCTCGGCTACGGCCTGCTGCGGCACCTGAACCCGGAGACGGCCGCGCTGCTGGGCGACACCGGGCAGATCAGCTTCAACTACCTGGGCCGCGTCTCCGTCGCCGACGTCCCCGCGCAGTTCGCCGAACTGGGCTGGGTGCCGGTGGACGACCTGGGCGAGCTGTCCGCGGTGATGGACGCCGACATGCCCGCCAACGCCGTGCTCGACATCAACGCGATCGTCACCGACGGCGACGAGGGCCCGCAGCTGGGCGCGTCGTTCGCCTTCCCGGCCGGGCTGCTGACCCGCGAGCAGGTGCAGGAGTTCGCCGACCTGTGGGTCGCGGCGCTCACCGCGCTCGCCGAGCACGCCACCCGCCCGGAGTCCGGCGGCCGCACCCCGTCGGACCTGCCGCTGGTGCGTACCACGCAGTCCGACATCGAGGTGTGGGAGCGCAGGTACCCGGCGCTCACCGACGTGTGGCCGCTGTCCGCGCTGCAGTCGGGCCTGCTGTTCCACGCCATGATGAGCGCGTCCACGGTGGACGTGTACACCCAGCAGGCGGTCGTCGACTTCGAGGGCACCCTCGACGTCGAGCGGCTGCGCGTCGCGGCGCAGGCCATGCTGGAGCGGTACCCGAACCTGCGGGCGATTTTCGTCGCCGACTCGAACGGCGAGCCGGTGCAGCTCGTGCTCGACCGCGTCGAAGTGCCTTGGGAGGTCGTGGATCTCACCGAACTGCCGCCGGAGCACCGGGCCGAGCAGCTGGCGCAGCGGCTCGAGACCGACCGCCTGACCCACTTCGACATGACCACCCCGCCGCTGCTGCGCTTCGCGGTGTATCGCACCGGCGAGACGGCCTGGCACCTGTCGATCACGGCGCACCACGTGCTGTTCGACGGCTGGTCGATGCCGCTGCTCATGCGGGATCTGCTGGTGCTGTACGCATTGCGCGGCGACGCCGCCTCGCTGCCGCGGGTGCCGTCGTACCGGAACTTCCTGGCCTGGCTGGCCGGGCGCGACCGGGACGCCTCGCTGCGGGCCTGGCAGCATGCGCTGGCCGGGGTCGACGAGCCGACTCAGCTTGCGCCGCAACCGAAGCCGGACGAGACCTACGCGCTCGGCAAGCAGGTCGTGCACCTCGACGCCGACTACACCCGCCGCGTCGCGCAGTTCTGCGCCGACCTCGGCATCACCGTGAACACGCTGATCCAGGCGGCCTGGGGTGTGCTGGTCGGCCGCATCACCGGCCGCGAGGACGTGGTGTTCGGCGCGACGGTGTCCGGGCGTCCGGCGGAGCTGCCCGGCATCGAGTCGATGGTGGGTCTGTTCATCAACACGCTGCCGGTGCGGGTGCGGGTCGACGACCGCGCGACCGTCGGCGAGCTGCTGGTGCGGTTGCAGGGCGAGCAGGCGGATCTGCTGGAGCACCACTACGTCGGCCTGACCGACATCATGCGGGTCGCGGGAATCGGCGCGCAGTTCGATTCGCTGCTGGTGTTCGAGTCCTATCCCGTCGACAAGGACGCCATCACCGCGGCCTCCGCGATCGACGGCGTGTCGGTGGCCGGCGCGGGCATCAGCGGTGGCACCCACTATCCGCTGACGCTGCTGGTCAAGGCCGAGCAGACGATCGAGATCGTGCTCGAGCACCTGCTGAGCCGGTTCAGCACCGCCGAGGCGGAGACGCTGTCTACGCGGCTGCTGCGGATCGTGGACGAACTGCTCGCCGGCGCCAGTCGCCGGGTCCGCGACATCGAGGTTCTCGACGCCGCCGAGCGGGATCGAATCCTGCTGGAGTGGAACGACGTTCGCGAAGCGGTGGCGCCCGAGCTGCTGCTCGACGGCTACCGTCGCGCGGTGGCCGCGCACCCGGATCGGGTCGCGGTGTCCTACGAGGGCGAGGAGCTGACCTACCGGGAGTTCGACGAGCGCGTCAACATCCTGGCGCGGCGGCTCATCTACCAGGGCGTCGAGGCTGAATCGCTGGTCGGCCTGGCGATCCGGCGTTCGCTGGACCTGGTGGTCGGCATGTACGCGATCGTGACCGCGGGCGGCGCGTACGTGCCGCTGGATCCGGATCATCCGGCCGAGCGCATCGCGCACGTGCTGGAGACCGCGCAGCCGGTGTGCGTGCTCACCCGGACCGCGGACCAGGTGCCGGTGCCCGAGGGCGTCGAGGTGCTGAACCTCGACACCGTGGACGTGGACGGCTTCGACGGCACGCCGCTCGAGCCCGACGAGCTGATGCGCCCGGTGCTCCCGGAGAACCCGGCCTACGTGCTGTTTACCTCGGGTTCGACCGGCCGCCCGAAGGGTGTGGCGGTCTCGCACGCGGCGATCGACAACCAGATCACCGTCATGCTGTCGGCCTACCCGATGACCCCCGAGGACGTGTATCTGCAGAAGACGCCGACGACCTTCGACGTCTCCCTGTGGGGTTACTTCATGACCCTGCGGGCCGGGGCGAAGCTGGTCGTGGCGACGCCGGACGGGCACCGGGATCCGCTGTACCTGGCGGAAACCATTGCCGCGCAGGGCGTCACGTTCACCGACTTCGTGCCGTCCATGCTGACCGTGCTCGCCACGCACACCGCGGCGGGCGCCCTGCCCACGCTGCGGACCGTGTTCGCGGCCGGTGAGGCGCTGCCGCCGGAGACCGTCACCGCGGTGCACGCCATCTCCGACGCGGCCGTGCACAACCTGTACGGGCCGACCGAGGCCGCGATCACCGTGGCGCACTGGACCGCGACGGGTACCGAGTCCCCGAGCGTGCCGATCGGTTACCCGGAGGCGAATTCGCAGCTGTACGTGCTGGATTCGCGGCTGCGGCCGGTGCCCGCGGGTGTGGTGGGCGAGTTGTATCTGGCCGGTGATCAGCTGGCGCGGGGCTACCTGCGGCGGCCGGATCTCACCTCGGATCGCTTCGTGGCCAACCCCTTCGGGGTAGGTGACGGGGCCGCTGGCACGCGCATGTACCGCACCGGCGACTTGGTGGTGTGGCGCGAGGTCGACGGCAGGGGCGTGCTCGAGTACATCGGCCGCGCCGACTTCCAGGTGAAGTTCCGCGGTCAGCGTATCGAGCTGGGCGAGATCGAATCGGTGCTGCTGGCGCAGCCGTCGGTCAGCCAGGCCGCGGCGCTGGTGGTGTCGTCCGAACTCGGTGACCAGCTGGTGGTCTACGCGGTGCCCGCGCCCGGCGCGCAGCTCGATCAGGGCCGCCTGCTGGAAGCGGCCATGCGGCAGCTGCCGGCGTACATGGTGCCGTCGCAGGTCATCGAACTGGCCGAGTTCCCGCTCAACCCGAGCGGCAAGCTGGACCGCAAGGCCCTGCCCAAGCCGACCTTTACGCAGCGGGAGTTCCGCGCGCCCTCGACGCCGATCGAGGAGATCGTGGCGGGCGTGTTCGCCGAGGTGCTCGGGGTCGAGCGGATCGGCGCGGACGACGACTTCTTCGCCCTCGGCGGCAACTCGCTGATCGCCACCCAGGTCATCGCCCGCGTGGGCGCGGCGGTGGGTAGCCGGGTGCCGGTGCGGGCGCTGTTCGAGCGGTCGACGGTGACCGGGTTCGCGGCGGCGATCGAATCGCAGACGCGCGATTCGGGCGCCCCGGCGCTCGGCAGTATCGAACGGCCGGACCGGATTCCGCTGTCGCTGGCGCAGCAGCGGATGTGGTTCCTGAACCGGTTCGATCAGCAGTCGGCGGCCTACAACGTGCCGATGGCGGTGCGGCTCACCGGTGATCTCGATCTGCCCGCGCTGCGGGCCGCGGTCGGCGACGTGGTGGCGCGGCACGAGGTGCTGCGCACGGTCTACCCGGAGACGGACAGCATGCCCGTGCAGGTGATTCTGCCTGTGGCGCAGGCGGTTCCGGAGGTCGAGTTCCGTACCGTCGCCCCGGCCGACGTCGAGGCCGCGGTGCTCGCGGTGGTGTCGAGTTCCTTCGACGTCACCACCGAGGTGCCGCTGCGGGTGGCCGTGTTCGAGGTCGAGACCGGAAATGCCGGGGCCGCACGGGAATACGTGCTGGCGATGACCGTGCACCACATCTCCGGTGACGGTTCCTCGATGGCGCCGCTGACCCGCGACATCATGACCGCCTACGCGGCGCGGGCCGCCGGTGAGGCCCCGAGCTGGGCCCCGCTGGCCGTGCAGTACGCCGATTACGCGCTCTGGCAGCGCGCGCTGCTGGGCAGCGAGGACGATCCGGAGTCGTTGGCGGCCAAGCAACTCGGTTACTGGAAGGCGGCGCTGGCCGACCTGCCGGACCGGCTGGACCTGCCGACCGACCGCCCGCGTCCCGCGGTGCAGTCCTACACCGGCGCGAAGGTCTCGGTCGATATCGACGCCGAGCTGCACCGGGCGCTGGCGGAGCTGGCGCGCGGCGAGAGCGCGACGCTGTTCATGGTCGTGCACACCGCCTTCGCGGTGCTGCTGGCCAGGCTGTCGGGCACCGACGACATCGCGATCGGTACGCCGATGGCGGGTCGCGGCGAACGCGAACTCGACGACCTGATCGGCATGTTCGTCAACACCCTGGTCTTCCGCACCCGGGTGGACGCGGGCGCGCCGTTCGCGGAACTCCTTGCCCGCCAACGCGAGTCGGATCTGCAGGCGTTCGCGCACGCCGACGTGCCGTTCGAGCGGTTGGTCGAGGTGCTCAACCCGGTCCGGTCGACGGCGCACCACCCGCTGTTCCAGGTGGGTCTGTCGTTCCAGAACCTGGGCCGGACCAGCCTCGAGCTGCCGGGCCTGAGCCTGTCGGGCGTCGACTTCGACACCCAGCTCTCGCAGTTCGACCTGCACCTGATCGTGTCGGACAGCTACGACGAGGCGGGCGCGCCGGCCGGGATCGGTGGCGTGCTGACCTACGCCACGGATCTGTTCGACGCGGCCACGGTCGAGGACTTCGCCGCGCGCTTCGTGCGGATGCTGCGCCAGATCGTGGCGGTCCCGGCGACGCCGGTCGGCGATCTCGAGCTGCTGCGCGGCAGCGAGCGGGCGACGCTGGTCACCGAGTGGAACGCGACCGAGCACGAGGTGGATCGGTCGCTCACGCTGGCGGCGCTGCTGGACCGCACCGTCGCCGCGACGCCGGACGCCGTGGCGCTGGTGGGTCCGGACGGGACCGCCGTCACCTATGCCGAACTCGCCGAGCGGGTGAACCGTCTTGCGCGGCATCTGGTTTCGCTGGGTGTCGGGGCGGAGTCGCGGGTTGCCTTGGCGTTCCGCCGGTCGGTGGACCTGGTTGTGGCGATGTATGCGGTGTCGGTGGCCGGTGGTGCGTATGTGCCGGTCGACCCGGACCAGCCCGCGGAACGCGTGGGTTACATCCTCGGGACTGCCGGCCCGGTGTGCGTGCTGACCAACGCCGACAGCGGTTTCGACGCGCGCGCGGTGGCCGCCGCGTATTCCGAGGGCGCGGCGGCCGATCCGGCTGCCGGGACCGTGCCGAATGTGGTGCGGATCGACGAGTTGGAGCTGTCGGAGGTGTCCGGTGAGCCGGTGGCCGACGCTGATCGTGTTGCGCCGCTGCGTCCGTCGAATACCGCGTACGTGATCTTCACGTCGGGTTCGACGGGCCGTCCGAAGGGCGTGGCGGTGCCGCACGCGGCGATCGTCAACCAGTTGCTCTGGGAGACCGCCGAATTCGGCCTGGGCGCGGATGACGCGGTGCTGCTCAAGACGGCCGCGACGTTCGACCTGTCGGTCTGGGAGTTCTGGACCGCGGCCGTGTGCGGTGGCCGCCTGGTCATCGCCACCGCCGATGGACACCAGGATCCGGAGTACCTGAACGACCTGATGGCTCGCGAGCGGGTGACCACGCTGCACGTGGTGCCGTCCATGCTGGACGCGCTGCTGACCGAATCCGGTGGGGCGCTGACGGATTCGCTGCGGCGGGTGCTGGCCATCGGCGAGGCGCTGCCGGGTGCGACCGCGCAGCGGTTCCGGCGCGACAACACCGCGGCTCTGTTCAACCTGTACGGGCCCACCGAGGCCGCGGTGTCGATCACCAGTCACGAGGTCGGCGAGGCCGATCAGGTGTCGGTGTCTATCGGTGCGCCGGAGTGGAACAGCCGGGTCTACGTGCTCGACGCCCGGTTGCGGCCGGTGCCGGTCGGCGTGCCGGGCGAGCTGTACCTCGCCGGTGCGCAGCTGGCACACGGCTACTTCGGCCGACCGGATCTGACGGCGGATCGGTTCGTGGCCAACCCGTTCGGGGTATCCGGCGGCGAGCGCATGTACCGCACGGGTGACCTGGTGGCCTGGAACGCCTCCGGCGAGCTGGACTACCTGGGCCGCACCGACTTCCAGGTGAAGATCCGCGGCTTCCGTATCGAGCTGGGTGAGATCGAGGCCGCGCTGCTGGCGCTGCCCGAGGTCGCGCAGACCGCGGTGCTGGCGAAGTCGGATGCGCGGCTGGGTGATCGGCTGGTGGCGTACCTGGTGCCGGACGGTGTCGTCGACATCGACCGCGTCAAGTCCGAGCTGAACTCGGCACTGCCGTCCTACATGGTGCCGTCGGCGTTCGTGGTGCTGGACGCGCTGCCGTTGAACGCCAACGGCAAGCTGGATCGCAAGGCGCTGCCGGAGCCGGAATTCGAGACCACGGCCTACCGGGCCCCGTCCACCCCGACGGAGCAGACGCTGGCCGAGGTGTTCGCGGATGTGCTGGGCCGCACCGAGATCGGTGTCGACGACGACTTCTTCGCCGTCGGCGGCAACAGCATCCTGTCCATCCAGCTGGTGTCGCGGGCCAAGGCGCGCGGCGTGCGGTTCGGCGCCCGCGAGGTGTTCGAGCAGCGCACCATCGCCGGACTGGCGGCGATCGCGCGGCTGGGCGACGCGGACGACGTGGAACTGCCGACCGGCCCGCTGGTGCAGGTCGATCCGGCCGACGCCGAGACGTGGGAGCGGACCTACCCCGGCATGACCGAGGTGTGGCCGCTGTCGCCGCTGCAGTCGGGTCTGCTGTTCCACGCGCTGATGACGCAGTCCACCGTCGACGTGTACAGCCAGCAGGCCGCCATCGACTTCACCGGTGACCTGGACGTCGAGCGGCTGCGTACCGCGGCGCAGGGCATGGTGGACCGGTACGCGAACCTGCGGGTGGCGTTCACCACCGACCGGGACGGTCAGCCGGTGCAGATCGTGCTCGACCGGGTCGAAGTGCCTTGGCGCACCGTCGATCTCGTGGACGGCGACGAGGCTGAGCTGGAGCGTCGGCTGATGTCGGAGCGGGCCGCCCGCTTCGACATGGCCTCCGCGCCGCTGCTGCGGTTCGCGCTGTTCCGCACGGCCGAGGACCACTGGCGACTGGCCATCACCGCGCACCACATCCTGTTCGACGGCTGGTCGATGCCGCTGCTCATGCGGGATCTGCTGGTGCTGTACGCGGTGCGCGGCGAGACCACGGTGCTGCCGGAGCCCGGCTCCTACCGCGACTTCCTGGCGTGGCTGTCCACGCGGGATCGCGAGGCGTCACTGCGGGCCTGGGCGGACGCGCTGTCCGGCGTGGACGAGCCGACCCAGCTCGCGCCGCAGCCGCGGTCGGTGGAGAACTACGAGATCGCCAAGCTGGCGACCACGATCGACGCCGAGCAGACCCAGCAGCTCACCAAGTTCTGCGCGGACCTCGGCATCACGGTGAACACGCTGGTCCAGGCCGCGTGGGGCGTGCTCGTCGGCCGCCTCACCGGGCGCGACGATGTGGTGTTCGGCGCGACGGTCTCGGGTCGTCCGCCGGAACTGCCCGGTATCGAGTCGATGGTGGGCCTGTTCATCAACACGCTGCCGGTGCGGGTGCGCGCCGACGGCCGGCGGTCCGTCGCCGAGTTGCTGACCGGGCTGCAACGGGACCAGGCCGCGCTGCTCGACCATCACTACGTCGGGCTCACCGACATCCAGCGGGTGGCCGGTGCGGCCGCCGGATTCGACTCGCTGATCGTGTTCGAGTCGTACCCGGTGGACAAGGAAGCGATCGCGGCCGCCAGCTCCATCGACGGCGTGTCGGTGACCGGGGTCGGTTTCGAGGGCGGCACGCACTACCCGCTGACCCTCATGGTGACCGAGGAGGCCACGATCGGCCTCAGCCTGGAGTACCTCACCAACCGGTTCACCGCCGAAGAGGTGCGGACCCTGGCGAACCGTCTGCGCTGGGTGCTGGCGGCGCTGGCCCGCGATCCGCAGGCGCCGGTCGGCGACATCGACATCGTCGATCCCGCCGAGCGGGCCCGCCTCCTCGCCGAATCCGGGGTCACCGCAACCGAATCCGCGCAACCGGCCCGGGTCGGCGCGCGCACGGTCGCCAAGATCCTGGGCGAGGTCGTGGAGGAGGATCCGCAGGCTCCGGCGCTGCTGTCCGGTGGGACGGAAACCCCGTACCACGTGGTGGACACGCGGTCTTCGCAGCTGGCGCGGGTGCTGATCAATCGCGGTGTGGGCCCCGGCGACATCGTCGCGGTCACGCTGCCGCGCTCGGTCGACGCCGTGGTCGCCGTGTGGGCGGTGCAGAAGGCCGGCGCGGCGGCGCTGTTCGCCGAGGGCTTCTCCTTCGGCGAGATCGTCTCCGCCGGAGCCGGTTTCGGCATCACCCAGGAACCGGCGGCCAGCTCGGTGCGCTGGCTGGTGCCCTCGGACCCGAAGGTGCAGGCGGAACTGTCGGCGGCCCCGACCCACCCGGTCTCCTACGCCGACCGCGTCCGCCCCCTCACCGAGGACCACCCGGCCTTCGTCTACCGCCGATCCGACGGCGCCTGGACCACCCTTACCCAGGACCAGTCCCTCGACCGCGCCGACACCCTCCGCGAGGAGAACGAAATCGACTACGAGTCCACCACATTCACCACCGCCACCACCGGCCCCGCCGCAGTAGCCGAATTCCTCACCTGGTCCACCACAGGCGCCCTCTCGGTCCTCCCCACCGGCGACGTCGAGGCCGACCTCGCCGACGGCGAGGTCACCCACTGGTTCACCAACCCAGGGGATCCGACCGACTCGGCCGACGAGGAGATCCGAATCATCACCGCGGAGTAGATCGCGATCGGGCCGGTGAAGGATGTGCGCAGCATCTTTCACCGGCCCGATGTCGTCCCGACTGGGTAGACTGCACTGGCGGGCGGCGACAAGCGACGCCCCAGGTCAGCGAGTAGGAGGTGGCTTACGTGGCGATGCCGGTACCCGAGCGATCGTCCGCCTTGCTACCTGCGGGGGATCGTTGGACCGCGGCCGACCTCGATAACCTGCCCGATCACGGAATCCGGTACGAGGTCCTGAATGGCCAGCTCATCGTGAACGCCGCGCCGAAGCCGCGTCACCAAGAAGTTCTGACCTGGTTGCTGATCGACTTGATTGCCGCGAAACCCAGCGATTACTGGGTCTGGCCAGGTCTCGGCGTCGTGATCGGTGACGACGAGCCCATTCCGGATCTCGTTGCCGGTAAAGGCAGCGTGGAGAAGGACAGCCGAGGTGTTCCAGCCGAGCACGTCCTCCTCGCGGTAGAGATCGTCTCTGCCTCGACAACATTGCAGGACAGACTGGTGAAGCCCGCCGTCTACGCGGAGGCGGGCATCCCGAACTACTGGCGCATCGAGGCCAACTCGTTCAAAGGCCGTCTTCCCGGCGAAGCAATTCCGGTGCTGTTCGCACATGTTCTCGCCGAGAACGGTGAATACGAATTGACCCATCGGATCGCCGCGGGCGAGCCCGCAACCCTGCACTCGCCCTTCGAATTCACCATCGATCCGGCCACACTACTGCGCTAGGTCCCGTATCTCCCAATGTCGGAGCCACTCAACTCACCTTCGCACAACCACTTCCGAACCACACGCCGTCACACGGTGGCGGATTGGAAGGAAGCGGGTAAGGGTCATTGTAGTAATAGTGGTGGTGATGATGCTCCCTATCGCGAGGCGGTGTCCTTGGCGGGGTGGTTTTGGGGGGAGTCGGCTTCGGCGGAGTCGACTTCGGAGGCGTGGTCTTCGGTGGCGCCTGCCCGGGCCGAGCCGGAACCACGCGGTCGGCAACCTCAGGCCGATAATCGGTGGCATCGAACCCATCAGCGAATTCGAACGCCACCGGAGCACCGAGTGCGACAGCGACCGATACGGTTACCGGACAGAAAAGCAGTGCGGAGATAGCAGAGGCACGTGCCAGAGTGCGTGCACGAGTTCCGCGCTGCGGCCTACGGGTGGATGTTCTCATTCGGTGTCCCTTGTTTCGAGATCAGTCGGATAATCTCCGCGCGACGAGTGCTGGAACCCGCCGTCGGCCGACGCCCGCGACCGATGACTCGGCATACGGTCTGTGGAACGGGCACACATTCCGCCCGGCGCAAGTACCACATGCGTCCTCGAGCCGCCGAGGTCGCGCTCCTCCCAAGCACTGTGCGCGGCTCAATCGCGCCTGCCAGGCTATCCCGAACGAACCGAATCCGAATCAGGGTTGTCGCCAGTCCGTGCCATGCACCAACTCGGCGAGTTGGTCGACGTACCAGCGCATCCAATCGGATTCGCGGGTCTCCTGATCGAGGCCGGACAGCCCGGCGGTCAATACCGCGATTGCTTTACGTCGGTACTTCGGGCGGCCGGATTCCGCGAGGTACTTGTACGCCAATCCGCGTTGCAGCACAAGCAGATCCGTGCTGTGGAAGTACAACCACGGTGGAATCCGGTCGGGCTCCTCGGCAGCGCGTACCGCGTATTCGTCGGCTCTGTCCAGCTGGCGCTCGGCTTCCTCTGCCTTGCCGAGGAGGGCATGACCTCGAGCCTCCTGCTGAGCTGCTACCGCCAACACGGCAGGGGAGGCTTGCTTATACCGACCAGCGGCTTCCGACAAACCGATCATCGGACCGAATTCGTGCACGGTCTCGTTCACGGCCGGAAGTACCGCCTCCGATCCCACCGAGTCATCAAGCTTCCGCCACGCCGCCAACACAACTGACAGTTCATCGACGCCCTTCCGATCGATACGTCTCGGATGCGCCTTGATGTACGCCAGTCGCTCAGCATCGACGCCGTCCACGCCGATTCCTGACCGATCGGCCAGCACACCCTGTGGAATGGTGGGACAGCCGTCCGCGACCGACCCTCTACCCATTTCGGTAAGGGCGATCTCGAATCGCGCGCGCTGTTCTGGATCCAAGTCCCGCAGCAGCGTGTCCATGCCTTCGGCGTATTGACCCCTGAGCGTGATCGTTCCGCCCCGGGCTTCCCATTTCCGTACTACGCCCTCGCTGAATCCGGTCCGTTCCGCGAGCTGTGGCTGGGTCCACCGCAGCGCTCGGAGTCGAAGCGCACGCACCTCGACACCTGTCCACTTCCCCACGACGATCACGGCCCGCGCACCTGCCCTCCGCGCCGATCCCTTCTGTACCAGCAGCGTAGCGGTTTCGTAGCGGTCCCATGCCTTCGATCGTCGTAACTATCGCGCAAAACTCGACTCAGCCCGCTATCGGGTTCGCGTTGCAGCACTCATCGGCAGGCAACGGCGGCAGCACTATCGAGAGGAGATAGGCGATGACGAACATGCAAGTGCCGGAATCGACTCCGAGGGCGGGAGCCGGCATCGGATCGGACGCTGACCTTGGCCGGGCGTTTGACGCCGGAGTCGATGTCGCCGCGGGAACGGGTCGCCGCGCGGGGCATGACCTACCCGGTACGGGCGGTGGAGGTGCCGGTGCGGAGACCTTGGTCGCATGCTCGCTCGACCATGCGCCCGATCTGGTGGAGGTAAGGGAGCGTTTTCCCCGTTTGGCCGCTTTGTGGAATGCGGTGCACGACCATTTCTGGACTACATATCGCACTCCTGGAGATGGTGCCGCCGACATATCCGGGAGGCGGGTGCGATGATCAACGAGCGGCCGGATGCGACCGTGGAACCGACCCGGTCGCGATATCAGCGGCTCATGTTCCATGCCCGGCGCGGTGGCTACCGCTTGCTGCGAGAACCCTCATCACGGAATCGGTGGAGCTTGTACGACGCTGCTGACGGCGAACCGATTGTCCGCATGTGCACGCTCGATGAGGTCGAACAGTGGTTGGGAACATGAAAACTGCTTAACCGTTGGGGATTTCGACTGCGCACGTCGTTCGAGCCAGCCGCCCGGCCTGTGCGGACACAATCCGCGCACACACGGCAATCCTTGCCACTTCACGCCGATTTGCGTCCGCTCAGGCCGGATCACGACTTTCGGTGCCGGTTTCCGGCGACCGTCACGACCTCGTCTACGCAGGGATCCATATCGGTGAACGCGTCGGGGATCTCGGGCGGTCGGCTCGGTGTTGGGGTGATGGGCGGTGTTGCGCGGGTTGGGCGTGGGACGATCCCTGATTGTGGGACGTGAGGCGCGTTCGGTGGAAGGGGAGTCATCATGCGGCCGGATAGCTCAGCATTGCGGTTGAGGGGCTTGTACAAGGGGTTTGGGGGGCCTTGGGTGGTGGAGGGGGTGGGGTTGACTGTGCCGCCGGGGTCGTTCTTCGGGCTGGTCGGGCCTAATGGGGCGGGGAAGACGACTACGTTGTCGATGGCGGTGGGGTTGTTGCGGCCGGATGCGGGGGAGTCGCACATTTTCGGGGCGGATGTGTGGGCGGACCCGGTGCGGGCCAAGACGATTGTGGGGGTGCTGCCGGACGGGCTGGCGTTGCCCGAGCGGCTCACCGGGCGTGAATTGCTCACGTACACAGGGCTTTTGCGGGGGATGGCCGCGCACACCGTGGCCGAACGGGCGGCGGAACTGCTTGCCGTCCTGGAACTCACCGACGCCGAGAACACCTTGGTCGTCGACTATTCCGCGGGTATGCGCAAGAAGATCGGGCTGGCGACGGCGCTGCTGCACGCGCCGAAACTGCTGGTGCTCGACGAGCCGTTCGAGGCCGTCGACCCGGTGTCGGCCGGAACCATCCGCACGATCCTGCAGCGCTTCGTCACCGCGGGCGGCTCGGTGGTGCTGTCGAGTCACGTGATGGCGCTGGTGGAGAACCTGTGTGACCGTCTCGCGGTGATCAACCGGGGACGGGTCGTGAGCACGGGCACGGTCGCCGAGGTGCGCGGCGAGGGCACGCTGGAGGAGGCGTTCGTGCGGCTGGTCGGCGGTCGCGTCGGCGGCGAGGAGGGGCTGTCGTGGTTGGCGTCCTGATCAGGATGCGGTGGCGGCTGACCGTCCGTTCGCTCAGCAGCGGCAAGGCCGCGGTCGCCTTCTGGATCGGGTTGGTGTTCGGTCTGCTCGCCGCCGGATTCACCGCTTTGTTCACGGCATTGGCCGGGCACGAGTGGGACCTGCCCTCGGCGATCAACGTCGCCGCCGCGCTCTACGCGGTATGGACACTGGGCTGGCTGTGCGGCCCGATCCTCGCCGGGAGCAGCGACGAGACCTTGCAACCGGAGCATTTTCGGCTACTGCCGCTGAGTTACCGGCAGCTGGCGACGGGATTGCTGGCCGCCGCGTTCGCGGGCCCGGCGGCCGTGGTGAACCTGATCGCGTTCGGTGGTCTGGTCCTGCTGGCCGCCCAGGTCGGGGTCGCGACAACGGTGGTCGCGGTGCTCGGCGCGGCGCTGCAACTGGTCTTCGTGGTGGTGCTGTCGCGGGTGCTGCTGGCCTGGATCGGTGCGGCCATGCGCTCCCGGCGCGGCCGTGACCTCGGTGTGCTGCTCGCCGCGCTGGCGGGCCTGGCCTACTACCCGATGCAACTGCTGATCACCACTGTCGCACCGAAATTGGAGCATGCGGCACAACCGGTCGCGCTGGCGCTGCGGATACCGCCCTCGGGCTGGGCACCCTACGCCGTCGAGGCGGCCGGGCGGGGACAGTGGTGGCTGTCCGCGCTGTGCCTGCTGGGTCTGGCACTGCTGTCGGCCCTGTTGTGGCAGGCCTGGGCGGTGCTACTGCGTCGCAGGCTCATCACCACGGCGGCGCCCGCGGGTCCCGTTCGGGTGCAGACGGGCCGCGGCATCCTGACACGGCTGGCGCCCGCGACGCCGGTGGGCGCAGTGGTGACCAAGGAACTGCGCACCTGGTGGCGCGACAGCCGCCGTCGCGCCGCGCTGCTGCCGTTGCTGCTGCTCGGCATCGTGCTGCCGGTGATGCTGTCGCTGCAGGGCACGGGTGTCCCGGTGCCGTTCACGGGGACCTTCGTGGTGTGGATGGCGGCGATGGCCAGCGCGAACATGTACGCCTTCGACGGCACGGCGCTGTGGCACACCCTGGTCGTCCCCGGTGCGAGCCGGGCCGACGTGCGCGGTCGGATGATCGCCTGGGTGGTGCTGGTCGGTCCGCTCGCGCTGCTGCTCACCCTGATCCTGCCCGGAGCGCTCGGGCGGGCCGAGTTCTATCCCTGGGCGGTGTCGACACTGCCGGTGTTCGTGGGCGTCGGGGTGAGCGCCGCGATCTTCCTGTCGGTGTACGCGGCGTATCCGCTGCCGCCGCAGCGCGGCAACCCCTTCGCGGGCGGCGGCGGAAATCCCGGCTGCGCAAGGGCATTGGTGCAGCTCGCGGTCGGTTTCGGTCAGTTGCTGGTGAATCTGCCGGTGCTCGCGATCCTGGGATTCGGTGTCTACCTGCACAGTCCGGTGGTCCAGTGGTGCGCACTGCCCGTGGGGCTGGCGTCGGGCGTCGGCACGACCGTGCTCGCGGCCCGCGTCACCGAGCGACGACTCGATTCCCATGGACCGGAGTTGCTTGCGGAGGTGAAACCCCGCTGAGGTCTCGAAGCCGTTGTGCGCCTGCGTTTTTCCTCCATCAGCGGTACCACGGCGCACGCGCGCAACAGCGCTACTCGGCCGTCCCGTTCGCGCCGTTCCCGAATCGGGTAGTCGACTACTACGGCGATCCCGGCTCCGCACGGGCATGCTCGGACCTGAGGGCAATTTCGTCCAGTCGCAATGCTCCCGCGGGCCGGCGCCGTGACGATATTCCGAGTAGGAAGACAAGTGGATCAGATCCTGTACTGGAACAACGTGGCGCTGGAGTCGGATCGGATGGCGCACACCGTCGTTCATCATGCCGAACGTGGTGTGCGCGGAACGGTCGGCAGCTCCCGTGCGCTGGCCATCACCCACCTCGCCATGCACGACGCCTATTTCGGCATCGTGCCCGCGGCGCACGGCACCTATCTGACCACGCCGCCGACCGCGCCACCGGGCGCCTCCGCCGAGGCGGCCGTCGCGGTCGCCGCCCACACCACCCTCACCGCGCTGTATCCGGCTCAGACCGCCCGGCTGGACGCGGCATTGCAGCAGGCCGGGCTGCGCGGTCCGGGCACGGGCACCGGCAGCGCGCACGGCCTGGCCGTCGGCCACGCCGTGCTGTCGGCCCGCGCCGCCGATCCCGGACTCGACGGCGTGGGTTATCGCCCGAGTCTCGAACCGCTGAAACACCGTGCGGACCCGGCGAATCCGGACCAGGGCTACTACGCGCCGCACTACGGCGCCCACTCGCGCTGCTTCGCGGCGACCACCCGGCACACCCTCGACGCCCCGCCCAAGCAGACCGACCCCGCCTACGAACGGGCGCTGCGGGAGGTGCGCGGCAAGGGCATCGCCACCGAGCTGTCCGGCGCGCTGCCGCCGGGCCTGTCGCCCCGCACGCCGGAGGAGACCCTGATCGGCACGTTCTGGGGTTACGACGCCGCGAAGAAGATCGGCACGCCGCCTCGGCTGTACAACCTGATCGTGCGCGCGGTCGCCGCCGCCCGGCGGTCCGGAATCGCGTCGAACGCGCGGTTGTTCGCGCTGGTCAATGCCGCCATGGCCGACGCGGCCATCCTGGCCTGGGACGACAAGTACCGGCACAACCTGTGGCGCCCGGTGCTGGGAATCCGTGAGCACGATCCGTCCATGGGCCCGAAAGGCCTTGCGGCACAGGGGTGGGACACGTTGTGCGACCCGTTCTGGCTGCCCCTGGGCGCGGCTCACACCAACGAGCCCGGCATCCCCTCCGCCACACCGCCGTTCCCGGCGTATCCGTCCGGCCACGCCGCGCTCGGTGCGGCCGCCTTGCAGATCACCCGCCGCCACTGCGGCATCGGCACGGATGGCCCCGACTCCCTCACCGACGGACTGGCTTTCGTATCCGACGAACTCGACGGCGCCGGCATCGACCGGTACGGGATCCGCCGCCCTCGGCACACACGTACCTTCCCGGGCGGGCTGTGGCAGATGATCGAGGAGAATGCCCGCAGCCGCGTATTCCTCGGCGTCCATTGGAGTTTCGATGCCTTCGCCGTCGACGCGGACGG
Source organism: Nocardia wallacei (assembly GCF_029868745.1). Taxonomy (GTDB): domain Bacteria; phylum Actinomycetota; class Actinomycetes; order Mycobacteriales; family Mycobacteriaceae; genus Nocardia; species Nocardia wallacei_B. The sequence continues at coordinate 12,862 of NZ_JARWOP010000271.1, read as the reverse complement.
CCGGATGGACCTGTCGCAGAACATCGGCGGCGTGCGGCTGGGCTTGGACATCGCCGGTGACCTGTGGGCGAACGGACTGCGGGCGGCCGCGGCGGCGGGTCCGCGGCTGCCGTGAGGGCGGGATCAGACCGCCCCGGCGGCGAGGGCCGCGCGCCAGCCGCCGTATTCGCTGATGTCCTTGGCGGCGGCCGCCGCGGCGGCGTCGCAGCCGAACGCGGTGGTCCATCTGCCGTCGTCGAGTTCGACCGCGCCGAGCTGCATGGGAGCCGGTAGCCCGCTCAGGAAACGACCCAGTGCGGCGGGGGAGAGCAGCCAGCGTTCACCGGCCACGGACACGCCCGTCTCACCGTCGGCGCACCTGGTTACGGCCGGTTTCGGTGGCGTGGTGTCCAGGGCGCCCAGCCGGTAGGCGGGTGCGGTGCGGACGGCTCCGTCCCAGCGCGCGCCCAGTTCGGTGAGCTGGTGCTCGAGTGGTTGCCCACGCAGGTGGGCGCCGAACACGACGAGTTCGTGCACCGGCGCCACCCGCAGCGGCCATGCCGGATCGGGCAGCGGAGAGTCCTTGTCGCCGTTGCTGACCAGCGCCGCGATATCCAGCGCCACGGCGTCCTCGAAGGCGCGGCCGAAGACGGTGACGCCGAACTGTGCCTCGCCCGCCGTTCCGGCCGGCACCGCGACCGCGCACAGGTCGAACAGGTTGCAGAAGTTCGTGTAGGTGCCGACCCGCGAGTTCACCCCGATCGGGTCGGCCTCGACCTCGGCGATCGTCGGGTGGATCGGTGTCGTCGGGGCGAGCAGGGCGTCGGCGCCGCGCAGGCTGTCCAGTGCGCGCGCCCGCAGCCGCTGCAACTCGGCGAGATCGGAGACCAGCCGGTGGGCGGGAATATCCCGGGCGTTACCGATGATCGCGCCCACGGTCGGGTCCACCGCGTCGGGGTGCGCATCGACGAATTCCCCTACGGCCGAATATCTCTCGGCGACCAGCGCACCGTCGTAGAGCAGCCGCGCCGCGGCGAGGAACGGCTCCGGATCGACCGTCACGATCCGCACGCCGCGCTCCCGGAGGTCCGCGACGGTGCGGTCGAATGCCGCCTGCCACACGGGATCCAGCGCGTCGAGCGAATCGAACACCGCGACAACCGGTTTCGGCGGCGCGGCGAGCCGGACATCCGCCGGCCAGGCGCGGTCGGGCGCCCCGGCGGCCATGATTCCCATGGCCCGGTTCGCCGTCGCCGGATCGGCCGCGAAGATCGTCACGCAGTCGTAGGAACGGCAGGCGGGCACCACGCCCGCGGTATCGACCACGCCGACAGTCGGTTTGATCCCCACGATGCCGTGGAACGCGGCGGGTACCCGGCCGGAACCGGCGGTGTCGGTGCCGATGGCGATATCCGCCTCGCCGAGCGCCACGGCCGCCGCCGATCCCGAACTCGAACCGCCGGAGACGTACTCCGGCCGCAGCGCGTTGCGCACCGCCCCGTACGGCGAGCGCGTGCCGACGAGCCCGGTGGCGAACTGATCGAGGTTGGTCTTCCCGACCACGACCGCACCGGCCGCCCGCAGTGCCGCCACGGCCGCCGCGTCCCGCTCGGGCCGGTAGGCGAATTCGGGGCAGCCCGCGGTGGTCGGCATCCCGGCCACGTCCACGTTGTCCTTCACGGCCAGCCGCAATCCGCCCAGCGGACCTTGCGCCGCCGCGGTCTCGGCCGCGACTTCGGCTTCCGGCCGCCGATGAATCCACACAGTCATGGGCCAACTTTCGCGTCGGTCAATTCGCCCGCGGTCCGCCAGGAGTCGCGTTCGGCCCCGAATGCCTCGGCTTGGCGGCCGCGGAACTCGGCGATCGCGTCGGCGTTGTCGTCGAGAAAGCGCCGGTGCTCGGCCAGCCGGAATTCGCCCTCCTCGACCTGCAACTCACAGTGCCCGGCGGCGAAATCGGCACGGCGCTCCAGCAATTCGTCCGCCGAGACGGGATACCAGCGGATCCGGTCGAAGTACCGCAGCAACCACGGATCCTCGTCGCGGGATGGACCGGACCGGGCGGCGGCGAAGGACCGGTGGTTCCACACCTGTGTGGTCCGTCCGACGAACTGATATCCGCCCGGACCCTCCATGCCGTAGATACACAGGTACGCGCCGCCGATGCCGACCGCGTTCTCCGGGGTCCAAGTGCGGGCGGGATTGTATTTGGTGGTGACCAGGCGATGCCGCGGGTCGGTGGGCGTGGCGACGGGCGCGCCGAGGTACACGTCACCCAGTCCCAGCACGAGATATTCGGCCGCGAACACGGTGTCGTAGACGTCCCGCACGTCGGCGAGGCCGTTCATCCGGCGGATGAACTCGATATTCCACGGGCACCACGGCGCGTCGGCGCGCACGCCGTGCATGTACCGGGTGATGGCCTCCCGGGTGGCCGGATCGTCCCACGACAGCGGCAGGTGCACGGTGCGGCTGGGCACCACCAGGTCCTCGGCCGGCGGCAGCGCCGCTTCTGCCTCGGCCAGCAGCGCCAGCAGCGTCGCGGTCGGCAGCCGGTCCGGATCGATGCGCACCTGCAGCGACCGCACGCCCGGGGTGAGCTCCGTGATGCCCGGCTCGCGTCGCTCCAGCAGGTGCTGGTGCAGGGCGTGCACGCGGGCGCGCAGCCCGAGATCCAGTGTCATGTCACCGTATTCGACCAGGACGCCGTCGTCACCGGCGCGCCGGTAGGTGACCGAGGTGTCGTCGGATTCGCCCCGGGCCAGCACGCCGTCGTCGCCGTCGCCGCCGGTGGACAGGACGAACGGCCAGCCCGCGCGGCGGGCGGGGCCCAGCGCACTCGGTGCGGCGGCCCGGTCGGCGCGCACCGGGACGAAGCGCACCGTATCGCCCGGCGTGAGCTGTCCGAGCTTCCAGCGGTCGGCGGCCGTGACCGTGACGGGACAGACGAAGCCGCCCAGGCTCGGCCCGTCCGGTCCGAGCAGGATCGGGGTGTCGCCGGTGAAGTCCAGCGCGCCTACGGAATACGCGTTGTCGTGGATGTTCGAGGGGTGCAGTCCGGCCTCGCCGCCGTCGGTGCGCGCCCACTGCGGTTTCGGCCCGATCAGCCGTACCCCGGTGCGGTCGGAGTTGAAATGCACCTCGTAGTCGGTGGCGAGGATGGTGTCGAAGTCGTTGCGCGTGAAGAACTCCGGCGCGCCATGCGGTCCCTCGGTGACGGCGAGTTCCCAGCGGTGGGTGAGCACCGGCTGCTCGTCGGCGGGTATCGCGGTGGCGACCGGGCCGTGCGCACCGCCGAGCGCGAGGATGTCACCGGGCCGCAGGGCATTGCCGGTGTCGCCACCGAAGTGACCGAGTGTGAAAGTGGCCGCGCTGCCCAGGTATTCGGGCACGGCCAGCCCGCCCGCGATCAGGATGTAGCACCGCATGCCGGGGCCCGGCATCGCGCCTACGTCCAGCACGCCACCAGCCGGGACGTCGACGGTCCGCCATTGCGGGACGCGCACTCCGTCGACGGTCACGATCACCGGCGCGCCCGTCACGCACAGCCGCGTCGGCTCGGCGAATCGCAGCGCCGGACCTGCCAGTGTGCACTCGAGTCCGGGCGCGCCTTCGGGATTGCCGACGGCCCGGTTGCCGAGCCGGAACGACAGATCGTCCATCGGTCCCGACGGCGGCACGCCGACGTGCCAGTATCCGATCCGGCCCGGCCAGTCCTGGACGGTCGTCAGCATTCCGGGCCGGATCACCTCCAGGGACGGACCGTCGTGCCCGGATGTCTCGTCGACCGAAGGCGCAGAACGGCTTTCGGCTGCCGGACGATCGGTGATCGCGCTGTTCATCGCGTCACCACCATGCGCACCGGCGTCGGGTCGAAACCATTGCACGGGTTGTTGATCTGCGGACAGTTCGACACCAATACCAGCGTGTCGATCTCGGCCCGGAGCGTGACCTTCTTTCCCGGCGCCGACAGCCCGTCCACGATGCCCAGGGTGCCGTCGGCCTCCACCGGGACGTTCATGAACCAGTTGATGTTCGACACCAGATCGCGTTTACCCAGCCCCCATTTCAGCGCCTCGGTGAGGAAATTCTCGACACAGGCGTGCTGGTGGCGGGTGTGGTGGCCGTAGCGCAGCGTGTTCGACTCCTGCGAGCACGCGCCCGCGACGGTGTCGTGGTTGCCGACCTCGTCGGCGACCACCGTCATCAACGCCGTGCCCGAGTCGGTGCGCAGCACGCTGCCGGTGGTCAGGAAGATATTGCGCTGGGCGGCGACGGTGGCCTGCGCGCTGTAGCGGTCGGCGTGGTCGGCGGCCGAGTACAGCAGGCAGTCCACGGCCTGATTGCCGTGCAGGTCGATGATCTCCAGCTGGTCACCGGCCCGCACCACCGCCGACCAGGGTGCGCGGGCGGGAACGGTTTGATCCAGCACGACTGTGCGGGCGAGCGTGGTCACAGTGCCTCCAGGGTGCGTGCGGCGTGCCAGGCATGTTCGGTGTTCTCGACGGCGCGCAGGTATTCCGGCTCCGAATTATGCTGCTGGGCAAGGTCTTCGGGGGCATGCCAGGCGACGATGTCGAGATCGGTCGGCGGTGTGCTGTCCAACGGGTGCGCGGCATCGGCGACCAGCAGCGTGACCGGAAGGTGAACCAGCAGGTCCACGGCGGCCCCCGCGCCCGACCCACCCGAGGACACCAGGCCACCCGCGGAGTCGACCCGGACACCCCGGAAGAACGAGACGGTCGGGCCGATATCCCGTGGCGTCAGGCCGTGTTTGGCGCCGGCCAGCCGCAGTGCCTGTCGCGCCGCGTCGCTCGGGCCGCACAGTGTGTCGTGATGTCCGGAGGAGTCGGCGACGACGGTGGCCAGCACCCGTCCCTGATCCGACAGCAGCGGATGACCCGCGCCCAGATAGGCCTGCCACGGGACCTTCACGGTATCGGCGACATTGAGCCGCTCCCATGGCGATTCGGCGCGCAACAGCAGCAGGTGCGCACACGCCGCCCCACCCGGGTCGCCGAGCCGGACCCGCGTCCCACGCCCCAGCACCACATTCGCGTATCCACCGGCCGGTACCCGCTGCGCGAAGGTGATTCGGTCTGCCGAAACATCCTGCGGCAGTGCGGGTCCATCGACCGCGGCGGCCGCCGCTTGCGCGCGGGCATGCTCCCGCGCCCCGGTCGTCGATGCCGTAGTGGTCATGCTCGGCTCCTTTCTCGGAGAATGTGTCAGTCGTTCCAGGGTTCAGGCGGGCTGGACGGCCGGAACGGCGCGGCGGGCCGGAGCCGCGACGACCACGTAGTGCACGACCGCACCCACAGCGATCGCGGCGGCGACGAAAAGCGGTGCGGCCCAGAGCATCCACCACCCGCCGCCCTCCGGGGTGTAGACCTCGGCGCGTGGCCAGGCCAGGTTCACCACCATGGCGACGCCCCAGACGACCGCGACCACGTTCACCGGAATTCCGAAGCGGCCCAGGGTGAACAGGCCCTCCGGCGCCGAGGCGCTGTCGGTCCACCCCGTCACCCGGCGCACCAGCAGCGGCACCGTCACCAGGAGATAGGCCAGGTAGAGCGTGACGATGCAGACGCTGGCCAGCGTCGCGAAGATCGCCGGATTGCCGAGATTGACCACCAGCAGCGCGATTCCGAGCGCGCCGATCAGGACCGACGGCAGCACCGGGGTGCCGAACCGGGGATGCACCGCGGCCAGCCGCCGCGCGAACGGCAGCTTCCCGTCCCGCGCCATGGAGAACATCAACCGCGAGCCCGCGGTCTGAATCGCCAGCGTGCACACCGTGATCGCCACCGCCACGCAGGCCAGCAGCACCTTGCCCGCCGGGGTGGCCAGCTTCGCCGAGATCACGTAGGCCAGCCCGTCGCTCGCCAAGGCCCCGTCGTTCAGGCTCGGCGCGGCCATCAGCGCGCCGAGCAGCATCAGCCCGCCGCCGAGCGCGGACACGGCCAGCGCGGTGAGGATGGTGCGCGGAGCCACCCGGCGCGGGTTCTTGGTCTCCTCGGAAAGCTCACCGGCGGAATCGAATCCGACCATCACGTACGCGGCCATCAACCCCGACACCAGGAACGCCGCCCAGTACGGGCCCGGCGCCGCCGTCGCATTGTCGAACACGACGTTCGGACCGCGCTCGGCGTGCGAGAAGAACAGCGCGATCGTCGCCAGCACGCCGACGATCTCGACGGTGACGCCGATGGTGTTCAACCGTGCCATCAGCTCGATGCCGACCACGTTCACCACGGTGGTCAGCACCAGCAGCACGCTGCCCAGCAGCACCGCGTTCATCGCTCCGGACCGGGAGGTCAGCGCGGTATCGGTGCCGATGATCTGGAAGCCGCTCCAGATCGAGGGCAGCACCACCTGCAGGGCGATCGCGGCCGCGGCGGCGGTGACGATCTGGGCGATGATCATCATCCAGCCGGCGAACCAGCCCACCACCTCACCGGCGAGCCGCCGCGACCACTGATAGATGCAGCCGGAGATGGGGTAGCGGGCCGCCAGCTCGGCGAAGTTCAGCGCGACCAGGAATTGCCCGGCGAAGACGATCGGCCAGGTCCAGAAGAACGCCCCGCCACCGAACCCGTAGCCGAAGCCGAAGAACTGGAAGATGGTGGTGAGGATGGAGACGAAGGAGAACCCGGCCGCGAACGAGGCGTAGCGGCCGAGCTTGCGGTGCAGAACGGGCTGGTAGCCGAACCTTTCGAGGTCGGCACTGTCGGACTGGACGGCGGGGGCGAGCGTGGTGGCCATGGGCGGGAGTCCTTAGGCGTCGTGGCCAATATCTATCGAGTGAAAGTTTTCCAATCCGGGCCGCCGCGGTGGTGACGCCGATGTATCGGTCCCGCCCCTTCGGGTAACTTCTGCGTTGCCCGCGTTTCTGTCGGATGACAGAAATCTCACGAGTGCCGACGTGCGCACGGTCGGGCGGCGCCGATAGGCCAGAATGAAGAGGTGACGCAACTCGGACCCGGCCGCCCGCGTCTCGAACCGCGGCGGCGCCAAGGGCACACGCCGCGCGCCGAGATCCTCGACGCGGCCGCGGAGCTGTTCACTACCAAGGGATATGCCAGCACCTCGACCCGCGGCATTGCCGATGCGGTGGGTATCCGGCAGGCCTCCCTGTATCACCACTTCTCCGCCAAGGATGACATCCTCGACGCCCTCCTCGACGAAACCGTCACCGGCCCATTGGCTTTGGCGACTCGGCTGCGCGGAGAGGCTGATCCGGCGCCGGTGCGGCTGTACGCGCTGGCCTGGTTCGACGTGCGCCAATTGTGCTCCGCGCGTTGGAATCTCGGTGCGTTGTATCTATTGCCGGAGCTGCGGTCCGAGCGGTTCGAGGCGTTCCGGCTGCGGCGCGAGGAGTTGCGCGGCCACTACGAACAGCTGGCCGGCGAGGTGCAGGACGAGACCGGCGCGTCGCCCGTAGCGGGGGTGCGGGTGCTGCCCTTCCGGCTGGTGGAGAGCGCGATCAATATTCGCTCCGACGAAGGGTCCGCGCCCGGGTACGCGGAGCGCCTGATTCCCGAGGCCGCGCTGCACCTGCTCGGCTGGTCGGGGGATCAGGAAGCCGTGCGGTCCGCCGCCGAGCGACTGCTGGAGCGTGTCGCGGCCGCCTGAGCAGGCAGGCGAATTTTGGGCAAACCGCTCGTAGACTGTGTGGGACCCGAGGTTCTTTCACGGCGTTCCCACTCGACGGCGGGAGTTGCGCATGACGGACGTGGAGCTAGCTTCGCCCCTGCACCAGGACCCTCGGCGCGTTCGCGCGCTCGCGGTGGTGGCGCTGGGCCTGGCCATGGTGAGCCTCGACGGCACCGCGGTCGGCGTCTCGCTACCGGCGATCATCCGGGATCTGGGCCTGAGCTTCACCCAGGCCCAGTGGGTGACCGCCGTCTACGCGCTGGTGTTCGCCGCGCTGCTGGTCACCGCCTGGCGCGTGGGTGATCGGTTCGGCCGCCGCCGCGTCTTCGCCGCGGGTGTGGTGGTGTTCGTCGCCGGTAGCCTGCTCGCCGCCGCGGCGGACGACGCGTCGACGCTGATCTGGGGTCGTCTCGTGCAGGGCATCGGCGGGGCGGCGGTGCTGGCGGGCGCGCTGGCGACGGCGCGGGCGGTGATTCGCGAGCGTGATCGGGTCCTGGCGTTCGCCGCGTGGGGCGTGGTCGTGTCCGCGGTGGCCGTCGTCGGTCCCGTGCTCGGCGGCTGGCTCAGCACCAGCTTCACCTGGCCGTGGATATTTCTGGTGAACGTGCCCCTCGGCGTGGTGGTGCTCGCGGGGCTTGCGCTGTTCGTGCCGGAGAGCAAGGCGCGCGGCCCGGTGCCCGGACCGGATATCGACGGCCTGCTGCTCAGCGCGGCCGGTTTCGCGCTCGTGGTGTTCGCGCTGATCGAGGGGCAGACCTACGGCTGGTGGAAACCGCTGCGGGAGTTCGGCTTCTTCGGACTGACCTGGTCGACTCGCGCGGCGAGTTCACCGATTCCGCTTCTGCTGCTGCTCGGGGTGGTGCTCTTGGCGCTGTTCGTGCTGTGGGAGCGGCATCGAACGCAGGGGGAACGTGCTGCGCTGTGCGATCTTTCGTGGTTCACCGCGCGGGATTTCCGATGGGGGAGCCTGGTCGTGCTGGCCGTGACCCTGAGCGAGTTCGGTCTGCTGTTCGTGCTGCCGCTGTATCTGGTGAACGTGCTCGACCTGACCACGCTCGGCAGCGGTTGTGTGCTCGCCGCGATGGCGCTGGGCGCACTGCTGGCCGGTGGCGTCGTCGCGTCGCGGGCGCGGCTGTTCGCGCCGGTGTGGATGGTGCGGGCCGGACTGGCCATCCAAGCCGTGGCCGTGGCGGTGACCGCGCTGTGCGTGTCGCCGGACGTGTCGCCGTGGCTGCTCGGGGCGCTGCTGGCCTGCTACGGAATCGGCTTGGGAGCGGTCGCCGCGCAGCTCACCGGGGCCCTGCTCGGTGACGGGCGGTCCGTGGACACCGGGCCGTGGGCCGCCTGGCTGACGGTGCGGCAGGTCGGTTTCGCGCTCGGTGCCGCCGTGCTCGGCGGGGTGCTGGCGGTGTCGCTGTCGCGCATAGTGCCCGATCGCCTCTCGGACGTGCCGGGACTGCCGGACCGGGCCGTCGACGAGGTGGCCGTGGCGACGCGGGAATCGGCCGGTGGGGCCGTCACGGTGCTGCGCGAGCACGACGGCACCCAGGTGGTCGTGGACGCCCTCGCTCGCGGATTCGCCGACGCCACCCGCGTCACCCTGCTCGTCGCAGCACTGGTGCTGGTACTCGGCTTCCTTGCCTCCAGCCGAATCCCGTTGCGCGACGGGCGCACTGGGCCAACCGATTTCGGCCCGATCACCAGTCGATGAGGCCCAGCTCGTGCAAACGCCGGAACACCAGCATCGACCCCGGCGCGACGTGCGGCATGGCGGCGTATTCGCCGCCGGTGAAATAGCGGATCTCGGCGACCTCGCTGGTCGGCTGCGGCTCGCCGGTCAAATCGGCGGTGAAGCACGTCATGTGCAGTGCGGTGCCGGGCGCGTGCCCGTACGCCTCGCATTCGAACACACCCAGTTCGCGGTAGGCCGCCACCGCGACGCCGAGTTCCTCGCGCACCTCGCGATGCAGCGCTTGCACCGGCGTCTCGCCGGGATCGATCTTCCCGCCCGCCATATAGAAGACGTCCTTACCGGTCGACCGCGCCTGCAGCAGCCGCCGCTCCCGGACGTGCGCCACCGCCGCCGTCCGGATCATGCGCCCTGCCTCACCACGAATCTCCGCCTCACCACGAATTCCCGCCTCACCACGAACTGTTCTCCTCGTCGTCCGGAATGCGTTGCCGGGATCACCGGGCCGGCGGCGCGAGCTTCCAGTGCTCGTGCAGCGACTCCGCGATCTCCGGCAGCACGGTCACCGGAATCCGCTTGTGCCGCAACACCTTCCGAATCTCGGCCACCTGCTCCCGCTTGCGGTGCTCATAGGCGTTGGACACCGGGCGCACCACCGGCGGAATGCTCAGCAGCACCAGTTCGCTGTGCGGTTCGTCGCCACCGGTCAGATCCAGCGCCAGCGACCAGCGGGCCCGCTCGTCGAGCGTGAACCGCCCCGCGACCACCCGCTCCCAGTCGATGCTGGCTTCGTGCAGCGGCGTCCGCAGATAGATGGCCTGGTCGGCCAGTACCACGGCATCGCGCCCGAACAGCCGCACCAGCAGCGCGATCGCCACCACCGCCCCGGCCGCCAGCCCGGTGAAAACCCGATTCACCCCGAACATCCCGACCACTCCCGCGCAGATCAACACCGTGGTCAGCACGCCCAGCACGCTGTACACGAGCGCCCGCCGCCCCGGCACCACCCCGGCCCGCACCGCTGTCATCGACCCTCCTAGCTACGCGAGCCACCGTACCGGCCGGGTGCTGGGCCGGGGTAGCGATCAGGACCGCAGGGCGACCGCGGCTTCCGCCGTGTACACCAGGAACGTCATGCTCTGTTGGAAATACAGCTCCACCGCGTCGGCGTCGTGGGACTGGTAGCCGATCGAGACGTCCTGGCCGAGTTGCAGGTCGAAATCGCCGCCTCGGGTGGTGAGCACGAACGCGCCGTCGATGGCCGGGGCCCAGATGATCTCACCCTCCGGGATGAGGCGCTCGATGTGCGTGCGGATCGGGTGGCCGTGGTCGGAAGTCTCACTGACCTGGGTGTACAGGTCGGCGCACAGCAGCACCGAGTACGGGCCGTCGACACCGGCCAGCCGCAGCTCGCTCAGCGCCTGCGCGATGGCCTCCGGTACCAGCCGCGGATCCGCGGGCAGCGCGACCGGCTCGTTGGACGCCGCGGCCCGGATGCCGGTGATGTTCGCCGCCGGGTAGCCCTCGAAAATGGCCCGGTCCTCGGCGAAGGCGATCTTGCGGGCCGCGTCCTTGACCGCGTCCAGATCGGTGTCCTGGGCGCCGCGCTCGACATTGTCGAGTTCCTCGCGCAGCAGCGTGAACGGCACCCGCAACTCGACCAGCGGAGCCACCAGCCGCTGCCGGGCCAGCACGCCCTCGTCCGGGGCGGTGATGGTGGTCGTGCGGCCCAGCCCGACCGCGGAGTAGTCGGTGCCGTGCGGTCCCGACAGATCCACCACCCGCCGGCCGGCGATATGGCGCTTGAACGTGCGCGTCGCTTCCTCCTCGATCGCCGACCAGGCCGCGGCGGTGATCGGCGCGAGTTCGCGGTGCAGGTTGTTCATGCCTTACTCCTTTTCAACGTGCCGATACCGAGAGAGCCGGCCCCCGGGGGCGCGGCACCGGACAGCTCGAGGTCGTCGTCGGCCACCGCGACCCGCTCCTGCGGCGGGTCCGGCGGATCCTCCAAGAATTCGGTCGTCGGGGTGAAGAACAGGGTGCCGGTGACCGCTGTGGAGAAATCGAGAATGCGGTCGTAGGCCGCCTCGTCGCTCCCGAGGAACATGCGCTCCAGCATGCGCTCGGTGACGCTCGGCGTGGCGGCGTAGGCGATGTAGTAGGTGCCGAACTCGCCCGCCCGGACACTGCCGAACGGCATATTGGCACGCAGAATCTGGCGCTGCGTGCCGTCCTCGTCGTACACGGTATTGACCGCCACGTGCGAATTCAGCGGTTTCTCCGCGTCCGACAGTTCGATATCGCGCTGCTTGGTGCGGCCGATGACGAGTTCCTGCTCCTCCACCGACAGCGCGTTCCACGCCTCCAGATCGTGGGTGTACTTCTGCACGATCACATAACTGCCACCGGCGAAATCCGGATCCTCCGCGCCCACCAGCGCCGTCGCCTCCGCCGCGCGGCCCTCCGGATTCTCGGTGCCGTCGACGAAACCGAGCAGATCGCGCTGCTCGAAATAGCGGAAGCCGACCGTCTCGTCGACGATGGTCGCCACGCCGCGCAGCCGGTCGCCGATCACCATCGCCAGCTCGAAACAGGCGTCCATGGATTCGGCGCGGAGGTGGAAGAGTAGATCGCCGGGCGTGGCCGGAGCCGCGTGGTACGTGCCGCGGTAGCCCGGAAACTCGTGCAGCTCAGCCGGTCTCGGGCCGGAATAGAGGCGGTCCCAGGCCGCGGAACCGATGCCGGCGCAGCAGCTCAGCTCGCCCCCGGGAACCCGGAAACCGACCGACCGCCGCAGCCCGGACAGGTCGGCGAGCAGATCGCGAACCGCCGGCTCGCCTCCCTCATCGATGGTGGCGACGAGGAAGATCGCGGCCCGTGTGAGCGGATCGAGAATCGGCTGCGGCTCACCCATGATCGACAGATTACGGGGTTCCGCCGAACGGCGGCCGGGTGGGATCCGCGGCTACCGTCGGCGCGTCACATGGCGACGGTCAGCAGGAACACCACGTCGTCGATGGCCTTCACACTGTGCCGGGCGCCCGGGAGCACCAGCAGATCGCCCGGCGAACCCTTCCACTCGTTGGCGCCGCTGAGCACGGTCAGCGTGCCGGTGAGTACCTGGATCGTCGCCTCCCCGGGCGTGTCGTGCTCGGCCAGGCTGTGCCCGGCGGTCAAGGCGATCACGGTCTGCCGGAGGCTGTGGGCGTGGCCGCCGTACAGCGTCTGCGAACTGCGTCCACTCGAGGCGGTCGCGGCCAGCTTCAGTTGCTGCCGGGCCACCGCCGTCAGCGATTTCTTGTCCATTTGCCCCGCTGGAATATTGGCCGGGGGGGGGGCCCGGGGGGGGGGGGCCCCCCGGGGGGGGGGGGGGGGGGGGGGGTGGGGGGGGGGGGGGGGGGGGGGGGGGGGGGGGGGGGGGGGGGGGGCGGGGGGGGGGGGGGGGGGGGGGGGGGGCCGGTGGGGGTGGGTTTTTTCCGTTCCGCGGGGGGGGGGGGGGGGGGGGCACCCGACGCCGGATGGGGTGGTGTTGTGGAC
>NZ_JARWOP010000270.1 GCF_029868745.1 Nocardia wallacei | reverse complement strand
CTCCCCCCCCCCCTCTCCCCCGCCTCCCCGTCCGGCGTGGGGCCGGGAGCCCCCGCCCGCGCCCCCCCCCCCCCCCCCCCACGCCGGGATGACAGTCGAAAGCACGCCGGGATGACAGTCGAAAGCACGCCGGGATGACAGTCGAAAGCACGCCGGGATGACAGGGGGGCACGGCCATTCGGGCGGGAGTCGGATTGCGCGGAGGCTCAAGGGTGCTCCGGGCTGAGGCTGAGTTGCAGGAGGAGGGTGTCGATCCAGCGGTCGTGTTTGTGGCCGACGTGGCGTAGGCGGCCCGCGTCGGTGAAGCCGCGGCTGCGGTGCAGGGTGGGGGAGGACGGGTCTCCGGTGTCGGCGATGACGGCGATGACCTCGCGCAGATTCAGTGCGCGGCAGGCCGATAGCAATTCGTCCAAGAGGCGGCCGCCGAGGCCGCGGCCGACGGCCCAGGGCGCGAGGTAGATCGAGTTCTCCACGGTCTGCCGGTAGGCGGGCCGCGGTTTCCACGGCGAGCAGTAGGCGTACCCCGCGACGCGGCCGTCCTCCTCGGCGACCAGGAACGGCAGCCCGGCGGCGGTGATCGCGTCGAACCGATGCCGCCACTCGGCCTCATCGGGAGCGTGGATCTCGAAGGTGGCGACGGTGCCGAGCACATAGTGCGCGTAGATCTCGGTGATCGCGGGCAGGTCGGCCGCCACACCTGCCCGCACCACCCGGTATTTCGCTATAGAGGAATCTGCCACTACTATAGTGTAGATGGATCTGGTCGCGCTCGGCGAGCGCATTCAGGGGTTCCGCCGCGACCGCGGGCTCACGTTGCAGGCCTTGGCCGAGCTGTCGTCGGTGAGCGTGAGCATGCTCTCGGCCGTCGAGCGCGGGGACAAGGCGCCGACGGTGGTCGTGCTGGACCGCGTGGCGAAGGGTCTCGGAATCCGGTTGTCCGCCTTGGTTTCCGAGCCCGACGGTGAGCGCATGATCGTCCGCCGCGCCGCCGACCAGGATGTCGTGAGCGAATCTGGCTGGGAGCGAACCATTCTCACGCCCGTGGTGCCCGGCGTGAACTTCGAATGGATCCGCTCGACTCTCCCGCCCGGTAGCGTTCCCGGCGAATACCCTTCCTACGCACCGGGTTCGCACGAGTTCATCTACGTCGAGTCGGGCACCGTCACGCTGACCGTCGACGGCGACCGGGTCGTGGAGCTGGCCGCGGGCGACTCCATCTACCTCGCCGCCGACAGCACCCTGCACTACGCCAACCACACCGGCGAGCCGTGCACCTATTACGTCGCGGCGCTCATCATGCGCTCCCGCAGTCCGCGATAGCCGGAAACGCCCGGGAAGTCGCAGGACGCGCCAGGGATGCCGGCCCGGTGTCCGTGCGACGTTCTAGGCTGTCGGCATGTCGATCACCGAGCAGGCGGCGCGCGCCCCGGGGTTGTCCGCGGCCGAGGTCGAGCAACGCGTCCGCGACGGGCAGACCAACGACGTGCCGGACCGGGCCAGCCGCTCGGTCGGCGACATCGTCCGGGCCAACGTCTTCACCCGGATCAATGCCATCCTGGGCGTGCTGTTCATCCTGGTGCTGGCCACCGGATCGATCATCGACGGGATGTTCGGCCTGCTCATCGTCGCCAACAGCGTGGTCGGCATCGTCCAGGAGATCCGCGCCAAGCAGACCCTGGACAAGCTGGCCATCGTCGGCCAGGCCCGTCCGACGGTGCGGCGCGACGGCCGGGCGGACACGGTGGTGCCCTCCGACGTCGTGCTGGACGATCTCATCGAACTCGGCCCCGGCGACCAGATCGTCGTCGACGGCGAGGTGGTCGAGTCCGAACTGCTCGAGATCGACGAGTCACTGCTCACCGGCGAGGCCGACCCGATCGAGAAATCGGTTGGCGCACAGGTGATGTCGGGCAGTTATGTGGTGTCCGGCGCGGGCACCTACCGCGCCACCAAGGTCGGCCGCGACGCCTACGCCGCCAAGCTCGCCGCCGAGGCCAGCAAGTTCACGCTGGTGAACTCGGAGCTGCGCAATGGCATCGACACCATCTTGAAGGTGATCACTTACCTGCTGATCCCGGCAGGCTTGGTGACGATCTACAACCAGCTGTTCTCCAGCCACGAATCCTGGCGCGCCGCGCTCAACGGCATGGTGGCGGCGCTGGTGCCGATGGTGCCCGAGGGCCTGGTGCTGATGACGTCGATCGCGTTCGCGGTCGGCGTGGTGCGGCTGGGTCAGCGCAAATGCCTGGTGCAGGAACTGCCCGCGATCGAGGGCCTGGCGCGCGTGGACGTGGTGTGCGCCGACAAAACCGGCACCCTCACCGAGAACGGCATGCGGCTGTCGGAACTGCGCGTCGTGGGCGATGTGGCGGAGCCGGAACTACGAGCGGTGCTGGCGGCCATGGCCTCCGACGACCCGCGGCCGAACGCCAGCGTCGCGGCCATCGCCGAGGCGCTGCCCGACGCACCCGGCTGGCCGACGACCGGGATCGCCCCGTTCTCCTCGGCGAAGAAGTGGAGCGGCTTCTCCTACGGCGAGCACGGCAACTGGCTGCTCGGTGCGCCCGACGTGCTGCTGGACCCGCAATCGCAGGCCGCGGCCGCCGCTCAGGAGATCGGCGCGCAGGGCCTGCGGGTGCTGCTTCTGGCCACCAGCGACCGCCCCGTCGACGCTCCCGACGCGCCCGGCACGGTGACGGCGCAGGCGCTGGTGGTGCTGGAGCAGAAGGTCCGCCCGGACGCCCGCTCGACGCTGGATTACTTTGCGAGCCAAGATGTCTCGATCAAGGTGATCTCGGGCGACAATGCGGTGTCGGTGGGCGCGGTGGCCTCCTCGCTGGGCCTGACCGGCGGCAACCACGCCGTCGACGCCCGCAAGCTGCCCGAGGACCGCGACGAACTCGCCGATGTGCTCGACAACCGGACCACCTTCGGCCGGGTCCGGCCGGACCAGAAGCGCGCCATGGTGAGTGCCCTGCAGTCGCGCGGGCACACCGTCGCCATGACCGGCGACGGCGTCAACGACGTGCTCGCCCTCAAGGACGCCGACATCGGCGTGGCGATGGGCGCGGGCAGCCCGGCCACCCGGGCGGTGGCGCAGATCGTGTTGCTGGACAACAAGTTCGCGACGCTGCCGTACGTGGTCGGCGAGGGTCGGCGGGTGATCGGCAACATCGAGCGGGTCTCGAATCTGTTCCTCACCAAGACGGTGTACTCGGTGCTGCTGGCCTTCCTGATCGGCGTCGCGGGCATCGGGTCGCAGCTGTTCCACTACGAGCCGGTGCCGTATCCGTTCCTGCCGCGGCACGTGACGATCGCAGCCTGGTTCACCATCGGCATTCCGGCGTTCATCCTCTCGCTGGCGCCCAACAACGAAAGGGCGCGAACGGGTTTCGTGCCCCGGGTACTGCGGCTGGCGATCCCGTCCGGCGCCGTGATCGGCGTGATGACCTTCATCGCCTACCTCATCGCGTATCAGGGTCCGGAGCAGAGCGACACCCAAAAGGTGCAGGCCGGCACCACCGCGCTGATCACGCTGCTGATCATCGCGGTGTGGGTGCTGGCGATCGTGGCGCGGCCCTGGTCGTGGTGGAAGGCGGTGTTGATCGGGGGCTCGGTGGGCGGGTACCTGATCCTGTTCAGCATCCCGTTCACCAGGCACTTCTTCAAACTCGACCCGTCCAACGCGGCGCTGACCGGTACCGCGGTGATCTGCGGGGTGATCGGCATCGTGCTGGTCGAGGTGGCCTGGTGGCTGAGCGCCTCGCTGGCGGGGGAGAAGCGGCAGCTGATGCCCGACTCGCCGGGAGCGGACGACTCGAAGCCCGCGCCGGTCGAAAACGGCTGAGGTCAGCGGTTTTTCGCGGGACCGAATTGGTCGTCTGCTATGGCGCGCCGTGAACGGCGTTGTCTCGTGTGTCGATTGGAAACACGGGTACCTTCGGCTGTATGGAGGTCCTGCTGCATCAGATCGATGCATTCGCCGATGCGCCGTTCACGGGCAATCCGGCGGCGGTGATGCCGTTACCGGCATGGTTGCCCGATGGGCTGCTGCAGCAGTTGGCCGAGGAGAACAATCTCGCGGAGACCGCCTTCTACACTTCGTCGCTGCCGCCCGAGACCGAGCCGGTGCCCGACGGTGGTCCGGCCTTTCATTTGCGCTGGTTCACTCCCGCGGTCGAGGTCGACATGTGCGGGCACGCGACCCTGGCGTCGGCCGCGCAGATCCTCGAGGACATGCATCCCGGCGCCGACCGCGTGCACTTCTACACCCGCAGCGGCTGGCTGACGGTCGACCGTACCGATGACGACGAGTTGGTGCTGGATCTGCCCGCCGTCGCCTCGCTCGACGTGGTGGGCGATCCGCAGCTGATCGACGCGCTGGGCGTGCGCCCGCTGCGCACCCTCACCGGGCAGGACGAGGTGGTCGTCGTCGCGTCCGAGCGTGAGGTCCGCGCGGCCCGCCCGAACCTGTCCGCCTTCCCGAAACTGGCCCGCGGCGTGATCCTCACCGCCCCCGGCGACAGCGCCGACTTCGTCTCCCGCTTCTTCGCACCGGGCGTCGGCATCCCGGAGGACCCGGTCACCGGGTCGGCCCACGCGCAATTGACGCCCATCTGGAGCCGGCACTTCGGCCGCACGGAGTTCACCGCCCGCCAACTCTCCCGTCGTGGCGGGCGCTTGCGCTGCGCCCTGTCGGAAAACCGGGTTCTGCTGACCGGCCGCTGCCACCGCTACATGGACGGGGTTGTGCGCCTGCCGGATTGAATCGGCTTCCGAAGGCCGCGTCCGAAAGCCGCTCGACAGGTGGTGCCGATCGGAAGTACCGTCTCTCCAGTGCAGTTTCGGAGGCCATCAGCGCAGGTGATACCGGATTCCGGGGGCGAGACCGGGCGGGCGCGGACCGCCAATTGGGGCGTCGCGGTCGGGGCGGGGGCGTATCTGTCGTGGGGTGCGTTCCCGGCGTTCTTCGGGCTGCTCGAGTTCGCGAGTCCGGTCGAGATTCTGGCGCAGCGAATCCTGTGGACCCTGGTCGTGGTGACGGCCGCGCTGCTGGTGGCCGGGCGCATTCGCGAGATGGCCGCGATCGATGCCCGCACCTGGCGGCTGGCCGCGGTCGCGGGCGCGGCGATCGCGCTCAACTGGGGCGTGTACGTGTACGGGGTCACCTCGGGCCACGTGGTCGAGTGCGCGCTCGGATACTTCATCAATCCGCTGGTGACGGTGTTGTTCGGCGTGGTGATCTTCCGCGAGCGGCTGGCCCTGCCGCAATGGGTGGCGCTGGGACTCGGCGCGACGGCCGTCGTGGTGCTGACCGTGGACTACGGCAAGCCGCCGGTGATCGCGTTGATCCTGGCCTGCTCGTTCGCCACCTACGGTCTGGTGAAGAAGGTGATCCGGCTCGATCCCATGCGCAGCGTCGCCGCCGAGGGCGTGGTGTCGGCGCCGTTCGCGCTGGCCGCGGCGATCGCGTTCGGGATCACCGGCAACGCCTCCTTCGGTGACGGCGCGGGGCACACGGCCCTGATGATGGCGACGGGTCCGGTCACGCTGATCCCGCTGCTGCTGTTCGCGTTCGCCGCCGGGCGGGTGCCGCTGTCGACCATGGGAATTCTCCAATACCTCACTCCCGCACTGCAGATGGCGTGGGGCGTGCTGGTCGGCCACGAGGCCATGCCCGCCTCCCGCTGGGCGGGCTTCGGCCTGATCTGGCTGGCCCTGGCGGTGTTCACCGCCGACGCGCTGCGCCGCGCCCGGCGGACTGCCGAAACGTCCGCGGCCGCAACCTGACTCACGCACCGCGAGCGGGGAGTTTGCCGACCCGGCCGCCGTCGGTATACGTTACGAGTCGTGGCGGTGCTCCCGTAGGCCGAACTTGGTACCGGTCCGGGGTCGGGACCGCCACGAACTCAGGAGAAATCCTTTGTCCATTCAGTTCAATCACACCATCGTCGGATGCCGGGACAATCGGAAGTCCGCCGAATTCTGGGCCGACATTCTCGGTCTCACCGCCGGCACACAGTGGGGCCCGTTCGTTCCGCTCACCATGGCCAACGGCGTGACCTTCGACTTCGCGGCCGTCCCGCCGCACGTCACCGAGATCCAGCCCCAGCACTACGCCTTCCTGGTCTCCGAGCAGGAGTTCGACGCCGGACTCGCGAAAATCCGCGAACGCGGCCTGACCTACTGGGCCGATCCCCGCCAGCAGCACGAGGGCGAGATCAACCACAACGACGGAGGTCGCGGGGTCTACTTCCTCGATCTCGACGGCCACTTCATGGAAATGCTGACCGTGCCGTACGGAGGCTGGCCGGAATAGCACCTTCCGGCCTACGCGGACGCAAATCGAACTGGCACGGCGATAGTTGCCGCGCCGGTTCGTTTTGTGACCGCGCAGGCCGTCGACGCCACGCCGCACTCACGACATATGCAGCCGGGACCAGAAATCGTGACGCACAGCGTCCCAGAGCGGCGTCAGCCGCGGCCAACGCTCCCGCGCCAGTGCCAGATCGAGAGGCTCGCCGGGTGTCAGCGGCAGCGCGCCGCCGTGGTCGTGCACCGCGAGGACAACGATGCGCCTACTCTGGAGATCGATCCGCCAGAGTGCACGGAGGCCGCCGATCTCGGTGCGGTGGTGAACGTCTCCGGACCCGGTCATCCGGCCGGACGCCACGGTGAGATGAACGACCACCGCGCGAAACTCATTCGCGGGCACACTGTTTCGACATCGGTGACATACATCAGCGCATGCAGAGTGAGCACGTCCAGATGCAGCGGCGACGGCGTGATCACCACGTCCGCGTCGGCCGCGCGAACCTGATCGGCCAGTGGCAGCACACTGACCGCCGTGGGCCAGATCAGCGCATACCCGAGCGTCCTGGCCAGCCGCCGGACCTGGGCCGCATCCCATTCCGGCGTGGTACTGACATCGTGGTGTATCCAACCGAATGCTGTAGGCACAGATCTCATCGCCGCCCCTCGAAGTCGCTGTGATGCTGGAAGACAGCACGTTATGAGCCGAATCACAGCTCGCTTGTCCTCAAAGGACAGGCGGCAGCAGGGCGAGCGCCCACCCTGATCACCGATGTCCGCTACCGCCCGGCGCTACGCTGGGCCTATACGCTCCGGATGCGGAGGAGAGGCCGATGAGCGAGATCCCGCCGAACGATATGGGCCGCCGATTGCGTGAGATCCGCGCCTGGCGTGGGCTGAGTTTGGAGGCCGCCGCCGGGCTCGCGGGTATTTCGTACGGGTACCTCGGTCGGCTGGAGCGCGGGGAGCAGTCCTTGACGAACCGCCGCACGCTCGAGTCGCTGGCACGGGCATTGCGGGTGGCACCGTCGGAGTTCACTGGCCGCCCGTGGGAGACATCCGATGGGCCTGGGACCGAGGCGTACGCGGGTGTGGTCGCGGTGGAAAGGGCTCTCGATATCTGTCAACTCGGTGATGATCCGGGCTCAGAGATCCGGGAGTGGCCGCAGGTGCGGGCTGATCTGGCGGAGCTGGAAATCCTCAGGGGCGCCGCCGATTACAAGGCGATCGGTGACCGGTCTCCTGCGCTGCTCGTTGAACTGCACGGGCTCTACGTCCGCAAGCCCGAACTCCGGCAGCAGGTCCTTGCCGGAATGATCGGCTGCTATTTCGCGATGATGGTGATGGCGAAACGGCTGGGCGTCCGGGGCCTTCCACTGCTCGCGGCGCGAGGCGCGCAAACTTGTGCGGAAGAACTCGACTCGCCAGCGTGGCGCGGAGCCGCAATGTGGATGCGCGGCAACGTCACCGGCTCGCTGTCGCGGCCGCAGCAGTACAGCCGTGCCGTCACCTTGGCAGACGAATTGGTGGCGAGTTCCGATGATTCCGCAGTTTTGCAGGCCTACGGGATGCTCCACCTCTCCGCAGCGCTCGCGGCCGCCGTGCAGACCGACCGTTCCACCGCACGCACCCATCTCGACGAAGCAGCTGCCGCCGCGGATCGGATGGACGCGGAGGTCGGCACGTTCGGGCGGATGTGGTTCGGCCGAGTCAACGTGGCGATCTGGCGTTCGTCCATCGGCATCGAACTCGGGGATGGCCCAGCTGCTGTCGAAGCCACCCAGGGCGTACGTGTCGAGGCCATCCCCGACGCCGCGCGAGTAGCTGGGTTCTACGCGGAAGCGGGCAGAGTCATGCTGGCCGAGCCGAAACACCGAGACACCGGGCTCAGCCTGCTCCTCAAGGCCGAAGAAATTGCGCCCCAACGCATACGGTCCGACCTGTTCGTCCGCGAAGCCGTCGCCGATCAACTGCGCACCGCGCGCCGTGACGCGGGCGGGCGGAACCTGCGTGGACTGGCGTGGCGGCTGGGGCTCGCTCCCGAGATTCCACCGCGCGCCAATTAGTAGTGCGGGTACTCGGGCGGTGCCCGGCCTCCGCGGACGCAAATCGTTCTCGCGCGGCCGGATATTGCCTTGCGGGTGTGATTTGTGACCGCAGGAGCCGGTTTACCCTTCGATGGGCGAAACCGCTCCGGGTGAGTGCCGCGCGGATGCACGCCCGGATCCCGGCGTCGCCGTGCGCGTGCGCGGCGACCCGGACTCCGGCGCGGTGGGCCACGTCGGCGATCGCGGCCAGTTCCAAGTCGGAATACTGTTGCGCGCCGGCGACGGTGCCGTG
>NZ_JARWOP010000269.1 GCF_029868745.1 Nocardia wallacei | reverse complement strand
CGACTCCACCGACCGCGGCACCCCCACCGCCACCACAACCTCAGGACCCACACCCCACTCGATCAACAACCGAGCCAACCGCGTCGACCGCTCATCCAACTCCGCATACGACAACACCACCAACGACGCCGACGCATCCGCGAACACCAACGCCGTACCGGTCGGGTTCGTCTCGACAGCGGTCGCCAGCAGTCTCGGCAGCGTGGTGACACGGGAGCGCCGAGCACGAGTAGGCCGCCGACGTTCGGGTCGGCTCACTCGAACACCCCGCCAGCAACTCCGAACATCAAAATGAAACCTTCTCCGTGCCTGTCGTGAACCTCACCGATCATGCCCTGTCCGCGCCCATACCGCATCCACCCTGGTTACGCACGCCCCAGAGTTCAGGGTCAGGAGATATCACAGCCGTTCGCTATCGCCGCGCAGCAATTCGCCGACGGCCACGACGACCTCGGCGGCGCCGAATCCGGCCGGAACGGCGCCCTGCTCGACCACCACGGCGCGCAGGTCCTCCAGGGGCTCCGGATCGAGCCCCGCGAGCCCGTCCGCGTCGAGGAACAGGTGTGTGACCCATTCGTCGGCGAGCGCCGCGCTCGTGGCCTCCGCCAGCACCACCGACGCACCGGCCGCACCGGCCGCGACCACCTCGAGCAGCGCTGCGGGGGCGTCCGCGCGACCGCGGCGGAACGTCCGGGACTCGAATGTCAGGTCGGTGCGTTCGCGTAGCCGGTCCACGGCCGCCGCGAGTTCGTCGTAGCTCAGGGTCACGCCCGCGGCCGCGAAGACGGTATCCACACCGCGCAGCGGCCGCGTCCGGTGGGCATAGGTCACCGGGCGCGCCGACTCCCCCGCCACCTCGGCGACGACCGCCGGATCGTCGAGCACCAGCCAGTCCACGCCGTCGCCCGCGGGCGCCGACCCGGCCGCCAGGCCGACCTTGATCTCCAGCGCCTCGGGCAGTCGCGTGCCGTCGCCGACGGGAACCACCGCGGCGCCCGCCTTCAGCACGGCCCACGTCGCCACCGTCGCCTCGACACCGCGATCCAGCCGCACCGCGACGCCCGTGCCCGGACCGCAGCCGCGCCCGATCAGCACCCGGGCCAGCCGCGACGAGCGGGCGCCGAGTTCCTGATAGGACACGGCGTCCTCGCCGAACGCCAGCGCCGGACCGTCCGGATCGTCCTCGACCGCCGCCGCCAGCGCCTGCGCCAGCGCGGTGCCGTTGGCCGAGACCGTTTCCACCGGCTCGGGCCGCTGCGCCTCGATCCGCGCGCGCTCCTGCTCGTCGAGCAGGTCGATATCGCCGACGAGCACCTGCGGATCGGCGGCCACCGCGGCCAGAATGCGCTCGAACCGGCGGCCCAGCGCCCGCACCGTCGCCTCGTCGAACAGATCGGTGGCGTAGGTGAAGACGGTGACCAGGTCGGCGGGCGCGCCCGCCGCGTCGTGGCGCGGCTCGACGATCACCTGCAGGTCGAACTTGGCCGCCACCCGGTCGCTGTCCAGCGCCGCCACGGTCAGGCCGGGCAGTTCCAGCGTCGGCTGCTCGGTGTTCTGGAACGCCAGCATCACCTGGAACAGGCTCTGTTCACCGGTGCGGCCCGGCGACACCACCTCGACCACCCGTTCGAACGGGATGTCGGAGTTCGCGAACGCGGAAAGGTCGGCCTCCCTGGCCTTTTCGACCAGCGCGTCGAAGGTGTCGGCGGTGCTGACCCCGGTGCGCAGCGCGAGCGTGTTGACGAACATGCCGACCAGATCGTCGAGCGCCCGCTCGCCGCGCCCGGCGATCGGCGTGCCGACGGTGACATCGGCGCTGCCCGACTGCCGGGCCAGCAGTGCCGCCAGCGCCGCGTGGACCACCATGAACAACGACGAATTGTGTTCGCGCGCAATGCGGAGCAGGCCCGCATGCACGTGCGCGGGCACGTCGAGACCCACCATGCCGCCGCGCATCGACGGCACGGCGGGCCGTGGTCGATCCGGCGCCAGGAACGCGCCGCCCGAGATTCCGGTGAGCTGGGTACGCCAGTAGTCCAGCTGGCGGGCGGCGATCGACTCCGGATCGTCGTCGGTCCCGATGACCCCGCGCTGCCACACCGCGAAGTCGGCGTACTGGACATCCAATGGCGCCCAGCCCGGTTCGCCGCCCTCGACTCGGGCCAGATAGGCGGTCATCAGGTCGCGGGCCAGCGGCGCGAGCGACGCGCCGTCGCCCGCGATGTGGTGCAGCACCATCGCCAGCAGGTGGTCGTCGCCGTTGCGCAGCAGCAGGGCCCGGACCGGAACCTCCTGTGTCACATCGAATCCAGCCGACAGCAGTTCGGTGATGCGCTCGATCGGATCGGTGCCGTCCACCACGGGCAGCCCGTCCGGCAGCGCGTCGGCGGCCGACAGGATCTCCTGATACGGCAGCCCGCCGGGGCCGCCGACCGGGTAGCGGGTGCGCAACACCTCGTGCCGCTCCAGCACATCGGTCACGGCCTGGCTCAGCACCGCCGCGTCCAGCGCGCCGGTAAGCCGGAGCGCCAACGGGATGTTGTAGGACGGCGATTCGGGATCGAGCTGGTTGATGACCCACATCCGCTGCTGCGCGAGCGACAGCGGGACGCGGTCGGTCCGCGGCACGGGCGCCAGCTTCGGCCGCACCGTCCCGGCCGCGGCGCCGGGCACGATGCGCGCCGCCAGCGCGGCCACGGTCGGCGCCTCGAAGACCTCCCGGACCGCGACATTCGAGTCCAGCGCCTCGTTGATCCGCGCGACCGCGCGGGTGGCGAGCAGCGAATTGCCACCGAGGGCGAAGAAGTCGTCGTCCAGCCCGACCTCCCCGGCGCCGAGCAGCCCGCCGAACACGTCGGCCACCGCCTGCTCGATGGGGGTGCCGGGTGCCCGGAACGCGGCAGACCCGATGAATTCCGGTGCGGGCAGCGCCCTCCGGTCCAGTTTGCCGTTCGGGGTGAGCGGCAGCGCGTCCAGCGCCACGACGGCGTCGGGAACCATGTAGGCGGTGAGGAACTCGCCCACCCGGCCGCGCAGCGCGACCGGGTCGAGCTGTGTATTCGCTTCGGGGACAACGTATCCCACCAGCCGGTCACCGGCCTGCTCGTCGGCGCGCACGACCACCACGGCCTGGCTCACGCCCTCGCAGCGCAGCAGCGCCGACTCGATCTCACCGAGTTCGATACGGAAGCCGCGCATCTGCACCTGCTGATCGGTGCGCCCGGCGTACTCCAGGTTCGCCTCGCCGCCGAACCCGGCCCACCGGCCGATGTCGCCGGTGCGGTACATCCGGGATCCGGCCGGGCCGAACGGGTTCGCCACGAACCTGGTGGCCGTCAAGCCGGCGCGGCCCAGGTAGCCGCGCGACAGCTGCTCGCCGGAAACGTGCAGCTCACCGGCCACGCCGACCGGGGCGGGATGCAGCCGGTCGTCGAGCACATAGGAGTCCAGGCCGGGGAGCGCGCGGCCGATCACGCTGGCCGGGTTGTCGGCCAGCCGCTCGTCCACGGCCAGGAACGACACGTGCACCGTCGTCTCGGTGATGCCGTACATATTGATCAGTTGCGGCGCGTCGGAGGCGTGCCGCTCGTACCAGCGCTGCAATTGCCGCAGGTCCAGGGCCTCACCGCCGAACACGACGTAGCGCAGCGCGAACTTGCCCGCGCCACCGGCGTGCGCGGCGCGGTCCGCCTCGGCCAGTTGGTAGAACGCCGACGGGGTCTGGTTCAGGACGGTGACCTGCTCGCGAATCAGCAACTCGCGGAACAGTTCCGGCGACCGCGAGGTCAGGTAGTCGACCACGACCACCGCGCCGCCGTTGGCCAGCGCACACCACAGTTCCCACACCGAGAAGTCGAAGGCGAAGGAGTGGAACAGCGTCCACACGTCGGTCTCGTCGAACTCGAACAGCAGCTGGGTGTTGGCGAACAGCTCGAGCACATTGCGATGCGAGACGCCGACGCCCTTCGGCACCCCGGTGGAGCCGGAGGTGTAGATGACGTAGGCCAGGTTCCGCG
Source organism: Nocardia wallacei (assembly GCF_029868745.1). Taxonomy (GTDB): domain Bacteria; phylum Actinomycetota; class Actinomycetes; order Mycobacteriales; family Mycobacteriaceae; genus Nocardia; species Nocardia wallacei_B. The sequence goes on along the minus strand of NZ_JARWOP010000269.1, from coordinate 7,706 downwards.
GCCGCAGCGGCGCGACCCGGTCGGCATCGGTCACGGGGGCGTCGGACCGGTCCGCGGCCTCCTCGAGCAGCACCACCGGGGCGGTGCCGCCGGGCAGCGCGTCTCGTTCGGACGCGGTGGTGAGGACGCAGGCGGGGGCGGCGTCGGAGAGCATGAACTCCAGCCGCTGCGCCGGGTAGGTGGTGTCGATCGGCAGGTATCCGGCGCCGGCGACCAGCACGCCCAGCAGCGCGACCGGTAGCTCCTCGGTGCGCGGAACCGCCACGGCCACCAGCGATTCCGGGCCCACGCCCTGCGCGATCAGCGCCCGCGCCACCCGGTTCGCCCGCCGCTGCAACTCGCCGAAGGACAGCGTGGTGTCGCCGTAGCGGATCGCGGTCGCGTCCGGCCGCCGCCGCGCCTGAGCGGCGAGCAGGTCCACCAGGGTGACCGGCGGCACCTGGGCGCCGGTCGAATTCCATTCGTGCAGTACGAGTTCGCGCTCGCCGGGCGCCAGCACGTCGATGTCGCCGACTACCGCCGCGGCCTCGGCCGCCACCGCGCCCAGGATGCGCCGGAACCGATCGGCGAAGTCCTGCACCGTGGCCTCGTCGAACAGGTCGGTAGCGTAGGTGAACGACGCCGACATGCCTTGCGGCACATTGTGTTCGTCGACGCGTTCGGCCAGGGCGAGCTGCAGGTCGAACTTGGCCAGCGGCACGGCCAGGTCCACGCCGGACACCGCCAGGCCGGGCAGCTCCAGCTGGGCCGGCGCCAGGTTCTGGAAGGTCAGCATCACCTGGAACAGCGGATGCCGCGCGGCCGAGCGCACCGGATCCAGCAGCTCCACCAGCCGCTCGAACGGCACGTCGGCGTGCCCGAAGGCGGCCACGTCGGTGGCGCGGACCGACTGCAGCAGTTCGTCGAACGGCGTACCCGGATCGACCTCGGTGCGCAGCACCAGGGTGTTGACGAACATGCCGATCAGGTCGTCGAGTTCGGCCTCGCCGCGCCCGGCGATCGGGGTGCCGATCGCGATGTCGCGGGTGCCCGACAACCGCGCCAGCAGCACCGCGAGCGCCGCGTGCACGACCATGAATACGGTCGAATTGTTGCCGTGCGCAATGCGATTCAGCGCTGCGTGCACGGCGGGGTCGATCTCGAAATCGAGCGTGGCGCCGTGGTTGGTGGCGACGGCCGGGCGCGGCCGGTCGGCGGGCAGATCCAATTGTTCCGGGAGTGCGGCCAGCTGCTGCTGCCAGAAGGCGATCTGCTGTGCCAGCACCGATTCCGGATCGTCCTCGGCGCCCAGGGTCTCCCGCTGCCAGAGCGCGAAGTCGGCGTACTGCACGGCCAGGGGCGTCCACCCCGGCTGTCCGCCGCGCACCCGGTCCAGGTAGGCGGTCATCAGATCGCGAGTCAACGGGCCCATCGAGAAGCCGTCGCCGGTGATGTGGTGCACCACGCACACCAGGACGTGGTCGTCGGCGGCCAGCCGCAGCACGCGCAGCCGCACCGGCGGCGCGACGGTGGCGTCGAACCCGGCCGTCACCGTCTCGGCGACGAGTGCCGGGACCTGCGCCTCGGTGGCGTCGTCCACCGGAAGTTCCGGCACCGCACGGGAATCGGTGAGCGGCAGCACCAGCTGGTAGCCCTCGCCGTCGAGATCCGGGTACACCGTGCGCAGCACCTCGTGCCGCTCCACCAGGTCGCGGACCGCGGCGCGCAGCGCGTCCAGGTCCAGGGCGCCGGTCAGCCGCACCGCGACCGGGATGTTGTTGACGGCGCTGTGCGGGTCGAAGCGGTTCAGGAACCACATCCGCTGCTGCGCGTAGGACAGCGGGATGCGCTCGGGCCGTGGCATCGGCCGCAACTGCTGCCCGGCCGCAGACCCGGCGTGCCGCTCCACGCGTTCGGCCAGCGCGGCCACCGTGGAGGCGTCGAACAGCAGCTGCACCGGCACCCGCACGTCCAGCGCGGAGCCGATCCGCGCGGCGGCCTGCGCGGCGAGCAGCGAATTGCCGCCCAGTTCGAAGAAGTCGTCGTCGGCGCCGACCCGACCGGCGGCCACCGAGCCCACCGGCTCACCGGCGGCCGGGTCCGGTTGCGGTCCCGCCGGCACGAGCAGCGCGGCGAACACGTCGGCGACGATCTCCTCGACCGGCGTGGACGGCGCGCGGAATTCCCGTGCGGCGAAGGCGGGTTCGGGTAGCCGGGCGCGATCGAGCTTGCCGATCGGGGTCAGCGGGATCTCGTCCAGCACCATGATCAGGGCCGGAATCATGTACGCGGGCAACGACTTCCCGAGGAACTCTTCCAATTCCCCCGTGTCGACCGTGGTTCCGGCACGCGGCAGCACATAGGACACCAGCGTGGTCGCGCCGGACGGCAAGGTGCGGCCGAGCGTGGCCGCGAAGTCGATGTCCGGATGTTCGGTCAGCGCGTTGTCGATCTCGCCGAGCTCGATCCGGAAGCCGCGCACCTTGACCTGGAAGTCGGAGCGCCCGAGGAATTCTATGCCGCCGTCGGACTCGTTGCGCCGCACCAGGTCTCCCGTGCGGTACAGCCGCGAACCCGGGCTGCCGGTCTCCGCGCCGAACGGGCTGGCCACGAACCGGCCCGCCGTCAGGCTCGGCCGGTTCAGATAACCCTGCGCGAGCGCGGGTCCCGCCAGGTACAGCTCACCCACCACTCCGGCGGGCACCGGCCGCAACCGCGAATCCAGCACGAACACACCGACTCCCGGGATGGGATTGCCGATGGTGATCGGCCCGTCCGGCTCCAGCGCGATGGACGACACCAGGATGGTGGCCTCGGTCGGCCCGTAGCCGTTGACGAACGTACGACCGTCGCGCGCCCACCGGCCCACCAGTTCCGGTCCGAACCGGTCACCGATCACCATCACGGTCTCGATGTCGTCCAGCCCGGTCGGGTCCACCGACTCCAGCGCGCCGGGGGTGATCAGCATGTGCGTGGCGCGCTCGCGGCGCAGCAGATCGGCCAGCTCGTAGCCGCCGAAGATCTCCGGCGGCGAGACCACCAGCGTTGCCCCGGAGGAGAACGCCAGCATCAGCTCCAGCACGGAGACGTCGAAGTTCGGCGAGCACACGTGCATCACGCGCGAATCCTCGCCCACTCCATAGTGTTCGCGCTCGGCCGCGACCAGTGCGCCGAGACCGACGTGGGTCACCACGACGCCCTTCGGCCGCCCGGTCGAGCCCGAGGTGTAGATGACATAGGCCGGGTGCTGCTCGGTGAGCGGGCGCACCCGGTCGGTGTAGGAGATCGGATGCGACGGCCGCGCCGCCACCCGGTCCCGCACCACCGGGTCGTCCAGCTCCAGCCAGTACACGCCGGTGCCGAGGGCGGAGCGGTGCGCGGAGGTGGTCAGGCCCAGCACGGCGCCGGAATCCGACACCATGTGGGCGATGCGCTCGGCCGGGTAGGTCGGATCCACCGGCACGTACGCCGCGCCGGTCTTGGCGATCGCCCACACCGACAGCACCGACTCGATCGAACGGGTGATACCGATGGCGACCACGTCACCCGCGCCGATACCGCGGTCGATCAGCTCCCGCGCCAGCCGCGAGGAGGCCTCGTCGAGTTCCCGGTAGGTGAGTTCACGTGCGTCTGACGAATCCTCGGCCGGCGCGAACCGGATCGCCACCGACTCGGCGGCGGACTCCACCGCCGCGGTGAGCAGCTGTCCGAAGAGCGGGCCGCCCGACCGACGACGGCGGCCTCCACGAGCGGATCGGCGGGCAGTTTCCATTCGAGTGCATTCACCTCTCGCGTCCAGCAGGTCCGCACGGCCGAACGATATCGGCGGCCCTCGCACGGTCCGGGCAATCATATAGGGGTCCTCGCGGTACTCGGCGGCGTCCGCGCGAGCCTCCTCTACTCATCGGTACGAGGGTGCCCCGTTGTTGCGCGAGGAGTCGAATTCGGTGGGCCGCGTCACAGCGGTCCGCGCGTCTCGGCTCAGAGCCACCCGCGCCGGATCGCCTGCACGCCCGCCTGGAATCGGGTGCTCGCGCCGAGCCGCTCGAGCAGGCTGGCCGTCCGGCGCACCACCGTGCGGCGGGACATGCCCAGCCGGCGGGCGATGGTGTCGTCGGTGGCGCCCAGACCCATCAGCGTCAGGATCGCCCGATCGCGCTCGTCCAGCGGCTCACTCGGATTCACCGAGATCGGCGCGGCCAGCGACCACAGCACATCGAAGGTGCGAACCAGCAGGTCCAGCGTCGGCGAGGGACCGATGCGCAGGCCCATCGGGTCGCCGCGGCGCTCGTCGTTGTGCAGCATCAGGCTGGCCCGCTCGCCGTCGACGATCATCACCTTCAGCGGCGGGTCGGGCAGCGTGCGCGCCTGCGCCCCGGCGGCATTGGTGGACAGCGCGTGCCGCAGCCGGTCCGGATCCTGATAGACGGTGTCCTGGTACAGCGTCTGATAGCGGACGCCCGCATCGATGCGGGCCGACTTCAGCTCGAACATCCGCTCGGCCCGGTCGATATCGCAGATGTAGGGCCCGCGCTCGACCAGCCGCACGTTGGTGCGGGCCGTGCGCTGTAGATCCTCGAATTCGGCGATCAGTTCCCGGGTCTCGTACATCGGGACGATCGTGCCGCCGCCGCGGGCGGTGCGCCGCACCGACCGGAACGTCTCGCCCAGGCGCGCGGCGGCCGCGTGCATGCGGGCGGTGTCGGCCTGGCGCCGCCGGGACTCGGCCTCGGACAGGGCCTCCGGCGCGTGCGCGTCCCACACGACGGTGCCGTTGGTGTCGATGCGGACGGCCGCCTGCAATTCGCACAGCCGGTCGAGGGAAGCCTCGGCGACCTCGGGCGAGCACTCCAGGTAACCGGCCAGTTCGGCCAAACTGGATCGCGGGTGTTGCACGAGGGCCGCGTACGCCCGGCCGTGCGGGGATCTGGAATCGAACAATTCGTGTAAACCCGTCACACCACCAGCCCCCACGACCGCCGGCCGTGCCCGTACACGGCCGCTGACACCCGCGACGATTACTGGGGTCCCCATTGCTGCGACAGGATCACACCCTTGCCGGCCAGGTAGGACGTCGGGTCGATCTTGTTCTCGGCGGCGTCCCAGACCTCCAGGTGTAGATGCGGCCCGGTGGAATTGCCGCGGTTGCCGACGGTGGCGATGACGTCACCGGCGCGCACTCGCTGACCGACGTTGACCAGGATGTCGTTGACGTGGCCGTAGACGCCGGTCGTGCCGTCGTCGTGCTTGACCCGCACCCACAGGCCGAAGCCGGAGGCCGGACCGGCCTCGATCACGGTGCCGTCCTCGATCGAGTGGATCGGCGTGCCGATGGCGTCGGCGAAATCGACGCCGTAGTGGAAAGCGCCCCACCGCGCGCCGAAATCGGAGCTGACCACACCGGCCACCGGGCGCACCGCGGGCGCCGCCGGGGCGACCTGGTTCTGCAGGCCCTTGATCACCTGCTCGGCCTGGGCGAGCGGACCGGCGACCTCGGGCGGCAGATTCTGCAGTCCGAACGGGGCCGGCTGGATCGGCGCGGCGACGGGCGCGGCCTGCGCCTCCGGCTCGGGGGCCGGAGCCGCGACGGGCTCGGGCGCCGCGACGGCCTGCTTGGCCTCGGCCGCCGGTTCGTCGACGCTGTCCAGGGCGATCGCGTCGCCGTTGCTGCTCTCGTGTCCGATCGGCAGCAGCGGGGCGGCGTTCGCGAGCTGGGCGGCGGTGCCGACGATGGCGCCGGCCGCGACCGCCGCGCTGGCCGCCAGCTTCATCCGGTCACCGGTGCGCGGCTCGGCGCGGTGCCGGTTCGGACGAGCGGCGCAAACACCATCTCCGAGCAAGTCCTTGACTGATACTGAGGTGGAGGTCTCACGGTGCTGCGGCAAGGTTCGTCCTAGCGTCGATCAACTCGGGTGACGTCGCCGATTCGAAACCTCATTTTCGGTAACGATTCGGCATACGCCGTGACGGAAACTGTACTCCGTCGTGACCTTTTCGCAACCTTCTCGGGCGAAAGTCCAGGTGATCCGCAGTAGGGCGGCGCGTTCGGCTGTTACATAAGCCAGACTGGGCCTGTGATCATCGACGACTTGCGGACCCCGATCGTGCTCGCGCCGATGGCCGGCGGACCCTCCACACCCGAACTCGCGGCCGCCGTCTCGGCCGCGGGCGGTCTGGGCTTCCTCGCCGCCGGGTACCTCGCCGCCGCGGACCTCGCCGACCGGATCGTGCGCACCCGCGCCCTCCTGTCCGACAGCGCCCGCCCGTTCGGCGTGAACCTGTTCGTTCCCGGAGCGCCGACGCCGCGGGAGCATTTCGCCCCCTATCTGGAGGGGCTGGGCCGCGAATTCCCGCTCGGCGAGGCCCGTTTCGACACCGACGACTGGGACGCCAAGCTGGATGCCCTGGTCACCGAGCCGGTAGCGGTGGCATCGTTCACCTTCGGCTGCCCGTCGGCGCGCGAGATCGCCCGCCTGCGGTCGGTGGGCACCGAATCCTGGGTGACGGTGACCTCGGTCGGCGAGGGGCGCACCGCGCTCGAGGCGGGCGCGGACGTGCTGATCGCCCAGGGCGCCGAGGCGGGCGGGCACCGCGCCACCTTCGTGGACCGCCCCGCCGACGATGCGGCCGACCCACTCTCGACACTGGCCCTGCTCCAACTGCTCACCGCCGCGACCGACCATCCGGTGGTGGCGACGGGCGGCCTCGCCACGGGCGCGGGCATCGCCGCCGTGCTGGCCGCCGGCGCGGCCGCCGCACAACTGGGCACGGCCTTCCTGAACTGCCCGGAGGCCGGTACCGCGCAGCTGCATCGCGACGCCCTGGTCATCGACGCCCCGACGATGCTCACCCGCGCGTTCAGCGGCCGCCGGGCCCGCGGCCTGCGCAACCGGTTCATCCTCGACCACCCCGACGCACCTGCCGCCTACCCCGAAATCCATTACGCCACCGGGCCGTTGCGCAAACAGGCACGCGCCGACGGCAACGCCGACGCGGTGAACCTGTGGGCAGGCCAAACACATACGCTGACCAGCGCAGTCCCCGCCGCCGACCTGGTGCGAACACTCTCCGCCGAGACGAAAAACGCTCTGAACCTAGCACTTTCGCGCACAATCCAGGATTGTTGACAACGTTTTTCGTTTAGAATCGGATGACACCATCCGCCTGTCCCACGAGGAGAGCGCTATGTCACTGGACGTCCCAACCGCACTACTCGAGCGTGCCGAACGCGGCGAGGTCTCCGACGACGAGTTCGTCGAGTGTGTCCGTAATTCGCTGCCCTACGCCTACGAGGTGGTCAGCCGAGTGGCAGCCGACCTGCGTTCCGGCACAGCCGAATACGCCGACAACCGGGTAGCCCCGCCGGACGAGGTGGCCCGCGGCCAGCTGCTGCGCGCCATGGCGTCCGACTCGATCCGCGGCGGCCTGGAGCGGCATTTCGGCGTGAAGATCGCGTTCCAGAATTGCCACCGGGTGGCGGCGTTCCCGCTGTCGGAGGTCGGTGGCGAGACCTACACGCGGTTCATCTCCACCCGGGCACAGCTGCTCAACCAGAGCCCGGAACTGCGTAACTGCTGATCCCGTACGGCGAACGGGGCCGGGCGCCACCAATAAGCCCCCCCGCATAAGGTATACGCCGGCCGCCCGGCTAGCATGTTCGGGTGTCCAACCCGCTTGATGTCGCTGAGAAGGTAACCGGTCCGCTGCCCGAACTGAGCGCGGACGAG
>NZ_JARWOP010000268.1 GCF_029868745.1 Nocardia wallacei | reverse complement strand
CCCCCCCGTGGGGGCGCCCCGGGGGGCCCCCCTCGGGGGGGCGGCCGGCGGGGTGCCCCCGCCCGCCCCGCGCTCGTGGGCTTCGATCATCCGATCCAGTCCGGCGCTGAGCCGCTGGAGGTGGGCGATCCGATCGGCGAGCTGGGAGCGCTGCGCGCGCAACGCACCCGGCACGTCCGCGGCCGAGTCGTCCAGGACGGCCCGAATTCGGTCCAGGCCGAGACCGAGCTCGCGGTAGACGACGATGCGGTGCAGGCGCTCCAGATCGTCGGCGGTGTAGAGCCGGTAGCCGGCGGGCGTGCGCAGCGACGGTCGCGCCAGGCCGATCTCGTCCCAGTGGTGCAGCGCCCGGACCGTCACGCCCAGCCGCGTGGCGACCTGACCGACGGTCAGGCCCTCGGCGTCGGTGGTATCAGGCATGGTCTCCATTGTCGCTACCGCCCGGCGGGGTGATCCCGATGGCCGCGAGATTCCGCGCCTCCTGGCTCTCCGGATCGAAGGGCTTCGCCGCGGTGAAGACGATCCGCGCGTTCTCGGGGGTGATCACCTCCACGTCCCGGGTGTTCCACGGCGTATCCCGGGGACCGTCGACGGAGTCCGGCCGCACCGCGCGGCAGGACTCGACAACGGAGTCGACCTGATCGAGCACGCACGAAAAACTGACGCTCAGCGCCGGGACCCCCGCCTGGACCTGCTCCGCAGCGACGAGCAGGACGTCCTGAAACGCCCACCGGCGCAGATGCACCAGACTGCCGGGGATGGCGAACAACTCGATGAATCCGAGCCCCCGAGTCCAGAAGTCCACCGATGCCGCCAGATCGTTCGACGGGATCGTCACGAAGGCGGGCATCCCGTAGATGCCCCGAAACGGCTCCGGCGCAACGGCATCCGGTCCGGGGGCGGGCACGGGGCCAACCTCGAACGCGTTGTAGTAATCACTCATGCCCACACCCTCCAGCCTCACGTAGCGTGAGAGTCAAGGGCTCCGGAGACAAAATGTTCGGCGGCCGGGCCTTCGGGCTGCCACCATGGTGACTGGTCAGGCCGACAGCGCCGAGCACAACAGGGGAGCCTCGATGTCACAGACGAGCACCACGTCTACCGGAGCGCACGCGGAGACCGAGGAATCGGTGGACTACCGGTGGACGACGATCGTGACCAACGCCGACCGGCAGGAACAGCCACCTCGGTTCGGTGTGGGCACGTTCGATACCAAGGACTCCTACACCGCCCACATCCACGACAGCCATACCGACCTAGCCGCGGCGGTGTTCGCCGAGGTGTGCGGCGAGGTGGTCGAGTACCACCGCGATGCGGTGCTCGACGCCCGCGTCGACGGCCTGCCCGACCCCATCGTGCCGGTCACGGTCACCACCACCGTCCGCGACGCCGACGACAACGTCGTCGCGGTCCTGACCGGACTGCTGCGCCACGAGCCGGTCACCGATGACGAAGTCGTCGATGCCGCGGTCACTTTCGGTCAGATCGCCGTCGCAGACGAACGCATTCGCATCGAACGCATTCGCCAACCCGGCGGCGTCAGCCATCGCGACCCGCTCCCGTCGGCCCTCGACCTCGACACGGCGTACGGCCCGGACCTCGACGCCTACACCTTCGAGAGTCCGGGCATCGGCATCGGCGAAACCCGCCGTGAGCAGCTGCGGGCACTGCGCGCCGCGGCCGCCGAACTGCGGGCCGAGGTCTACGACCCCGAGTACTGCAGGCACCAACTCGCCGCCATGGAGACCGCCCTCGCCGAAGCCCGCGACACCGACCCGCCCATCGACTGGCGCGCCCGCGTCGACCGATGGCGGCGGCTGCTGGAGATCTCCACCGAGGCATACCTGGACGCCGCCGGATTCGACACCGCCGCCGAACACCTCCGCACCCGGCATTCCGCCCACGACGCCGGGTAGGCGCGTAATCGGCGAGGTGTCCCTAGTCGCGTGTCGGGACGAAGCGGAGGAGGACCGAGCCTGTTGCGGCGAAGGTGCGGTTCTCCACCAGGTCGAGCGTGACCCACCGGTCGAGTGTGGGGAAGAACGGCGTGCCACTGCCGACCGCTACCGGGCTGACCACCACCAGGTACTCGTCTACCAGGCCGGCTCGGATCAGCGGTGCGGCCAGGGTGGCGCCCGCGACGTCCAGGATGCCGTCGGTCTCGGCCTTGAGCTGCTTGGCGACCTCGACCACATCGCCTCGCTCCAGGCGAGAGTTCCAGTCCACCGACGAAAGGGTCTGCGAGAACACCACTTTCGGCATCGCAAGCCACAATCGGGCGTACTCCGCCGTCACCGGTGTGATGTCCGGATCCTGTCCGGCCGTGGGCCAGTACGCCGACATCAGCTCGTACAGCTTGCGCCCGTACAGCGACACCGCGGTCTCGCCCACCCGGTCGTTCCAGAACTGATGCACTTCATCGTCCGGCTGCGACCAGGAAAAATCCCCGTTGCTGTCCACGATGTAACCGTCCACCGAGATATTCATTCCGTATGTCAGTTTGCCCATGACGTACAGACTGCCGGGCCGTCCGGAATTCATCGGCCGCGGCCGGTCAGCGGCGGTGGACGCCCAGGCGGCCTTCGAGCTGGATCAATAGTTCGCCCAGTCGGCTGGCGAGGGCTTGACTCTGCTGCTGGGTGAGCCCGGCGAGGATTGTGCGTTCGAAGGCGAGCTGGGCGGGGAGGATGGTGTCGAGGAGGGTGCGGCCTCGGGTGGTGAGCCGTACGTGGGCTACTCGACGGTCGCGATCGTCGGCGCGGCGCTCGACGAGGCCGCGGTCGGTGAGTTGGCGTAGACGCTTGGTGACCGCGGCGCCGGAAGAGAAGGTCTCCCTTGCCAATTCGCTGGGGGTGAGGTCCCGAGCGGTGCGGCGCAGGGCGCCCAGCAGGTCGAATTCGGGGCGGGACAACTTCGCATCGCGCAGGGCGGCGCTCTCGGCCTGGTGCAGCAGGGCGGCGCAGCGGTTGATGCGGCCGATGAGTTCCATTGGCGCCGTGTCCAATTCGGGGTGGATGGCCTGCCACTGCCGCACCACCGCGGCTACGGTGTCGTCCGTCACGCCTGCTGCTCCTCGCGCAGGAACCCGTGCACCGGCTCCTGCCGTCGTATCGTCGCAGCGAGCGTACGGTGCGCGCGCCGCTCGGCGTGCAGCAGCCTCTCCTCGGGCAGCGCCCGCTGCCACCACTCGCCGGCGGCGGTGTCGGCCGCTTCACGCAGCTCCACCAGTGCCGCGGTGAGACGGCGGCGCGCGACGGCGAGTTCGGCGGGCGAGGCCGCCGCGAGCGCGCGCTCGGCGGCGTCGGTGGTGCGCTCGGTGGCGTCGAGGGCCTGTTCCATCCGCCCGCCGGAGCGGCGATTGGTGATCAGCACGGCGACGACCATGCCGACGACGACACCGGCGAGGGTGTCCAGCACGCGATCGGAGATCAGCTCCGAGACCGGCGGCCGGGCCGCGGCGAACTCGGTGACCAGCAGCGCCATCGGGGTCACGGTTACCGATCCGAGCCAGTAGTTGCGGGTGATCAGCGCCTCGTTACAGAAGCTGAAGAACACGCACAGCGCCGCCAGCGCCACCACGCTCACCCGCGCCAGCGGAACGACCGCCGCGAACAACGCCACCCCGCAGAGATTGCCGACCAGGCGCTGCACCACCCGGTGCCAGGTGAGCGTGACATTCGCCTGATAGATCGCCGCCGCGGAGACGACGGCCCAGTACGGATGCCCGACGCCGAGCGCCAGCCCGGCGTAACCGGCCAGCGCACACCCGACAGCGCAGCGCATCGCGACCGGTTGCAGCGGTGACCACGGCCGCAACAGCATCGAGAACAGTCGAGTCGGCGGCAGCGCTCGGCGGCCTTCCCGCTCGGCGTGCACGCCCAGCAGTTCGTCGCCGCCGCCCGCGGGCAATGCCACCGTGGGCAGCGGACCGTGACCGCGCACCTGACGCGCCCACGCGCGCAGTTGCCCGGAATCCGCAGTGCCGGGCGCGAATCCGAGCGCGGCCTCGGCGCGGAGCACCAGACGTTCCAGGGTGCGCCGCGCGGGCGTGCGCTGCCCGCCGGCGAGCACCGACTGCCACGCGCCCTGCACGGCCGCCGCCGCGGCGTGCCGGGCGCGGTATCCGGCGTCATCGGTGGCCTCGAGGTAAGCGGCCGCGGCGTCCAGCGCCCGCGCGGTCGCGCGGCGCTCGGGACCTTCACGCCGGATCAGCGCCGGCGCCAGCGCGACGGCCGCGCCGACGCAGCCCGCGGCGATCGTCAGCGCGAGATGAAACGGAACCTCGCGCAATTCCTGCGGGGCGAACAGGGTGCCCGAGGTGACGAAGACGAAGATCACGTGACCGGGCGGCCCGATCCGGGTGGCATCGCACACGGCCTTCTGGACGCCCGCGACCACCGCCGCGATCGCGATCAGCGCGCCCACGCTGTCGACCAGCGACGCCCCGATCAGCGCCACCGCCATGCTCGCGGTCATGCCGGCCACGACCCAGGCGGTGGTCCGGATTCGCGCCGCGTAGGGCAGTTGGTGTCCGTAGAGCGCGCAGAACGCGCCGGGCATCACGTAGACCGCCAGCTCGCCGCGCCCGGCGAGCAGCAGCGGCAGCAACACCAGCGTGAAGGCCACCGCGACACTGGTCGCGGGCTTGAACCAGATGTCGGAGGGCCGGTTGACGCGGAGCACGCCGGACAGCGGGAGGGGGCGGATACGGGGTTGTCGGAGGGGTTCGGCGGCGCTCACTCCAAAAGGTTAGCAGGTATTTTACAAGTAAAACATCCAGGGGTTGTACCGGCCGGGCTCGGACAGGTGATCGCTTCTGCCCGTGCGGATGTGGCACGGTACAAGTGCTGACGCGAAGGTTCGCGACCATGAATTGAAGGAGCGCCACTCATGACCGATTTCCCCGACCTGGACGCGTTGCGGGCAGCGGTGGGCACCGAGATCGGTGTCAGCGACTGGATGACGATCGAGCAGGACCGCATCGACACCTTCGCCGACGCCACCGGCGACCACCAGTGGATCCACGTCGACCCCGTCCGCGCCGCGACGGGCCCCTACGGGCGCACCATCGCGCACGGCTTCCTGACCCTGTCGCTGCTGGTACCGCTCACCAATCAGGCCGCCACCGTGGGCGGCATCCGCATGGGAATCAACTACGGGCTCAACAAGGTTCGCTTCATCAGCCCCGTACCGGTCGGGGGCCGCATCCGCGCCCGCGTCACGCTCGATTCGGTGCGCGACATCACCGGCGGGGTGCAGGCCGAGCGAACCGTCACCCTGGAACTGGAGGGCGCCGACAAACCGGCCTGCGTCGCCGAGAGCATCGTCCGGTACCTGACCTGAGGTGGTGGTCCAGGACGTCAGTCGGTCCCGAACTGATTGGTGAAGGTGACCCAGCGATCCAGCAGTTGCGCGGCCGCGCCGGAGTCGACCGTGCGCGCGACCCGTTCGACGGCGGCGCCCAAGGCGTCGTGGATGTCCTTACCGGCCGTCTCCGGCGTCAGCTCGTAGGCGACGATCGCGGCCGCCGAATTCACCAGCACGGCATCGCGAACCGGCCCCGGCTGACCCGCCAGCATGTTGCGGGCGATGACGGCGTTGGTGTCGGCGTCGCCGCCGCGCAGCGCCTCCTGCGGCACCCGGGGGATGCCGATCCGGGTGGGATCGATGGTCGTCTCGGTGAGATGCCCGGCCGCTACCACCCAGACGTCGGTGGTGTCGGCCGTGGTGATCTCGTCGAGACCGTCGTTGCCGCGCACCACCAGCGCGTTGTTGCCGCGTTCGGCGAACGCGCCCGCGATCACCGGCAGCAGGTCGGCGAAGGCGCAGCCGATCAGCCCGGCGCCCGGCTGGGCCGGATTCGTCAGCGGGCCCAGCACATTGAACACGGTCGGGATGCCGATCTCCTTGCGCGCGGGACCGGCGAACCGCAGCGCGGGATGGAACAGCGGCGCGAAACAGAATCCGATCCCGACCTCGTGCACCGAGCGCGCCACCGCGTCGGGCCCCAGCGCGATCCGCACCCCGAGCGCCTCCAGCACATCGGCGCCGCCACTCTTCGACGACGCGGCCCGGTTGCCGTGCTTGACCACCGGAATCCCGGTCGCGGACACCACGATCGCCGACATCGTGGAGATGTTGACGGTGCCCGACCGGTCGCCGCCGGTGCCGACGATGTCGACCGCGCCGACGTCGAGCGACACCCGCCGGGCGTGGCCGAGCATGCCCTGTGCCATGCCGGACAGCTCGGAAGCGGTCGGGCCCTTCATCTTCATCGCGATGCCGAACGCGGCGATCTGGGCCTGGGTGGCGTTGTCGGAGAAGATCTCATCGATCGCCCACGCGGCCTCCTCCGTGGTCAGATCGACCCCATCGGTGAGGGCCCCGAGGATCTGGGGCCAGGTGCGCGCGCTCATCAACGTCTCCCGTCCGGATTCGCACATCCAGTGCTGGGTAGCAGCCTAGTGGGCGCGGCGATTTCTTTTCCCGCCGTCGCCGTCCCGGGAAACCTGGTGAAGGCGGGTGCGCGAGCGGGTCGGACCGCTCCCGAACTGGGTATTCGCGGGACACGCCGAGGAGGTGGCGAGACCTCGTCTCGCCGTGCGATTTCCGACACGCGACCGGAAGTTTCGTACCCGGCTTAGCCTGTCGTACTACGACGAGTCATACTTACCCGCGTGACGACCGCAGTAGGGACCCCAGGATCGGCCATTACTCAGCGTGTGCACTCGCTGAACCGGCCCAACATGGTAAGCGTCGGAACCATCATCTGGCTGTCGAGCGAGCTGATGTTCTTCGCCGGCCTCTTCGCCATGTACTTCGTCGCCCGGGCCCAGGCTCACGGCAACTGGCCGCCGGAGCCGACCGAGCTGAACCTGAAGCTCGCCGTCCCGGTCACGGCCGTGCTGGTCGCGTCGTCGTTCACCTGCCAGATGGGCGTGTTCGCGGCGGAGCGGGGCGACGTGTTCGGGCTGCGGCGCTGGTATGTGATCACCTTCCTGATGGGCGCGTTCTTCGTGGGCGGTCAGGGCTACGAGTACATGAACCTCGTGCACGAGGGCACCTCGATCTCGAGCAGCGTGTACGGCTCGGTGTTCTACGTCACCACCGGTTTCCACGGTCTGCACGTCATCGGCGGTCTCATCGCGTTCATCTTCCTGCTGGTCCGCACCAAGATCAGTAAGTTCACGCCGGCCCAGGCCACCGCGGCGATCGTCGTCTCCTACTACTGGCACTTCGTCGACATCGTGTGGATCGGTTTGTTCGCCACGATCTACTTCGTCCGCTAGGACCCCCTAGTCTTCGACGAGCACCAGCCTCAGCATCAGTCGGTTCCGTCTACTTCAAAGGGACACAGATGAGTTCATCTCCTCCGTCAGCGCCAGATCCCGCCAGCCCTGGGGTCGGCAGCGCTCGGGACAGCCAGGCCACCAAGACCCGCAAGCAGCGCCGGATGCGCCGTCGGCTGGCGGGCGGTCTGGTGCTGCTGATGGGTCTCGTCGGTGCCGGGTTCGCGGCGTCGGCGCTGACTCCCCGCGCGCAGGTCGCGACGGCGAACGAGGACCAGTCCGCGCTGATTCGCGAGGGCAAGCAGATCTACGACACCTCCTGCATCACCTGCCACGGCGCGAATCTGCAGGGCGTCCAGGATCGCGGCCCCAGCCTGATCGGCGTCGGCGAGGCGGCGGTGTACTTCCAGGTCTCGACCGGTCGCATGCCCGCCGCCGCCAACGGCTCGCAGATCCAGCGCAAGCCCGAGAAGTTCGACGCCCGGCAGACCGACGCGCTGAGCGCCTATGTCGCGGCCAACGGCGGCGGCCCCACCGTGGTGCGCGACCCGAACGGCGAGATCGCGCAGGAGTCGCTGATCGACAACGCCGACCTCGGCCGCGGCGGTGAGCTGTTCCGGATGAACTGCGCGTCCTGCCACAACTTCACCGGCAAGGGTGGCGCGCTGTCGTCCGGCAAGTTCGCGCCGCCGCTCGGTCCCGCCAGCGAGCAGCAGATCTACGCCGCGATGCTGACCGGTCCGCAGAACATGCCGAAGTTCTCCGACCGGCAGCTGTCGCCGGAGGAGAAGCGCGACATCGTCGCCTATGTCAAGGACCGCACCGAGTCCAAGCCCGAGGGCGGCTACGGTCTCGGCGGCTTCGGCCCCGCGACCGAGGGCCTGGCCATCTGGGTCGTCGGCATCGTGGCCCTGGTCGGCTCGGCGATGTGGATCGGATCCCGCTCATGAGCGAGCGCGAGACCAACGAACAGGAGCGAAACGACATGGGGCGGCCTGAGGACGGCAAGCCTGGGGACGACCTGAACCCCACCGAGGAACAGCTCGACGCGATGTCGCAGGAGGAGCTGGTCGCACTCGGCACCAAGCGCGACGGCGTCGACGTCGTCTACCGCGCGCCGCGCTGGCCGGTTCCGGGCACCAAGGCGGAGAAGCGGGCCGAGCGGCAGGTGGCGTTCTGGTTCGCGGTGTCCACGCTCGCCGCGCTGGCGCTGATCGGGGTGTTCCTGTTCTGGCCCTGGGAGTACAAGAGTCGCCACGAGGACGGCGCGGGCATCTACTCGCTCACGACTCCGCTCTACGGCATCACCCTGGGTGTGGCGGTGCTGGCGATCGGTGTCGCGGTCGTGCTGATCCGCAAGAAGTTCATCCCGCAGGAGATCTCGATCCAGGACCGCCACGACGGCAAATCGCCCGAGGTGGAGCGGCGCACCCTGGTCGCGCAGCTCAAGGACGCGGGAGAGACCTCGACCCTGGGCCGCCGCAAGATGATCACCCGCACCGCGGGGCTGGGCGCGGGCGTCCTCGGCGTCGGCGCGCTGTTCCTGTTCGTCGGCGGCATGATCAAGAACCCGTGGGCCAAGGGCGACAAGTCGCCGCTGTGGGTTTCGGGCTGGACGCCGGACTACCCGGGCCAGACCATCTACATCCGCAAGGACACCGGCCGTCCCGAGGACGTCGTGCTGGTGCGTCCGGAGGATCTCGACGCGGGCGCCATGGAGACCGTCTTCCCCTGGAAAGAGGAGTGGCGGGGCGACGAGCACGAGACCCTGCAGTCGCTGCGCGGAATTCGCAACGCGGTCATGCTGATCCGGCTGCGCACCGAGGACGCGCAGAAGGCGGTCAAGCGCAAGGGCCAGGAGAGCTTCAACTACGGCGACTACTTCGCCTACTCGAAGATCTGCACCCACCTGGGCTGCCCGACCTCGCTGTTCGAGCAGCAGACCAACCGGATCCTGTGCCCCTGCCACCAGTCGCAGTTCTCGGCCACC
Source organism: Nocardia wallacei (assembly GCF_029868745.1). Lineage (GTDB taxonomy): Bacteria > Actinomycetota > Actinomycetes > Mycobacteriales > Mycobacteriaceae > Nocardia > Nocardia wallacei_B. The sequence goes on along the minus strand of NZ_JARWOP010000268.1, from coordinate 1,807 downwards.
GAGTGGGGTAAGCCGGTCTTCGGTCCCGCCGCCCGCGCGCTGCCGCAGCTGCCGATCACCGTCAACTCCGAGGGCTACCTGGTCGCCAACGGCGACTTCATCGAGCCGCTCGGACCGGCTTACTGGGAGCGTCGTTCATGAGTCCTAGCAAAATTGCCGCCCAGGCAAATGAGATGGACGAGCGCTACCGCGCGGCGGCGTTCGTCAAGCGGTCGATCAACAAGGTCTTCCCGACCCACTGGTCGTTCCTGCTCGGTGAGATCGCGCTGTACGCGTTCATCATCCTGCTGCTGTCGGGTGTGTACCTGACGCTGTTCTTCGACCCGTCGATGAGCGAGGTCGTCTACGACGGCGCCTATCAGCCGCTGCGCGGCGTCACCATGTCGCGTGCCTTCGAGACCGCGCTGGACATTTCCTTCGAGGTGCGCGGCGGGCTGTTCGTGCGGCAGGTGCACCACTGGGCGGCGCTGCTGTTCGCGGCGTCGATCATCATCCACCTGTTCCGCATCTTCTTCACCGGCGCGTTCCGCAAGCCGCGCGAGGCGAACTGGGTGATCGGGTCGCTGCTGCTGATCCTGGCGATGTTCGAGGGCTTCTTCGGCTACTCGCTGCCCGACGACCTGCTCTCGGGCACCGGTCTGCGAGCGGCGTTCTCGGGCATCACGATCGGCATCCCGCTGATCGGCACCTGGATGCACTGGCTGATGTTCGGTGGCGACTTCCCGGGCGAGATCATCATTCCGCGCCTGTACATCGCGCACGTGCTGCTGTTCCCGGGCATCATCCTGGCGCTGATCGCGGCGCACGTGGCGCTGGTGTGGTACCAGAAGCACACCCAGTTCCCCGGCCCCGGCCGCACCGAGAAGAACGTGGTGGGCTCGCGCATCGTGCCGGTGTTCGCCGCGGACCAGGGCGCGTTCTTCATGTTCACCCTGGGCGTGGTCGCGATCATGGGTGGCGTGCTGCAGATCAACCCGATCTGGAACCTGGGTCCCTACAACCCCTCTCAGGTGTCGGCGGGTTCGCAGCCGGACTTCTACATGATGTGGACCGACGGTATGGCGCGTCTGATGCCGCCGTGGGAGCTGTACCTGGGTCGCTACACCATTCCGGCGGTGTTCTGGGTGGCGCTGATCATGGGTCTGGTGTTCACCGTGCTGATCGCCTACCCGTGGATCGAGAAGCGGCTGACCGGTGACGACGCCATCCACAACATCGTGCAGCGTCCCCGCGACGTGCCGGTGCGTACCGCGATCGGCGCCATGGCCATCGCGTTCTACCTGGTGCTGACTCTGGCCTGTGTCAACGACATCGTGGCCTTCAAGTTCGACATCTCGCTGAACGCGACGACGTGGATCTTCCGCATCGGGCTGCTGGTTGCCCCGCCGCTGGCCTACTTCCTGGCCTACCGGATGTGCCTGGGCCTGCAGCGCAGCGACCGCGCGGTGCTGGAGCACGGCATCGAGACGGGCGTGATCAAGCGACTGCCGCACGGCGAGTACATCGAGGTGCACCAGCCGCTCGGCCCCGTCGACGGCCACGGCCACCCGATCCCGCTGGAGTACCAGGGCGCGCCGGTGCCGAAGAAGATGAACAAGCTCGGTTCGGCCGGCAAGCCCGGCCTGGGTTCGTTCCTCCGCGCCGACCCCGCCGAGCAGGCCGAGGAGCTGACCGCCTACGAGAAGGGCGAGCACCACAAGCAGCTGGAGATCCTGGCCGAGTACCAGGAGCAGGCCGGCAAGGGTGACAAGCACGGGCACTGAGGTTTGTAACGAGAACCGGGGCCCCCGGCGGCAAGACGCGGGGG
>NZ_JARWOP010000267.1 GCF_029868745.1 Nocardia wallacei | reverse complement strand
TCAACCCCGCCGCGATCGGCGCATCCGACGCGATAGCGATACCCAGCGACAACGGCAGGGCCACCAAAAACACCACGATCGACGCAGGCAGATCATGGCGAGAAACAGAAGACAAACGATCGGACCACGATCTCTCCGGCGAGATGTCCGATCTAGGGGACGTGTCGGTGTCGGTGGACATATTGCTCCTTCACCAGGCCGGTGTCGCCGGTCCCGGTTGGTCGAACATGTTCTCCAGGCATCGAAAGCAGCTGCGGGACGGCGTTGTCCGGCAGTCACCCGGAAGTAAGGCGAGATTAATAGTAAAGACTAAGCAAAGCCTGAGAAAAGGATATTTAGCTGGGGACACTTCCGCATCTCGAGGTGACGGCCCTCACACTGTGCCGCAAACAGCGGCAACGCCCCGGGTGCTCACCCCGGGGCGTTGCCCGACCTACCGTCCCGGCCCTCGCCCACGGCCGGGTTCGCCTACACCGGTAGTGCCGTGACTTGCCTTCCGGCGTCATCGATCTCGCCGATGCCGTCGGCGGTGATCTCGATGACGCGCGCGGTGGAGATGTCGAAGAACAACCCCGCCAGGACCACGCCGCGCTCCTCGATGCCGAGGCGCACCACCGGGTGCCGCGAGAGCACCTCCAGTTGGACCGCGACATTCACCATGCCCAGCTGATCGACCTCGTTGAACCCGGCCGCCGCGGCCGCGACCGCCACCGGATGCCCGGCGCGGAAGCGCTCGAGCGCGGGCCGGCCGTGCACGAGCCACGCATCCAGCCCCGAACCGGTCACCCGTTCGTGGTACAGCGCGTCCATCGCGCCGCAGCCCGAGTGCCCGCACACCACCACCGACCGGACGTCCAGCTTGTCCAGGGCGTAGACCAGTGCGGCTTCCACCGAGGTGTCGCGCCCGTCGGCGGGGATGAGATTGCCGATATTGCGGACGGTGAACAGGTCGCCCGGACCGCTGCTGGTGATGACATTCGGCACGATCCGGGAATCGGCGCAGGTCAGGAACAGCGAGTCCGGATTCTGGCTGTCTTGCAGTTCACCCAGGTGCGGGCGCACCACGTGGGCGTGGCCGCGGTGGTAGGCCGCGACGCCGGCGGCGATCGGGTCGGTGCGGGCGGTGCGCCGCCACGGACCGAGCGTCTCGTTCAGGATGCGGCGGGCGTGCCCGCGGGTGGGCGGGCCGACCTCCAGATCCGCGATGCGCGCGGCGCCCATCTCCACGAATTCGACCGTACCGCCGCAACTCTCGTGCTGCTGCGCCCATTCGTGCAGCGCCTCGTGGGCCGCGTGGTCGACGAAGTCCACCGCCATCTCGATGGTCACCGGGGCGCCGACCGGGACCGCGGCCAGCTCGCCGGTGAGCCGCGGCACCGCCATGAACGTCAAGGTGCCGTCGATGGTCACCACGCGGCGCACGCCCAGCGGCTGCACCGTGATCGTCACCTTCGCCACGCGCCACAGCAGCAGCGCGAACGACAGCGCCAGCCCCACCAGCATGCCGATCAGCAGGTTGGCGAACACGACCACCAGCACCGTCGTCGCGTAGACGAACAGGTCGCCGGTGCGGCGGGCCAGCCGGATGTGGGCCAGCTTCACCAGCCCGATGCCGATCACGATCAGCACCCCCGCCAGCGCGGCCTTCGGGATCTGCCGCACGACCTCGACCAGCAGGACCGCGAAGATCAGCACCCAGAGACCGCTCAGCATCGTCGAGGCCTTGGTGCGCGCCCCGGCCTTCACGTTGGTGATGCTGCGGACGATGACCGCGGCGATGGGCAGGCCACCGATCAGCCCGGAGGTCATGTTCGCCATGCCCTGGCCGATCAGCTCGCGGTCCAGATCAGTCCGCTGTTGCGGGCGCAGCCGGTCCACGGCCACCGCCGACAGCAGCGTCTCCACACTGGCGATCAGCGCGATGGTCACCATCGTCAGCGCCACCGCGGACCAGCCGCCGTGCGGGATGGCCGGCAGCGACATGTCGTCGAACAGCGTGCCCGTCAACACGATTCGCTCGATGCTGGTCGGCACGACCATGGCCAGGGCCGTGGCGGCGACCACCGCGGCCAGCGGCGCCGGCACCGCGCGGATCCGCGGCGGCAGATACCGCCAGCCCAGTAGGATGGCGATGACGACACCGCCGACCAGGGCATCGCCGCCCTGGGCCGCCGCCAGCTGATGCGGCAATTGCGTGATGCTGTCCCAGGACGAACTCAGCGACTGCCCACCCAGCAGGACGTGGAGCTGCTGCAGCGCGATGACGATGCCGATCCCGGCGAGCATGCCGTGCACCACGACCGGTGCGATGGCCAGCGCGCCGCGCGCGATCCGGCCGAGGCCGAACAGGATCTGTAAGAGCCCGGCTCCCATCGTGATGAAACACGTTGTGGCCCAGCCGAACTGATGAATGCTTTCGGCCACCACCACGGTGAGACTGGCGGTCGGCCCGCTGACCTGCAGCGACGATCCGCCGAGCAGACCGGCGACCAGGCCGCCCACGACGGCGGCCAGCAGACCGGCGGGGGCCCGCGGGCCGGGGGGGCCGCGGCGGAGGTGAAGCGCACGTAGCCGTTGGCGTCCAGTTCGTCGGCGAGTTCCGGCCCGCCCTCGGCGACGATCCGGCCGCCCACGAACACGTGCACGAACTGCGGCTGGATGTAGCGCAGGATGCGGGTGTAGTG
>NZ_JARWOP010000266.1 GCF_029868745.1 Nocardia wallacei | reverse complement strand
GCCCACCCCGGAGCTGCTCGACCTCACCAGGGTGTACTTCGACTTCGTGATCGATGCGCTCACCCCGGACGGGCGCTGCCACAATCGACGCGGGCCGGACCGGTGCTGGCAGGACGAGCCCAGCCTCGACGATCATTGGGGCCGCGCGCTGTGGGCGCTCGGCGCCGTCGTCGCCCGCAGGCCCGACTTGGCGGAAACCGCGCTGGCGCATTTCATGATCGCCGCCGAGCAGCGGCCGGAGTCCGCGCGCGCGATGGCGTTCGGCGCCCTGGGCGCGGTCGAGGTGCTGCGAAAATACCCGGAAAACCATTGCGCCCGTAACCTATTGGTCGACGCCGCGGCGCTGATCGGGGCTCCGACCCGTCGGCTCGATTGGCGATGGCCCGAGCCGCGACTGCAGTACGCCAACGCCGTACTGGCCGAGGCCTTGCTCGCGGTCGGCTCGCTACCCGGCCGGGAACGCACCCACGCCGACGGATTGGCGATGTTGCGCTGGCTGCTCGAGACCGAGACCACCGGCGACCACCTCTCCGTCACCCCGGTCGACGGCTGGGCGGTCGGGGAGGACCGCCCCGGCTTCGACCAGCAGCCGATCGAGGTCGCGACGCTGGCCGACGCCTGCGCCCGGGCCTATCACGACACCGGCGACCAGCGCTGGAAGGACGCGGTCATGCTGTGCGAGGCCTGGTTCCGCGGCGCGAACGACATCGACACCCCGCTGCTCGACCCGGACAGCAACGGCTGTTCCGACGGACTGGAACCCACCGGCCGCAACGAGAACCAAGGCGCCGAATCGACACTCGCGCTGCTGTCCACCCAGCAACAGGCCCGACAGCTGACACGGAGCCCGTAACGCGAAACAACTGTCGGGCTACCCGACCTTCGTGTAGGTCAGATCGAAGTCCGTCTGCCAGGTCCGGCCGTCCTCGGCCAGCTCCCAGCGGCCCTGGATCGTCTTGCCGTCGTCGGAGAACCTGCCGGTGAATCGCTGCGCGAAGGGCTCGCCGTCGCGGCGCAGTGTCCAGATGCTGTCCGACAGGCCCATCTCGTAGATGCGCTGCACGTCCCGATCGTCGGTGTAGAGCTGGTAGTAGGCGCCGCTCATGCCGTCGCAGCCGATGACCGCGACGCCGTCGGGCGCCTCGGGCATGTCGATGTGCCAGCGCTGCACGAGCAGCGGTGTGCCCCTGAGCCAGTCGAAGGTGACGCGGCCCGAACCCGGCCACGGCGGACCGTCGGGCGGTCCGGCCTGCATGGTCCATTCTCCGACGAGAACCTCCAGGCGCTTGCGTGCCGAGTCGTTCGTGGACTGGTTCATCGAGCTGCTCCTCTCCGCTGGATCACTCGTATCGACGCCACGGATCGGCGAATCTCATCGGTGCCCGGCGGCACGGGTCAGGATGCGGCGCGAAGCCGGGAACGCAGGACCTTGCCGCTGGCGTTGCGCGGAATCTCGTCGAGCACGACGAACCGCTTGGGCACCTTGTAGCGCTCGAGACCGTCCCGGACGTATTGCCGGAGATCGTCGTCGGACGGGGCCGCGGCATCGGGGGCGACAACGACGAAGGCATGCAGGACCTGCCCGAACTCGGCGTCGGGAACGCCGATGACCACGGCGTCGGCAATGCCGGGATGCGCGGTGAGACGCTCCTCGACCTCGCCGGGGAACACGTTCTCCCCGCCGGAGACGATCATGTCGTCGGAGCGGCCGTCGATATAGAGCAGGCCCCGCGCGTCGAGGTGCCCCATGTCCCCCGTGTTGACGTGGCCGTCGACGACCTCCTTGGCCGTGGCCCGGACGGTGGCGTCCGGGGTGTAGCCGGTGTACTCCAGCGCGGTGCGGACGAAGATCATGCCGGTCTCCCCGACCGGTGCGGCCGTGCGGTCCGCGCGCAGGATGCGCACCGACACGCCCAGCGCCGGACGCCCCGCCGTATTCGGCGCGGCCACCAGGTCGGCGGGGCCCGCGATGGTGACCAGGCCCGCCTCGGTGGACCCGTACCCGTTGATCAGGATGGGACCGAACGCCTCGAGCACACCCGAGACGGTGCCGGCGGAAATCGGCGCGGCACCGGTGACGATGCTCCGCAACGCCGCGCGACTCGGGGCGGATCGCGCGAGTCCGGGGACGGCCAGCAGTCGTTGCAGCATGACCGGAACCGCCATCAGCACCGTGACCCGATACCGGGCGATGTCTTCGAGGGCCAGCCGCGCGTCGAAGCGGCGGCGGCAGATCGCGGTGCCCCCGAGCGCCAGCGGCCCGAGCAGCGCGAGCAGTCCGAAGCCGTGGAAGAACGGCGGCGCCACCAGCACCCGATCGGAGGAACGCAGCCGCAGCAGGGCCATGGCGGTCGCGGTCAGCAGTGCGATCGCCCGCGGTTTCACCGCCCGCGGAACGCCCTTGGACAACCCCGTGGTGCCGGAGGTCAGCAGCGTCAGCCGCACCGCCCGCCGCACCGGCGGCGGTGCCGGGTTACGTTGCGCGGCAAGGTCGTCCAATGTCGGCAGGCGCGTAGTGGAGCCAGGCTCGTGCCAGGCAAGTACCCGCGGGCCCGAGTAGCCGGATTCCTCGACGGCCGCCGCGTATTCGTCGTCGTAGATCAGGATGTCGGGGTCGTGGCGGCGCAGGATCGCCGCCAGTTGCGGCGGCGGCAGTTCGGTATTGACGAAGATCAGTTCCGCGCCCAGTTGGGCGCCCGCGCTCATGGCCTCGACGAACCCGCGATGATTGCGGCAGACGATGCCCACCGACCGCGGCGCGGCGGGCGACCGGGCGAACAGTGCCGCCGCGATCGCCTCGGCGCGCCGCTGCAACTGCCGATAGGTCAGTTCACCGCGCTCATCGATCACCGCGACCCGCTCGGGAAACCGAATCGCGCTGGCCGCCAACAACATCGCCGGAGTCGGGCCGAACCGGCGGAAGTCCCGCGCCAGCGCCGCCAAGGCCGGTGGCGCCATCGGGGTCAGCAGGCCCGACGTCGCGATCGCCGGTACCGCCGCGGCCCACTGCCGCACACCGCGGCCGAAATCAGCGCACATCGGACCGCACCTCCGTCGTCGCCGCGGCCTTCGGCGATCCCACCCGCGCGAGCGACGCGTGCGTGTCGCCGAGGAAGCGGTAGACGAAGCCGAGCAGTAATTCGTTCGGAACACGCAGCAGCGGAACGAGAATCGCCGACGGATGGCCGTAGATCGGTGTCAGGGTGCGCGGCTTGCGCACCACCGCGCGGGCGATCACCCGCGCGGCGTCGGCGGGCGTCTGTCCCGGCAGCATCCGCATCCAGCGGCTCGGCGCGCTCATCCGGGTGTGCATCAGCCCGGCATAGAACGTGGTCAGGGTGACGCCGTCCGCGCGCGCCTCCATCCCCACTGCCCGCAGCCACCAGTCGAACGCCGCCTTCGACGACAGGTAGAAGCCCCACTTCGGCACGACCGGGAACATGATGCCGACCGTCGACACGTTCACGATGTGCCCGCGGCCGCGAGCGCGCATGGCGGGCAGCAGCGCCAGCGTCAGCCGCATCGGGCCGACATAGTTCGCCCCCGCGGTGGCGGTGATGTCCTTGGGCCGGTCGTAGGACAGGTGAATCGATCGCCGCAGCGACTTGCCCGCGTTGTGGATCAGGTAGTCGACCTCGCCGAAATCGAACAGCACCGAGGCGGCGAACTCCGACACCGACTGCTCGCTGGTCAGGTCGAGCGGATAGGCGAACGCCTGCCCGCCCTCGGCGGTGATCTCGTCGGCGAGTGCGCGCAACCGGTCCATCGACCGCGCGGCCAGCACCACCCGCGCCCCGGCCCGCGCGAACAATCTCGCGGTCGCCTCGCCGAGGCCGTAGGACGCGCCGGTGACGACGACGACCTTGCCCGCCACCTCGGCACGCAACTCCGCACGATCGCGCAGTCCCCGCGGGCCGATCAGAAAGGCCGCCGCGCGGGCGATCGGGTGCGACACCCACCGCGAAGGGCCGGAAGGGAAGGGCATCGACATCGAACTACTCCACATTGTCGGAACGGGTCAGCTGCGGGAGATCGAGCAGAGACGACAGCAACTGCGCATCGGGTAGGGCCGCGTCCAGCACCCGCTGGGTCAGTCGGATCTCCGGATCCGAGCGCAGCGCGCTGATCACGGTGCCGAAGAGGTTGGCCACGATCAGATCTCGCACCTGCTCGCGCGAGATCTCCTCGCTGTGCACCCAGTGCAGCACCACGCCCTCGATGAAGGACAGGTAGCCGTTGATCGCCGCGCGCAGCACCGCGCTGGTGTCGCCGCCGGTGATCTCCACGGCCAGCGCCTCCGCGACCCGTTGCCGATGCCGGTCGCGAATGCTGCGCACCTCCGCGTCCGCCACGTCGGCGATCAGGGCCTCGAATCCGCTGGTCTGATGCTGGGCGCGGTCGAGGAGCTGGTCCACACCGCGGTGCAGCCGGTCCAGCGCGGGACCGCGCATCGACACCAGATCGCTCCAGAACTCCTCGGCCGCCTGCTCGAGCACCGCCAGGTAGAAGCCCCGCTTGCCGCCGAAGTGGTAACTGATCGATCCCGCGGCGACCCCGATGGAGCGGGCCAGATCCACGATGGACACGTCCTCGTACCGCTGCTCGCTGAACGCCGTCCGCCCCGCCTCCAACAGCGCGGCCCGGGAAGCCTCGCCCCGCCGATTGCCGACCATCGCACCCCAGTTCTTGAATCAAATTCAAAGTCTGACGGTAGTGCGAGGACGCGGGCGGGTCAAGGCAGAGTTTGAATATGCTTCAAATTCTCGGCAGGCCCCCGACAACCGCTGGGGCGCCGCCGGATTCCCAGCGGCGCCGCGAGCGGTGCCGTCCGGCTACGCCGGGATGCCCTCGGTGGCATCTCCGACGGCCTTCGCGATCGCCGTGAACGACCGCGCCGGGGCATGCCGCAGCATGCGGGCGTAGGTGCGGGCCGAGGCCGGCCACGGATTGGTGACGGCCCCGCTCTCGTGCTTGTACCAGCTCGAACCGGCGGACGCCCAGACGGTCCGGCACAGCGCGTTCCGCATCCACAACTCGTAGGCGGCCATCGCGTCGGCGCTCACTTCGATTGCGGCGGCGCCGGTTTCGTCTCGCCACCGCAGGCACTTCATGATGTAGTCGATCTGCAGTTCCTTCATGCCCGGGTTGCTGCCCGCCGGATTGAACGAGTTGGGCCCGGCGATGAGGAACGCATTGGGGAAGCCGGGCGCCGCCAGGCCCATGAATGCCGAAGCGCCCGAACGCCATTGGTCGTGCAGCAGCCGCCCGCCGCGTCCGCGCACCGAGATCGGCGCGAGGAATTCGGACGCCCGGAAGCCCGTCGCGTACACGATGACATCGGCGCGATGGCGCGCACCGTCGACGGTGTCGAGCCCGTCCCGAGTCAGGCGCGCGATCGGCGCGGTGACCAGCTCGACGTTCGGTTCGCTCAGTGCCCGAAGGAAATTGCTGTCGAACAGGATTCGCTTGGCGCCGATCGGATAGTCGGGTGTCAGCCGCGCGCGCAACGCTGGATCCGCGACAGATCGGCGTAGGTAGGTGTGCGCGAGCCACCTCGCGGGCCGAGCCGACCAGCCCTCCCGCATGATCGGCGACAGCAACGAATCCGCGGCCTGCCACAGCAACCGGCGATAGGCGCGATGCCCGCCGGGCAGCCGCAGGGCGATCCGGGCGAGCAGCCCGAACTCCCGGCCGGGTTTGGGCAGGATCCAGTGCGGAGAGCGTTGGAACACAGTGACTTTGCGGGCAGAGGCCCGCAGGATCGGCAGCACCTGCGCCGCGCTGGAACCCGTGCCGACCACCGCCACGTCCCGGCCGTCGAAATCGATGTCGTGATCCCATTGCGCGGTGTGGCACGACGTGCCCGCGAAGTCGCTGTGGCCGGGGAACACCGGCACGCTCGGGCGGTGGAGCTGGCCGACGGCGAACACGACGACGTCGGCGGTGAGGCGAGTTCCGTTGGCGGTCACCAGCGCCCAGCAGGCGGCGGGCTCGAGATAGCTCGCCTCGGTGACCGCCGAGTGCGGCCGCAGGTGCGCCGCCAAGCCCTGTTCGTCGACCACCTTCCGGAGATAGTCCAGGGTGTGGCGCTGATCCGGATATCTGGTGCGGGTACTGCGATACGGGGCGAAGGAAAACGAATACAGATGTGCCGGAACGTCACAGCTACAACCGGGATAGGTGTTGTCTCGCCACACCCCGCCCAGTCCGGGCCCGCCCTCGAGGATGACGAAGTCGTCGATCCCGGCCCGCCGCAGCGCGGCCCCCATGCCGATACCGCCGAATCCCGACCCGATGATCACCACTGAGTAGTGCAATCTCGTTACCACCTCCATGCGCGAATACATCCAGTAATCGATTGGCAACCTTACTGTCCACGGCCTTCAAATCGATAAACGTGACGTCACCACAGGGGTTTTCGGTCATAGGCAACTGTTGAGCAAGCACCTGCTCGAGTCGGGCAGGCACACGGCTGGCAATCACCGCGAGAGGGAATCACCGGACACCTGAATCGCACGCGAAAATCGCGCCGCCCACCGCCGGCCACGCAACTTCCCGAGGCTGCCCCGGCGGCAGGCCCCATGCTTGCCGCAGGGCGCGGAGGTGGACGAATGCCCAGCGCCGCCCGGCATTACCTGGGAGACCAGCGAGGACGGCAAGGTCAGTCGGCCAAGAGATTCCGGCCGGTACGGAAGTCTGGCCTACGGCCGCCGGAAGGGTATTATGTTCCTTCGACGCGGTGTGATCGGCGGTCTTTGGGCACCGCTGGTGATCGTCGAGCATCGGAGTAGAGGTCATGGTCCCAGAACCGGTTCAATCTCGGATCGGCAGCGTGGATTCGCTTGTCGCCGAGCGTGGTCCGACGGCGCGGCGGATCGCCGTCGGCGGGCAGTTGCGCAAGCTGCGCGAGCAGTGCGAGATCACCCGTGAGGCCGCGGGCGAACACATTCGCGGCTCGCACGCCAAGATCAGCCGTCTCGAACTGGGCCGCACCGGCTTCAAGGAACGCGACATCCGCGATCTGCTGACGCTGTATCGCGTCACCGATCCCCAGGATCGCGAGGCGTTCCTGGACCTGGTGCGCAAGGCCAACCAGCCGGGCTGGTGGCACCGCTACAGCGACCTGCTACCGCAATGGTTCGAGACCTACATCGGCCTCGAGCACGCCGCGCACTCCATCAGAACCTTTGAGGCGCAACTGGTTCCGGGCCTGCTGCAGACCGAGGCCTACACCCG
>NZ_JARWOP010000265.1 GCF_029868745.1 Nocardia wallacei | reverse complement strand
GATCTCGGCCGCGGCGGCCAACATCTTCGGTCCCGAGGCGGCGATCACCACCGCGGGCGCCGGGGGGACCTCGGCGCGGTCCGCCGGCCCCCGGGGGGCCCGCTGTTGGGCCCCCCCGCGGGGCCCGCCCCCCCCCCCGGGCGCGGGGGCCCGCGTGGTCTAAACCTCTCCCCCCGGCGGCGGGGGGGCGTGTTCCCGCCGGCCCCCCCCCCGCGCGCCCCCCCGGGCCGGCCCCGGCCCCGCCACGACCGGGCCGCAGCGGCCAGCGCATCCAGTAGGTCGTCGTACACCGCGTCGTGGGCGAGCACGCGCGCGGCCGCCGTGCAATCCTGGCCCGCATTGCCGAATCCGGCCTCGATCAAGGTCGCCGTGACAGCCGTGAGGTCGGCATCCGGGAACACGATCACCGGTGTCTTGCCACCCAGTTCGAGGTGCAACCGTTTGACGTGAGCTGCGGACGTGGTGGCGACATCGATCCCGGTTTCCACGGATCCGGTCAGGGACACCAGGCCCGGCTCCGGATGTGCCACCATGTGGCGCCCGGCCTCGTCATCGCCGCACAGGACGTTCAGCACGCCGGCAGGGAGATACTCGGCGGCGAGTTCGGCGAACATGAGCGCGGTGATCGGGGTCGTCTCCGCGGGCTTGAGCACCACGCTGTTGCCCGCGGCGATAGCGGGGGCCGCCTTCAGCACCGCCATCATCAGGGGATAGTTCCAGGGAGCCAGTTGCGCGCAGACGCCGACCGGCTCGCGTCGCACATAAGAAGTGTGGTCCGGCACGTACTCGGCGGCGGACTTGCCCTCGAGTAGTCGCGCGGCGCCGGCGAAGAAGCGCAGCTGGTCCACGACCAGAGCGACGTCGGACGCCACCCGGTTCCCGGTGTTGCGGACCTCCGCCGCAGTGAATTCGTCCGCACGTCGCTCCAGCTCGTCGGCGATGCGCAACAGGGCCAGCTGCCGCTCGGCGGGGGTCGTCGAACGCCACCTGCCGAAGCCGGCCGCCGCAGCCCGCATCGCCGCATCGACATCGCCCGCCCCGGAGCTGGGCGCCCGCAGGTACGGCTCCGCGGTGCACGGGTCGATGACATCGTGGTAGTCGACGCGTTGCGGCGTCACTCGTTCGCCGTCGACGAAGTTCCACAGCGTGTCGGTGTCCATGCACAACCTCTCGTCCGGAAATCTCGCCTCGGTCACGCGTGCGTGGTGACCCGCAGTGATTGGAAGCCGTGGAACCCGAGATTGTTGTTCCAGTCGAGATCCTGCCGGGACACCCGCAGGTCGGGCATCCGGCGATACAGCGAAGCCAGCGCGATTCGGGTCGTCGCGCGCACCAGCGGATCGCCGAAACACAGATGCCGACCGATACCGAAGCTCAGATGTTCGATCGGGCCCGGACGATCGAGGACGAGCTCGTCCGCCCGCGGGAATTTCTCGACATCCCGATTCGCCGAGCCGATATACAGCAGCAGCGGTTGCCCTTGGCGGATTTGGGCTTTCACGCCATTGCCGCACAGGTAGCTGAAGTCGGCGCTTGCGACACGACCGACGAACTGCACCGGGTTGCAGTACCGCAGCAGTTCCTCGACGGCCTGCGCCGCCGTGCTCTGCTCCCGCAGTAGCTGCCGCTCGTGCTGCGGCCGTTGGTCGAGGGCGTGCACGCTGTTTCCGATGAGATACCGGATCGATGCGGTGCCCGCAAACAACAACAGGGCGGACTGGGCGATGACCTCCTCTTCGTCGAACCGGTAGCCGTGGCATTCGGTATGGCGCATCCGGTGCATCAAGCCGTCGCGCTGTTCGGATCTTCGCGCAGACTCAGGCGCGGACAGAAAACGCACCAGTTCCCGAGTGCTGCGCTGGGTTCGGTGGACGTAGTCGGCGGACACGTGGGTGGATCCGAACAGATAGGCGATATCGTCGGTCCACCGCGTCAGATCGGCGTGCGCCTCGTTCGGCACCCCCAGGAGATCCGCGATGGCGATGGCCGACAGCGGAAAAGCGAAATCCGACATCACATCGAATTCGCTCCCATCGACCCGGTCGAGCAGATCATCGACAGCGCGCTGGATCAACGGCTCGATCCGCTCGCCCCGAAAAGGGGCGTAGCTGCGATTGGCAATACGCCGCAGCCTGGTGTGACCGGCACCGTCGTGAAAGGCCAGCCAGCGCTCGAATACGCCGAGCATATCGCCGAAGCCGGACCGCTGATCCGCCGGCAGAAACCGCAGGGGAACGTCCGCCCGCGAATTGGATAGCCGCTCGTCCAGTATGAGCGCCCGGCAGTCCGCATAGGAGAAGAAGAGCCACGTGCCGCCGAAGATACTTTCCGAGAAGTACGCGGGCTGAGCGGAGCGCATCTTCTCGTAGAACGGAAACGGATCCGGTATGAAGCCGAACTCGTTGTGCGAGAAGGCCTCCGCGGAAAAGTTGTGCAACATCAGAGTCCTCCCCGATGTCTGATTCTCTGGTGTCGGCGGGTGAACACGGACGGTGCTCCGATCGATCTCGCGAAACTCTGCGGCTCTGTGCATATCGATTTTGCTCTCTGGTGCGGCCCCCGCGGCCCTAGCGGCGGGATTCTGCGCGTGGGAGCAAGGCCGGTTCGCGTAGGAGCAACTGGCACCGACCGGCGGCGACTACCGTCTGCAGTGCCCACCGAGATGGCGGCGTAGCCGACGGCTGCTGCGCGAGGCCTATTACGGCACAACGCTTTTCGACGACTTCGAGCGAACGCTGGGCTCGAGCCGCAATGCGCTCACCCAGCGCCTGATTCGGCTGGTCGAAGAGGACATGCGGGTCCCGCTACCAGGAGCGCCCGGCTCACTACGAGTACCGGCTCACCGGCAAGGGCCGGGACTTCTTACCCCGACGGCACCGCGACAATGCCTTGGCCACAGGGCTTTTCACCGTCGGAGCGACCAGGGCGTGGCCTAGACCACGTTGCGGCGCTTATAAGTTTCCGGATCGACCGTAGGTGGCACGCCATCCACGTGACCCCGCCCCGGCCCGTGTGTGCCGGATGCGGTGGGCGGATATTTTCCTCCCGTTCGGCGGATGTCTTCGCGGGACCTTCGTCGTACATTCACAGCCTGTCGGCGGGTCGGTGCGGCGGTGCGAGAATTCGGACGGGAGTCAGGACATGGCCACGCTTCATGTTCAATTGTCCGACGGTCGTTCGAATGTTGCCGTGGCGGCCTGGGGGCGGGAATTATTCGAGTATCCGCACCCCGCGATGAAAAATCTTGACATTACCGTTGTCGAAGATTCCGTGCATCGGCGGTGGTGTGATGTGCTCGGTGGCGGTGTGGTGGTGGGTGGGTTCGATCCGGTGGCGGCGTTGGTGGCGGCGTTTACCGAGGTCGAGTTGTGTGGGGCCGGTGGGTGTGGTCCGGCGAAGGTTCTGCACCTGCTGGTTGTGGAGGGTGCGCGTGGGCGGTCGAGTTCGCGGTGACCACGCTTGCTCCGGGGCTGCCGGATTGGGCCACTAGTTGGTTCCTGGGTCATTGTCCGGTTGGTGACCCGGGTGAGATGCGTGCTGTCGCGGATGCTTTGGTTCGTTCGGGGGAGCGGGTGACCGAGGTGGTCGGCCGGTTGGAAGGGCTGGCCGCGCGTGAAGCGGCCGTGGCGATCGAGGGTGAGACCGGCACGGCGATCCGGAAGGCGCTGGGGCAGCAGATCGAGAACGGCCGCGCGCAGGCGGAGGCTTTCGACGCGCTCGCGCGATTCATGTACGAGTCGGCGAACACTGTCGAGTTGGAGCAGTACACGCTGCGCGCGATCGGCATCGCGATGGTGGCGACCATCG
>NZ_JARWOP010000264.1 GCF_029868745.1 Nocardia wallacei | reverse complement strand
CTTCAAAGGTGCTGGCAGTGATGGGAGTTCGGATGCCAAGTCGTCATCCGCATCGTTCCCCGGGCCTACGTACGCGCTCACCATGGAGATTCCTTATTCTCGACGTCACGGTATTTTCGCGATCGATATTATTATGATTCGGCAGAGGGTGTTACATTCCCTGACGGTCGTCGATTCGAGATCCGTTGTATTTGCGAATCGGGGAGGTTAGGGCAAACTTTTGCCGGAGTTTAATTATGTAGTTTCGTCCAGGATTGATAAATTTGGCCAGTCCCCGATAACGCGACCACCCGGTTTCAGAGTCGGTGTCGTTCGGTCGGTGTTCAGTTGATGTCGCAGCCCACGGGGTGGTGGGTGTGGGTGCAGGCCGCAGCGTACTCGGCCGGGGTGCGGTAGCCCAGCGCCGAATGCCGGTGCCGGTGGTTGTGCTCGTGCTTGAAATCCGCGATCACCACCCTCGCTTCGAGCAGGCTGGTCCAGTGGTTGCGGTTGAGGCATTCCACGCGCAGGCGCCGGTTGAACGATTCCACGTACCCGTTGTTCCAGGGGGTACCCGGCGGAATATACGAGATCCCGACCCGGTCTCGGCAAAATGTTTGCAGCGCTGCCGAAATCATTTCCGGCCCGTTGTCCAGGCGCAGCACCTTCGGCGCCCCGTGGACGGCGAAGACCCGCTCGAGTTCGGCGACCAGACGCTCGCCGGTGATCGACCGCTCGATCAAGTGCAGTAGGGATTCGCGGGTGTGCTCGTCGATCATCGACGCGATCTTCACCACCCGCCCGTCGACGGTAGAGTCGAACTGGAAATCCAGCGCCCACACCACCTTCGGCGCATCCGCATCCACCGCCGGCACCGACGAGGCGCCGGCTCGTTTACGCGGGTGATGCGCCCGCACCTGCAAACCTTCTTCCCGCCAGAGCCGGTGGACTTTCTTGATGTTCATCCGGTGGCCTTCGTCGAACCGCAGCACTGCCCAGACCCGGCGGAACCCGTGACACGGGTTCTTGGCCGCATAATTCCGCAGCCAGGCCCGCGTCGGCGTCGGCGTCTGCCGGTGTTTGCGTGGCCGGGCACCGGCGGTAAGTCGAGCGAGCGAGCCCAATGACCTTGCACGCGAACCGTTCCGACATGCCCATGACCTCGCTGAGCATGTCCACGGCCCGTCGCTTGGCCGCTGGGCCTAGAATTTTCCCTTCGAAATCTCGCGCAGCGCGTCTTTCTCCAGCTCCGCATCGGCCAGCAGCCGCTTCAATCGGGCGTTCTGTCCCCGCAGCTCCTTGAGTTCTTTGGCGGCGCCGGTGTCCATGCCTCCATATTGGCGACGCCAGTTATAGAGTGTCGCCGCCGAGACTCCCAGGTCAGCGGCGATTTGCTCGCCGGTCAAGCCTTCCGCGGCCAGTTCATCGGCGCGCCGCAGCTTGCGCACGATGTCCTCCGCGGAATGCCGTTTCCGTCCAGCCATGGTTCCCATAGTCCCTTCTAACCCCTGATCAGGGCCAACGAGACTCTAATTCCGGCTGGTCGCATCCATGGGGGACGGGTCATGATCACCATGTTGCAGGGTAACGAGAACACCAAAAATCTGATCGACCGCCCGATGGAGTTCTTGGGCAACCTCTTGTTGCTGATCGTCGGTGGCAACGACACGACCCGGAACTCGATGAGCGGCGGTGTGCTTGCACTCAACCGCTTCCCTGACCAGTTCGATAAGGTGAAGGCGAACCCGGGCTTGATCCCCAATATGGTCTCGGAGATCATCCGGTGGCAAACTCCGCTGGCCTACATGCGCCGGATCGCCAAGGCAGACACAATTCTGAACGGCCAGTTCATCCGCAAGGGCGACAAAGTGGTGATGTGGTATGCCTCGGGCAATCGCGACGAGCGCGTGTTCGAACGACCGGACGAGTTCATAATCGACCGGTCCAACGCCCGCAACCATATCGCTTTCGGCTTCGGCGTCCACCGCTGCATGGGCAACCGGCTGGCCGAGCTGCAGCTTCGGATCCTCTGGGAGGAGCTGCTTCCTCGCTTCGAGAATATCGAGGTCGTGGGGGAGCCCGAGTACGTGCAGTCCAACTTCGTGCGGGGCATCAGCAAGATGATGGTCCGCCTCACTCCGAAGGCAGACGTATGAGTGTACAGCGAGCTCTCATCGTCGGGGCCGGCCATGGTGGAGTCCAACTCGCGGCCAGTCTGCGCCAGGATGGGTGGACGGGCGAGGTCGTCCTCATCGGTGAGGAGCCGACTCTACCCTATCAACGCCCTCCGCTGTCGAAAGCCTATCTGGCCGGGAAGAGCACAATTGACGAGCTCGCGATCCGCAGCGCGGAATTCTATCGCAAGCAGGGAATCAAACTCGTGGATGCGACAGTAGAGGCGATCGATCGATCGGCTGGTCGCCTCGCACTGAGCACTGGCGACGCATTGCCCTATGACAAGCTCGCGCTGTGCACTGGTGCCCGCCCTCGTCGGCTCGCCACCTCGGGCGCCGATCTGGCAGGGGTCTACTACCTACGCACCGCCGCCGATGTCGAGATGATCCGAGCCGCTGCCCGCCCCGGGCGGCGGGCCGTGATCGTCGGCGGCGGCTACATCGGACTGGAGACGGCCGCCTCCCTGCGAGCGTTGGGACCCCGATATCGTCGCGGCTGGGGACTGCGCCAGTCACCGGATGGCCCGTTATGGCCGCCGTATACGCCTGGAGTCGGTGCCGAGCGCCAGCGAGCAGGCCAAGGTCGCAGCCGCGACCATCAACGGGAAGTCCAGGAAGATAGCGGCGCTTCCGTGGTTCTGGTCGGATCAATACGATCTCAAGCTCCAGATCGCCGGCCTCAACACCGGATACGACGAAGTCGTCCTCAGCGGGGACCCATCCGGGGACCGCGACTTCACCTGCTTTTACCTCCGCGCCGGCGAGCTCGTTGCCGCCGACTGTATCAACCGCCCCCGCGACTTCGTATTCAGTAAGCGGGCAATCACGCAGCAACTCCACATCAACCGGGACGAACTGTTGCTCGCCGGCTCGGCCTGAGGCCACGGTCTGTTGGGTGATGGCTACGCGGCAGTGCGTGGGGCGTAGGCCGGCTCAGCGGTGGCTGACCCGCTCTTGCTTCGATGCACCGGTTTTGCCCAACCCTCAGCCGATTGCGCGACGTTCAGTGCATAGCAGCCCGTCTCGTGTTCGGCCGATGGTTGCAGCCCCAGCAGTGCACGATTCGGGACTTAACCAGCCGACTCAGTCCTCGCTGAGGAGCTCGACGTCGTCGAGCCGGGTGAGCGGATCGGCGCCGAAACAGGAATCGCTGGGGATCGCGTCGGTTGTGTGGAGCCGCATCGTGGTTGCTGCCTACGCGTTGGCGTAGGCGTCACCGCCGACCCGACCGACCCGATCGACCGTCGGAGATCCGAGACCGCCAGTGTCTCCACGAGTTTCACTGCGGTGTATCGAGACCTCACATCGGAATGATGTATCGCTCCACCGACCGGAAGACCTTCGCGAGCCCGCAGAGCAACCGCGGGCCGGATCGCCTTCTCCGCAAACGTGGCGTCTTCGCTGGTCGAGCATTCCGAGCCGAGGACGCAGCCGGCGTAGGCATCGACGACGAACGCGGTAGACGAACATCGGTGATCAGGCGGATGTAGGTGAATCGGCCATGAGCCGCGTGTTCTGCGCCAGAACCCGAAACTGCCGGTCCGCCAGGTCGGTCGCTCTCGACGCGGCCTGGTTCGGTTTGGTCATGCCGACCTTCTTGCCGCGCACGATCAGCCACTGCTATCGCGGCCGCTAGTCGCACGAAGAAAGATGTTGCCGCTTCGCGGATTCCGATCGTTCCTCGGATTCCCTATTCGTGCGGTGCAGCTGGCAAATCTCCCTCGCTGCCTCCGTCGACACGCCTTCGGCGCCGCCGGTGTCGACCGCGGCGCGGCGCACCCAATTGCGCAGGGCTTACGGGTCGCTCCGAGCCTCGCAGAGACCGCTTTCATTCCGCCGAAATGCGTGGGCACCACACCCGGGCGGTTCATCTGCCGGAGCTGCCTGGTCGCGATCATTCCCGTCGATCAGGGCTTATGGGTGGACTGGCAATGCCGAAGCAGGCAGTGCGAAACGGCGCCACCCAGCGACGGAAGCGGAGCAAAGTGCAGCCGGAGTAGTGACCGAGGGAGTATCTTCGGTGGCCGATGCCTGCCAACCCGCCCCTGCACCACAACCGCACTTTCCTCGGCCGTAGATGGGCGAGACTGCTCATGTGGATGGTGTCGTCGCACGTCGCGGTTGCTATCGGCCGACTTTCGCCGGGGCGATATCGCTCGGTTGCCAGAGGGTCGCTCGCGCGTCCCGGGATCGATCGAAATCCTCTATTGACACTGCGTGAGCAGCACCACATACTCATACCCTGAGTATCTGGTACTTGCAGTAGTGCACAAGGAGGTGCCGTGAGCAGGGTGCGCTCGATAATGACCCGACGAGGTACGTCATACCGGCGAAGCCATTCCGATCATTCGGAGAACGAGCTATGCCGGATCGTCGACACTTTCCTAGCGGGCGCGCCAGTTGCGTTGCGGAGCGATACTCTTGGTTAGGACGGGAATCTGTGGTAATGCCTGAACGTAGCGCGCTATCGACGTCGACGAGGTTGCTCAGGGAAAACTTTTCCGAAACCGTAGTGTCGGCGCTCAGAACTTTTGGCCGGTCGACGCAGATGGCTTCTGAGTCGGCTGCGGGAGCAGTAAGCGATATCGTTCGTTTGAGATTCCAGTGGCGAGAGGCACTGAATCAAGCTTGGTATCTGATCACCGTTACTGCGATTCCGGCCATCCTGATGGCCGTGCCTTTCGGTGTCATCGTTTCCGTCCAGGTCGGAAACTTGATTCATCAAATCGGGGCGGACTCCCTGCTCGGTGCCGCTGGTGGATTGGGTGTGATCAAACAGGGCGCCCCCATGGCAACAGGGCTGCTGCTGGGTGCGGCCGGAGCGGCCGCAATCGCGGCGGATCTGGGTGCACGTAACATTCGCGAAGAAATCGATGCCATGCGAACGATGGGCATCAGCCCCTTGCACCGACTCGTTATTCCTCGGATGGTGGCGATGGTTTTCGTCGCGCCGATGCTCAATATCTTGATCATCTTCACGGGCGTGATAGCTGGATATGCGGTCGCAATCGGCCCCCAGGGAGTGACCCCCGGCAGCTACTGGGGAACGTTCGGCTCTTTCACCGTCGTCGCGGACATCGGTGTCTCGATAGCCAAGTCCGTGCTGTTCGGATTCATCGTGGTCGTGATCGCGTGCCAGCGGGGGCTCGAAGCAAAAGGCGGTCCGCGCGGAGTGGCGGATGGCGTGAACGCGGCTGTAGTTCTCTCCGTAGTTTCCATCGCCATCACGAACCTCATAATTACTCAGCTGGTGTCGATATTCCTTCCGACGAGGCTGGCCTAGATGTCGGAGGTAAAGGTTACTCCACCCCGGCTGGCGAGGCTCAGGAGAAGAATAGCGCCGTTCGGAGCGCGCATCGCGCCCCTGGAGTCGATCGGTTTCGTACTCGCGTTCGTTTGGGAGGCGCTGTCCGCGATCCCGTTCACGATCAGGCGATATCGAGCCGAGACTATGCGCGTGATCACGGATATGACATGGGGCCAAGGGTCCATTATCGTCGGCGGTGGAACTGTACCGATGCTGGTGGTACTCGGTCTGGTGATCGGAGGCTCGGTCGGTGTAGAGTCCTTCACCACTCTCAACCTGATCAGCATGGGGCCGGTGACCGGCATCGTTTCGGCCTTTGCCAATACACGGGAACTTGCACCGATTGCTGCGGGCGTCGGGTTCGCCGCACAAGCCGGATGCCGTATTACGGCCCAAATCGGCGCTATGCGGATCTCCGAGGAGATCGATGCACTCGAGTCGCTTGGACTGCGATCGATACCGTTCGTTGTGACCACCCGGGTCATCGCCGGGGCCGTGGCAATCATTCCGACATTCTTGATCGCCTTGATCCTGAGTTATGCCGCTTGTCGCGCGGTGATCGTGCAACTTCATGGCCAAGCCGCCGGTGTCTACGATCACTATTTTTATCAATTCATCAGCGGCTGGGATGTGACGGCCTCGGTGATAAAGGTTCTCGTATTCGGGACGGCTGTGATTCTTATCCACAGCTATCATGGGTTCTTCGCCGTTGGTGGGCCAGAAGGCGTCGGAATCGCATCTGGACGTGCTGTCCGAGCAAGCTTCGTGGCAATCATCGGTTTGGATATGGTGTTGACCCTCCTCCTGTGGGGCGTCAACTCCTCCATCGAATTTACGGGGTGAGAAACGATGTCTCGCTATGAAACGCCGGGTGTGTCGACATCGAAGCGGTCATCGGTCATGCTGGGTGTTCTCGCCGTGATCACAGTGATCGTAGTAGCCTTGACCTGGACTGTTGTGATGGCCCTACAGGATGATAATCGAATAGTGGTACTGCTGCGTACCGAGTCCATCGGCGACGGAATCACCGTCGGAACACCCGTTCGATTCGACGGTATCGAGATAGGTGATGTTTCGGCGATCGAATCGGACGATGGGGCGAAACAATTGATTCTCAGACTGGAAAGCGCCGAATCGGCAGGTCTCACGGACGGGCTATTCGTCGACTACTCGCCATCGAACTTGTTCGGCATCAGTGAAATTGCGCTGAAACCAGGTGATGGTGGGGCTCCATTACGGGATGGCAGTATCGTCGATTTGACGGGGCCGCGAGCCGACCGGCAACGAGACGCAACGATGGGTGTTCTCATCCGCAGCGTAGCTCAAGCAACTGGAGACATTCTCGTCCCGGAATTGACCGAGATCCTGACACGGGGCGCGACAATAGCCCGGCAATTCACACCTCTCATGGAGGCAATCGTTGTATCCAGCCGGAACATTGCTGAAACCCAGACGATGCCGATATCGCAGCTGCTGGACCAATACGGTTCCATGCTAGTCGGGACTGCATCGATGATCGACGGTACGGTCGGCCTCATAAATCGGCTCACCACGATCGAGATCTTGAATACAGATCGTGAGCTGTTCGATACGACTGTCAATACTGTAGGTCGGGAGTTCTTTCCTGGGCTGGCGGAAACTCTATTCGCGGCTCAGGGTCATCTGTCGGACTATGCGGCTATGCTCGCTCCGGTTCTGTCAACGGCCACTAAAATGGTACCTACCCCCGGCGCCTCGAGCATGCAGCTCACTGAACTCCTATCACGTCTAGACCGATCATTCACGTCGACTCCAGACGGTCCGATTCTGAACATCGAGTTGGTTCTCGATATGGTTCCAGCGTTCACCGCGTTCTTGCCGGGTCTTCCGCCGACATCCAACATCGGAGGTGGCCGATGACAAGACAGCGAAGTTTTCTGGCGACCAGCGCAAAACTTATCGTGTCTGCCGTCGTGATCACTGTGCTGCTCGCGATCATCGTTCAGACGGTGCAACGCCCCGTATCTGGAGACGTGGTAGAATTCTCGGCTGAATTCGTCGACGCGAACGGCCTCAAGGCCGGCGACGATGTCCGTATGGATGGTCTTCGAGTTGGCGAGGTACGATCGATTACCTTGGATGCCAGTGGTCGAGCGGTGGTTGGATTTGCGGTCCAGCGCAATCACCCGATCTACGAGAACACTGTGCTGGCGATTCGCTATCAGAACCTCGTAGGACAGCGATATCTCGATGTTCAACAATCATCGCCGACCACAGCGGAGTTGACGGCCGGACATAAGATCGATATTGCCAACACGATCCCGTCGTTCGACATTACGGATTTATTCAACGGCTTACAACCGGTACTCGCAGAGCTGTCGCCCGAAGCGGTGAACAAGTTCGCAGAGAACATGATCGCTGTCATCGAGGGAGACGGAGCGGGCGTCGGTTCCGTCCTCGACTCTATCGAAGCCTTGTCCAACTATGCGCTGGACAGGCAAGCGGTAGTCACCGTTCTGGTCGGAAATCTCAAAGAGA
Source organism: Nocardia wallacei (assembly GCF_029868745.1). GTDB lineage: Bacteria > Actinomycetota > Actinomycetes > Mycobacteriales > Mycobacteriaceae > Nocardia > Nocardia wallacei_B. The sequence continues at coordinate 22,977 of NZ_JARWOP010000264.1, read as the reverse complement.
TATCCGACCATATCGGTGGCCGATCCTCGCATCTCGTCCGACTTGTCTCGGAGCTGGCCTCGGTTGTGTCCACGTTGCGTAGCAAGGTGGATGGAATTGTCGAATTCGCCCTCATGGCACCAGACGTGATCGCGCCATTGAACGGCCTTCTCGAGGCCTTCGGCTTGACGGCCGGACCTAACGCCGATGCCGATGCCCTGTTGGGGGCAGTATTTCCGGACCCGGAACAGGCGGTCGAGGTGCTGCGGAAGCTGCCGGCCGTTCTCGAGACACTGAATGCGTGGGTTCCCGCCGATGGACCGGTCATCAATCGTAACTGCTCGAACGGCAACGCCGAAGTTCCGGCGCCGTTACATGTGTTGATCAGTGGGCAAAGGATCTCGATATGCGAGCGGTGATCAGTAAGCTATTCCGTGTTCGCGGGGGTACCGCGTTGCAGACGGTGAGTGCTCCCCTTCGAAGCATGGACCGAGAATTGCGCTGGGCTGCCGTCGGGGCCGCAGTGATGGGAGCGGTCTTGACGGCGAGCGTAGTAGTCTACGTAGTACCTTTCGACGAGTCCACATACTGGGCGGAAATGCCGGAAGTGGGCTCGGTCAAGGTTGGCGATGACGTCCGAATCGCGGGTGTGCCGGTTGGTGCGGTGAAGTCTATCGAGCTGAGCCGAAGGAACGTTCGAATGAGCTTCACCGTCGACAGCGACATCTTCATCGGTGACCAGACGAGTCTCGATATCCGTATGCTGACACTGATCGGCGGCCGCTACCTCGCGGTGACGCCGGCGGGGAATTCTGCGTTACACTCGTCCATTCCCGCCGAGAGGGTCCATCTTCCGTACAGCTTGGGTCGGACTTTTGAGGACGCGATTCGGCCGATCGATGATATCGATGGCGATACGTTGCGGCAGAATTTGACGAACATGAACGCTGCGATTGCCAGTGGACCGTCCGGCATTCGCCGAGCAACAGAGGCATTCGGATCTCTGGTCGACATCCTCGACCGCCAGAACCGTGACATTTCGGACACGCTCGCGATGGCGGACGAGTATCTCGGCGCGATCAACGAGTCGAAGGCGACACTCGGCGGAATGATCGACAGCGTCAATCTGATGGAGACAGTGGGCCTCGACAAAAAGGCCGAGATCTACGAAGCCGTCCGGCTGATGGACGAGCTTCTCGCGCGTATCGCGGGCCTCGAGCCGGCGTATCGATCCAGGTTGCAATCCGTTGCGCGAGCCCTGGCCGACGTCATCCCTGAGCTGGAACGTCTGGGTGAAGAAATGGGACAGGTTGTCACGAATACGCGCGACCTACTGGCGCGGCTCCAGCCGATCGCGTCGTCGAAGGATGGGCTCGTGGTCGACCAATCCGCGACAGTTGTCCAGGTACCGTCGGTGTGTATTCCGGTCCCCGGAAAGGAGTGCTGACGATGAATAAGCTCTTGGCGTCCCGGGGTCTCATGTCCGTTCTCGGTGTCGCGGTCGTATGTGCAATTCTGATCGTCGGATACTTCGTGATCATCGAGCCTCCCAAGAGGATGCGTAGCTATTGCGCGAATATGCCGGATGCAATCGGCTTGTACGCCGGGAACCATGTCACCATGCGAGGGGTCAGAGTCGGCTCGGTGACGCGTATCGAACCTCATGGTGACATGGTCCGTGTCGAATTCGAGGTAGAGGTAAGCCATTCGCCCCGCGGTCAGGTGTCAGCTACCACCGTATCCGACACAATCGTCGCGGACCGATCGCTTGCATTACTCGATGACAGCGAAGCCGAGCATGAATGGGATTCTGGACAGTGCATTACCCGTACACTGACGCCAAAGAGCATGTCGCAGACTATGAATGCGCTGGGCAACCTCGCTGCAGAGATCACCGATGGAAATGATTCGACACAGCGTGAAAGGCTTGCGGATGAGCTCGCGGCCTTAGATGCCGCATTATCCGGAACAGGACCTGAAATGAATGATACGATCCTCAAGTTGGGTCGTGCTCTCAATTCCCCCAATGCTGCTATCGGGCATATCGGTGCGCTCATCGACTCACTGCGATCATTATCGGACAGCATGGCCGGCGGATGGGGCGATATCAAGGCCATGATCACGCGTCTGGCTCCAGGTCTCGAAGTGATCGATCATGGCATCTTTGAGCGCACCGTGTCGATTATCGATTCGTTGCGGATCATTGTGCCATGGTTGAACGAGATTACTTCAATGTTTGGTGACCAAATTCTCGAAGCGCTGAACGCGACAGTCCCATTAGCGCGTCTCGCCCGTGCAAATATCGGCTCATTACAAGAAATAATCGACCTGACGCCACCGCTGGTGCAGGCTTTTCAGAGGGCGACGGCGCAGGAGGGTGGTTCACCGATCCTGACTTACGCGGCGCCTCAGCTGCCGCCGGCGGACGCAGAGCGGGTATGCGCGGCCATCGAGCGTGTCGTGCCAGGTAGCTGCAAGTCCGCTGAGAACGGGTTGGAGAAAGTTTCGGTTCTTCCGTTGATATTCGGGACGGCAGGTGCGCGGTGATGGTTCTGCGACGAGTCGTATGGGCGCGATCTGCTCGTGAGCGTGGTGGTCGGTTCATCGCTGCGGCCGCGGTGGCAATGGTGTGCATAGTTCCCGGATGTGGATTCGATCCCGCGGAGGTTCCCGTTCCGGGGACCGGAATTTCTGGAGACCGGTACGGTATCCGGATTCTGTTCGCTGACGCCTTGAATCTGCCAGCGCGAGCGAAGGTTACAGTCGATGGTCTGCGAGCAGGGGTCGTGCGCGATGTGTCACTGGTCGACGCGGGCAAGGACCACGACGGGTATGTTGCCGTCGATGTCGACCTGATGGCGTCGGTTCGATTGCCGGTCGGCACCACCGCTGAACTCCGCCAGCCGACGATACTTGGCGATGTCTCCATCGCGCTGATGACTCCGCCGACCGGCACGCAGGATGCCCTTCCCCCGGGGGCCACCATCGGATTGGACAAGACGAAGCCGCTGCTGCAGGTTGAGGACACCATGAACGTACTCGCGACCTTCGTCCAAGGAGGAGGGATTCAACAGGCTCAGGAGATAATGAACCGCGTGAACGGGGTGCTGCCGATGGACACTCGGCAGACTGCTTCGATATCCGAGGTAGTCGGTGCGGATATCATTGACCTGGCCAACCACCTGGATGCCGTCGACGCAATGCTGAACGGTCTGCGCGCGAACACGGACGTGGTGCAGCGTCGAACCCCTGAATTGGAGTATTTGCTGACGGAGTCGGGGGTGAGTCAGGCCGCTGCTTCGATGACTTCCATGATCGGGTTGATCACGTTGTACGACGGATTCAAATTGCTCACAGAATCTCTCCGGTGGGTCGGCCCCCTGGCGCAATCGGGCAATGAGGCCGCACGTGCCTTCGTGCCGCTATTGTTCACTCGCCGCCCGCTTGATCTGAACGCCCCCTCGAATTTGAACAAAGCCGTGGCCATTTTGCGCGAAAAGGTTATTCCGTTTGTTGAGCGCGGTCCGAAGGTTAATATTGTAGGCATTGAAGGCGTCGGCCCCATATCGGACGACGATCGGATAGACAGTATTCTTGCGTCGCTGCGGATGATCGGAGTGGTTCGATGAAGTCGAGTTCCGTGCTATCCCTGGTGTCGATCGGAATCGTGCTGGTTTTGGGCACCGCATACCTAGCATTCGGTGTGCTTCGAGTTGATTGGTTTTCTGGCAGGACTGTTGTGACCATGGCTCTGCCGAGGACCGGGAGTTTGCTACCCGGTTCCCCGGTCCTGTTGAGAGGAGTGAAGGTAGGAGAGATCGACTCTATCGACAAGGCCGAGCGTGGTGTCGAATTGGTGCTGGGTCTCGATCCCAAGTACAGGGTTCCTGCGACCGGCAGCGCTACTGTTGAGGACCTTTCGGGGTTGGGGGAGCCCTATATCGAGTTCGTACCGGATACTGATGCCGGGCCCTACCTGGCCGACGGTCAGCGTATCGACGCGGTTGAAGTGGTTCTACCCCGCTCGATACCTGATGTGGCGCATACTGTCACCCATCTGGTCGAGCAACTGAACCCACAGGCGATCAGCAATATCGTCAAGACCTTGGATCAGACGTTGTCGGGAACGGAAGCCGTGATGCCGCGTCTGGCGGCATCGACAACGCTGCTTTCGGAAACGATTCTGAGTAGGTCACCCGAAATCCGTAATATCTTGACGAATTTGCAAACAATGGGTGCTGATATGGAGTGGGCCGAGGAGTCGATGACCGCCGCCGGCCCTCTGTGGGAGGAAGCCGGAGCGTGGGGCGCACTCATCGCGGACTCTCTGGCGCGACTGTCTCGAATCGGCAATATGCCCGGGGACTATATCGAAGGAAACGGACTTATTCCCTTCCTTGATAAAGTGACGTCTTACATCAATGAGATCGGCCCCGATCTTCGTGATCTGGTCCCGGCGGTACAGCCACTGGCGGAAAGCGCGTCGAACTCCATGGCGCAAATCAACATAAGCGACCTGATAGATCGTGCACTCAGTGTCACGGGGGACGGTGCTTTGCGAATGCGGATCGCCGTCAAATAGATGTGAAAGAACGAGAGACACCGGAGCTGATTATGCCCACAGAAGATTCTCATGATACCGACCGCGAAGCTGCGGAAGAAAAGCCGGTTGACGCGGGTGTGCCTCGGACGTCGGTCAAGGGTGGCTCGAGCGCACGCGGGTCGGAGAGGTCGTTCTCGATAAGCCTGCGTTCTCTGGCCTTGGGAACCGCAGTAGCCCTCCTTGTTGTCGCGGTGGCCGTTTCGATTCCGTTGTGGCTCTCGGCTAGGAGCGAGTTGAAAGATCGGGACGCTGTCGTAGCCGCGGAGAAGCGCGCCGAAGAAGTAGCGTCTGAGTATGCAGTCGGAGCCTCGAATATCGACTATCAGAATTTCGACCAGTGGGTTCGTGGTTTGAAGTCCAACGTCTCGCCCGTTCTTGCAAACAAGTTCGATGCCACTGCTCCGCAGCTGAAAGAAATTGTGCTGCCACTGAAGTGGAGTTCTAGTGGAGTTCCCATCGCGGCGACAGTGCGCTCCGAACGATCGGGTGTCTACGTCGTCAACGTGTTCCTGAATGTGACATCGAAGAGTGCGCAGATACCGGAGGGTGCGCAAACGACTGTTACCTATACCGTAACAGTTGACAAGAATCTGGATTGGAAGGTAACAGATGTCGGTGGTGTCGACTCGGCACTCCCGGCCAAATAGTCACCGGGGTTTTTCGACGTTGAGGAGCTTGGAATAATGACTTCGATTTCCAGCGCGGGTGTTCCCTGCCGCCGACTCGCTCTCACACGGGACGACGGTCCGACATTGCAGATCACCGAATGGGGCTCGCAGACCCCGCGAGTGACTATGGTCTTGACCCATGGACTCGCGTTGTCGCACGAGAGTTGGGAGGACGTTGCTCAGCTTGTGATCGCTGCGGACCCGACTATTCGCGTCGTCACCTACGACCATCGGGGACACGGGGATTCGGAGTCGGCTCCGGCCAGCCTCGAGATTCTTGCGGATGATCTTGCGACTATTCTTTCGGAAACTGTGCCTACGGGTCCGGTCGTATTGGGTGGTCATTCGATGGGAGGGATGACTCTCATGGCCTTGGCTGAACGTCACAGTGAGGTGCTCGGACCGAGAATCCTCGGCGTCGCGTTGGTGTCGACAGGGGCGGGCGATATTCTGGGAAATATGATGCGCAGCAAATTCTGGCGAAGGCTGATAATGCTGGGTCTGGAGGCGCTACCCTATATCAGGATTCCTTCCCGGCCGCTTTTCCTGATGCGGCAGTCGACACGAGGCATCCTATTCGGAGCGCGTCCTCGTCGGCACGATATGAACCGTGCTGTGCTGCAGCTCGCGAAGAGCAATTCTCGCAATGTCGCGGAGCTGACCCGTTCGATACTCTCTCACAAACGTTACGGCGTGCTGGGCAGATTCAGCTGTCCCGTCGTCGTGCTGGTCGGGTCTCGTGACCGCCTGACCCCCGTTCATCACTCGCGTGCGCTTCGGCATCGTATTCCAGGGAGTCATTTGGTCATCTTCGAAAAGGCTGGGCACTACCTGCCCTACGAACGCAGCGGTGAGGTGGCCGTCCATCTCCTCGGATTGACTCGGGAAGCGCGCATACGCGAAGCAACCGTCGCATAGCGGCATTAACATTCGTCATACGCTGAGGGTAACGATAGGCGAATAGTTCGCTATCAGAGCTTGATATCGGTCCGGGAACCGCGGAACGCCCTTTCTCAACAGCCGGATGATGACTGTCAGGGTAGTGGGTGCAGCCGCAGCGCGCTGGGGCCGATGTCGTATAGTCCAGCGTCGGCTGCCGGTGCCGCTAGTTGTGGTCGGCTTTGAAGCCACCGATTTCAATGCGGGTTCCAGCTGGCTGTTTCAGCGGTTGCGGCCCGGCGCGCGGGTTCGCAACCTTGTTGTCGAACGTCTCGGCGAAGCTGTTGTTCAAGGTTGTGCCCGGCGGCAGGTACCGAGCTACAGAACATGCTGGTCACCATCATCGGTCCGCCGCCCCGGTTTTAGGTTGGACAACGGTCGGGAGATGATTTCGGTTGCCCTGCAACCAGTTCTGCGCCGACCGGGTCGGAGTATCCTAAGCGGTGACGGGACCCGGTAGTCGGTCCGCCGCGTGTGAGAACCGGTTGTAGGGGATGCAGGGTTGTAGCGTATCCGGCTGGGGCGTTGCAGCCCAGGCCGGAATCTCTTCGGCGGTGATTGTATTCTTCCTTCCAGTCGCTGATCACGACGCGGGCTTGGGTCAACGACCAGAAGCTGTTGATGTTGGGGCATTCGTCGCGTCGGCGGCGGCTGAACCATTCAATGTAGCCGTTGCGGCAGGGTCGGCTAGTGTGACGAACGCTGAGCAGACCCGTTCCGCCGCCCAGTCGCCTGGCACGCGAAATTGGTCTGTTGCCGCAGCGCAGGGCGGCGGGGTAGCTGCGATCGACAGCGATTCGTTGATGAGTCCGTCGGCGGTGATCGATCGTTCCACCAGCCGGCCCAAGCATTCGCGGGTGTGTTTCATCGACGATGGAGACGATCTTGACCGGGCGTGCGTCGTCGCTGGCATCGAATCGGAAGTCCACTGCCCATACACGGTTGGGTGCCTTTGCCTCCGTGGTGGTGGTGGTTTCCAGGCGTTTCGGCGCCGCAGCGGCCCTCGTAATCCCTCGTCGCGCCAGAGGCGTTGGATTTTCTTGTGATTGACTGTCCAGCACTCGCTGCGGGCGCCGTGGTAGGCGCGGCGGAATCCTTGCCGTGGATGGGTTTCGTCCAGGCACGCAGCCATTCACGCAAAGCCGCATCGGGATGTGCATTGGTGTCGGTGGTTCGAACGCGCCGTTGTATACTTCGATGTTCGCCGGTAACCGGCAGGCGAACCTTTCGCGGACCCCGAGCACCCGCACCAGGTGCGCCACGGCCGCCCGCCGGCGTTCCGGGTCTAGAAGGTTCCCTTGGCGATCTCGTTCAATGCAGCTTTCTCTAGCTTCGCCTCGCCGAGAAGACTTTTCAGAGTGGAGTGTTCGCGTTCGGGGCCCTTCAACCGTTTGCCGTCGCCGGCCTTCAGCCCGCCGAACTGGTTGCGCCACCGTTAGTAGGTGGCCATGGTGATCTGCAGTGACGGCGACTTCCTTATTCTCGCCCAGCAGGTGGACGGCCTTGCTCAGCTTGCGCACGGCCTGTGGAGGTGTGTGCCCTTTTCGTGTCGCCATAGTCATCGAGCGTTCCTGCCCACTACGTGGGCGGCAATGCTCTCACAGCCGCCGGACCAAATCTCATCGGGTCAGGTCAGACGAATTCGCAAAGCGCGCACCACTTGAACCTACCTATCCTCGATGATCAGACACTGCCCATTCGACCTACGGGTCGCTATGCGATGCATTGGGGACAACGCAACTGACTATGGATCGAGTGTTCGCCGCACTGATGCCATCGATCGGTCATTGGCGTGGGCATCCGATCGACTGGTTCGAGCGGCGTGTGTAGGCCAGGGGAGGTGACGTCGGCGGCGCCGTCGGATACCGCTTTCGGCGGCTTTTCGTGGAGGGGAAAGTGGGACGAGGATCAGAACCCCGGCTATGGTGATCGCTGCCAGCGCGAGCGCCGAATGTTCCACCCCACTCCAAAAGGCATCCTTCGCATAGTCGGCGAGAGGTCTTCCTACATTACCGGCACGCTCAGCGACTTCAAGGGCACCGGCCAGGGAACTGCGGACCGGAGCGCGCGCGGGCTCGGGAAGGCGGTCCAGCACCTCGTTGATCCTCGAGGTATAGCTCGCGGACAAAATGCTACCGGAGACGGCAATGCCGATGGCCGCGCCGACTTCGCGAGTCGCGTCGTTGACCGCAGCGGATACCCCGTGCTTCTCCAACGGTGTGTCGAGCATGATCGCGTTGGTCGCGGGGGCGGCCGACAAGCCCAGCCCGGCGCTCATGATCAACAGGGGCCAGAGAACGTCGAAGTACGACGAACCGGTGTCGAGGCGAAGGATGGCGAGTAAGCCGACGGCGATGGTCAGAAGACCGGTCGCTGTCGTCACCCGCAATCCCGCCCATGCAGCGATTGCCGGCGACACGAGTGACATCACGATGAGCGGAACGACCATCGGCGCCAGCGCCAGCGCCGAGCCGAGGGCATCGAACCCGAGGATGAGCTGGAAGTGCTGTACCAGTAGGTACATCACACCGAAAGTCACGAGAAACTGGATGGTTATCGATAGCGCGCCGCTTGAGAAGCCCCGGCGGCGGAACAGGCTCACGTCCAGTAGCGGGTGCTCGGCACGCACCTCGGTGAGGATAAATGCCACGGTGCCGATTACTCCCGCCGCACCTGCGACAAGAACCCGGACATCCGTCCAGCCGCGCGACGGACCCTCGATGACCGCGAACACCGACGTGCCGATGGCGAGCACGACCCAGAACATGCCGAGAAGATCGAACGGCGGGAGTTCGGCGTCCTGTGAATCGGGCACGGTGAAGGCCAGAACCAGCAGTAGTAGTGCGACGACGGTCAGACCGACGAAGATCGAATGCCACGACCACTGGGTAAGAAGCAGACCGGATCCCACCATGCCGATCACGCCACCCGAGCCGGCGATCCCGGCCCAGACTCCGACCGCGTACGACCGCTTCTCCACTGGGAGGTTGCTTGTCAGAAGCGAGAGGGTCGCCGGCATGACGAAAGCTGCTCCTGCGCCCGCCAAGGCCCGGGAGGCAATGAGTGCCGCAGGAGTATCGAGAAATACAGGCACAACTGAAGCGGCCGCGAAGACCGCCAGGCCGACGATTAGAACGCGTCGGCGCCCATACCGATCGCCGATCGCGCCAGCGGGCAAAACCAAGCAGGCGAGGACCAGCGTGTATCCGTCGACGATCCAAGTGAGAGCATTTTGATCTGCGCCGATGTCGAGCGCAAGGGCAGGCAGAGCGGTGTACAGCGCTGCCATGGCCGCAACAACCAATGCTACTGCGGCACAGGTTATGGCCAGCGTCCAAGCCGCGGAGTTGCGGTCGCGAAGCCGGTCTCCAAAGCTGATCATGTCGGTATCCTGGTCCCTTCGGGGCGTCGTCGGCATTCGCGTAGGTCCTACGGCTCAGCTTTGCGTAGCTTCTACTTCCTCCAGCGTCGTCGGCACGTGATAGGGCGGTCGTCCTCTGCCCTGAACTCGATAGCGGCCCCAGAAGTCACGATCGCCGATGGTCGCCGGTGCCTCGCCCGTACTGGTCCGGATCAGCACGGAACGTCGGCGTCCCCCTAACAGATTGTCGAGTTCGTCGTTCTGGCGGATGCGCCCGTACCAGCTGAAGCGGCCGTCGATGGGTTGGAAATAGCCGCGCAGTTCGACTTGCACCTCGACGTCGTCGGTTGCGATCACCACTGTGGCCGGCCCGATGTAGTCAGAGGCATCGTGCGGACTCTGAGACTTCACTGTGAACTCCTCCGTTTGGTCGATAGTCGACGCCAGCGATCGGATCGCCCGGCACTGGGGCCAAGTAGCCCGGCGTCGGGATCGGGGCCGGCCCTTGACAAGCCGCGCCGCCGGGGTCAAAGTTACCTCATACCCCAAGTATCCGCTACTGCCCGTATTGCACTCTTGAGCGGATACCGGGTTACTGCCACCGGACGTTGATCCGGACAGGATGTATCGATGCAGAGTCATCGATCGAGTCTCAAAGGAGCGACAGATGACGACCAGTGACGTCAGGGCCGAGACCAACGGGCAGATTGCCGTAACCACCGACGGTATGGCGCGCGTGAGCGGTCGGCGACCCATTGACCTGCAACGATCGGCCGGACGACTGCTCAAGACTTCCGTAGAGAAGTTCTACGACGCCGAAGTCGACATCGACTGGGATAGTCCGTGGCTGCCGGATAAGGCGTGGTTCCCCGAGCATCGCCTGTCCCTCTACGGCACCGGTCTGTGGAACCGGCTTTCCGAGGAACAGAAGATCGACCTGGGCAAACATGAGTTGGTGAGCATCCTCAGCTTCGGGATCTACGCCGAGAATTTGCTGAGTATGGCGTTGCTACGGCTGAACACGACGGGTGATCTCGTCGACAACAAGGCCCTATACGCACTTGCCGAGGTTGGCGACGAGAGCCGCCATTCCACAATGTTCGCGCGTCTGATCGCCAAAACGGGGATCCCGCCCTACAAGCTTCCGCCGGGGTTTCTGTCGCTGGCGAAGATCCTGCATTTCGTCCCGCTCGGGCCCTCGATCCAGGGCGCGACCTTGCTGATCGAGGAGATTCTCGATCGGGCACAGCGTGAAGCGATGAACGACGAACGCCTACAACCGCAGGTCCGGCAGTTGATGAAAATTCACGTGCTCGAGGAGGCCCGCCACATCACGTTCGCGCGCTCCGAGCTTGTCGAGGGTATGCGGTCGCGAGGCCGGATCTCGCGGGCATGGCACCGCGGCGTCCTCGCAGTTGTCGCGAACCTGTCCTACCCGATCTTGATCAATCCCAAGCTGTACCGTGCTGTCGGCGTGCATCCTCTGCGGGGGTTCCTCGCTTGCCAATTCGGCCCGCACTACCGGGAGAACCTGCAGTTCATGTCCGAGCCGATGATCCGATTCTTCGATGAGGCAGGAATGATGGAAGGTCGCTTCACCATGTTCCTTTGGCGCCTGACGAGGAGCCTCCCCGACGATATCGCCCGGCGGTGAACAGACTCGGACCGGCGTGAACAGCACCACGCATATTGCTAAGCGCAAGTCGCGCCGTGATATGTTGCGGCGGGCACTCGTCGAATCCCGCGAACTCCTCGGTCCCGCCCCCGGTCCGACATATCCGCAGTAGCTGAGTAGCTATCGAAAATTGTGGCCACCTGTACCGCACGTGAGCCAACGTTCAGAGGAAATCGATGAGTAATAACCGTTCTGCCAAATACACGGGAAAGACCAATGGTTCGGGAGGTCGTGCAGCGAGCGAGAGGGTGCACACAACAGAGGTCCTCATAGTCGGGAGCGGATTCTCCGGCATGGGAATGGCGATTCAACTGCTGAAATCGGGAATGAATGACTTCTTGATAATCGAGAAGGATTCCGAAATCGGCGGAACCTGGCGCGACAATACATATCCGGGCTGTGCCTGCGATGTCCCTTCTCACATGTACTCGTACTCTTTCGAGCCCAAGCCGGATTGGAGTCACTTGTGGGCAGGACAGGATGAAATTCAGCAGTATCTCCTGAGTCTCGCACGCGAGTACGATCTCTATAGCCGCACGCATTTCGGGCGGGCCTTGCAATCCGGATACTGGGATCCTAGTGATTCCGCGTGGCATGTTGCGACCTCCGACGGCAACGAGTACGTCGCCCGATTCCTGGTTTCAGGCGTAGGCGCACTCCATATACCGAATATCCCCCAGATCAAGGGGCAGAAGAAGTTCGCTGGTGCAGCATTTCACTCGGCGCAGTGGGATCATGACTGCACATTGGATGGCAAGAAGGTCGCTGTTATCGGGACCGGTGCGAGCGCAATCCAATTCGTTCCGGAAATTGCCAAGGTAGCCGATGAACTGCATCTATACCAGCGGACGCCGGCGTGGGTACTGCCCCGTAGGAACGTCAAGGTCCCGAAGGTGATCCAAGCCCTGCTCACGAGGGCGCCGATCCTCGCCAAAGCCCTCCGGACTGCCATCTACTGGTCAGCGGAGTCACTGTCGATAGGACTGAACGGACATATCAATTTCATGCGTCCGCTCGAGAGTGTCGCCAAGTGGAACATAGCGCGGGGAATTGATGATCCCGCGCTGCGCAAGAAGCTCACCCCCACGTATCGCATCGGGTGCAAAAGAATCCTCGGTTCCAGTGACTACTACCCAGCGCTGAATCGGCCCACTACATCCGTCATCACCGACGGGATCGCCGAGATCACCGAGGACGCCATCATATCCCAGTCCGGTGACAAGCGTCCGGTCGACGTGATCATCTATGCCACCGGTTTCCACGTAACCGACGGGTTCGACCACCTCCGGCTCAAGGGTGCGTCCGGTCGTGAACTCTCCTCCGTATGGTCGGACGAAGGGATTCAAACCCATCTCGGCATCACCACCGCAGGTTTCCCGAACTTGTTCTTCCTGCTCGGCCCCAACACCGGGCTTGGTCACAACTCGGTGGTATTCATGATCGAATGCCAGATCAGGTACATCATCGGCGCGATTCGGCTCGCGAAGCAACGCGGCGCAGCTGCGCTCGAGGTGCGTGAACCCGTTCAGCGGGAATTCAACTCGGACATCCAGCGGAAATTGGTGAACGGGGTCTGGAGCAGCGGGGGGTGCACTAGTTGGTACCTCGATGCACAGGGTGTCAATCGGACGGTCTGGCCAGGTTTCACCTGGCAGTATTGGCGGCGTACCCGCAATGTCGCGGACTCTGATTTCGCGTTGGTCGGCGAGTCGACAGGTGATCGAAGCGGCGACCTCCTTCCGAATTCGATCAAGAAGGGTAGCTTGCCGAGATGAGAGAGTTCAGCGACCGAGTCGTCTCGGTAACCGGGGCAGGTTCAGGAATCGGCCGTGCAGTTGCAATTCGACTCGCCGGCGAGGGCGCGCGGCTGGCCATTGCCGACATCGACGGCGAACGGGCCCGCGAAACCGCCTCCATGTGTACCGCGCTGGGTGTCGAATGCCAGCACTATCAGCTCGATGTGGCCGATCGTAGCGCATTCACGGAATATCGTCGTCAGGTCCTCAGCGACTTCGGTTCGGTCAGTATGGTAATCAACAATGCCGGGGTCGCACTCGGCGCCGACATACTGGATATGCAATGGATCGACTTCGAATGGTTGATGTCGATCAATTTCTGGGGAGTCGTGAACGGCACGAAACTATTTCTTCCGGATCTGATCGACTCGGGCGACGGCCATGTTGTCAACGTGTCGAGTGTCTTCGGACTGATGGCCATTCCCAGTCAGAGCGCATATAATGCTTCCAAATTCGCCGTCCGAGGCTTTACCGAGGCGTTGCGCCAGGAGATGCGAATTAACCGGCTACCGGTGGGCGTAACATGCGTGCATCCGGGTGGTGTTCGCACAAATATTGTGCGCGGAGCTCGAGGTGTCGGCGCGATGGGTGATCAGGAGAAGATTGTCGCCGGTTTCGATCGTATAGCGCTCACCACTCCGGAAAGCGCCGCCGAAACGATCCTGAAGGGCGTGCGACGGAACAAACCTCGAGTCCTTATCGGACCCGATGCCCTGGGTTTCGATTTCGTCGCCCGCGCGGTGGGGCCGAGGTATCAGGACCTGAACGCTCCGCTGGCCCGTGTCGGCTATGCGATCGGCCGTCGTTACGGCCTTGTCAAGCGCGACAGTTGAATCTGGGCCACGGGCCGGAATAATAGAGAAGGAATATCCTGGAAGATGAGCATGCCATGTGAACTCACGGTCTCCCGTGTAGTGCAGGAAACAGCGGATGCGGTGTCCATTTGGTTCGAGGTGCCCGAGCAGCAATTGGGCGTATTTGCCTACGACCCCGGGCAGTTTCTTACGTTGCGTATTCCCGGAGCCGGTGACGGGGAATATGTGGCCAGATGCTATTCGCTCTCGAGTTCCCCGCATGCAGACGACTCGCTAGCTGTCACAGTGAAACGCACGGAGGGCGGGTACGGATCTAACTGGCTGTGCGACAACATCAAGGTTGGCGCTGAGGTAACCGTTCTGCCGCCCACCGGGCACTTCACACCGAAAGACCTGGATGCGGACATGGTTCTGTTCGCAGCTGGTAGCGGAATCACCCCGGTGTTATCCATCGTCAAGTCGGCTCTGCTCGAAGGCGGCGGCCATCTCGTTCTCTTCTATGCCAACCAGCATGCCGAGAGCGTCATCTTCGGTGAAGACCTCCGTTACCTCGCCAAGCAGTTTCCCGAGCGACTGACTCTCATCGAGTGGCTGGAGAGCGAGCGTGGGCTACCGGACCGAAGCGCAATCCTTGAAATCTGCCGTGAGTACCGAAATCGGATGTATTTCTTGTGTGGGCCGGCGGTGTTCATGGATTTGGTGGTAGACGCGGCGCGCGAAGCCGGCGTGCAGCACCGGAACCTACACCGAGAAGTATTCCAATCTCTGCACTCCGATCCCTTCGACGTGGAGAACTACGTCAAGGAATCAATGACGAACGAACAAGCCCGTCTAGTAGTATATCTCGATGGTGATCGCGCCGAGCTGGAATGGCCGAAAGATTTGACCCTCGTCGAGGTCTTGTTGAACGAGGGGTACTCGCCTCCGTATTCCTGCCGGGAAGGCGGATGCGGTGCATGTGTGTGCAAGGTTATCGACGGCGATATAGAGATGAGAGTAAACGAGGTACTCGATGATGATGATATCGAGGAAGGTGATCGACTGGCATGCCAGTCGGTACCCGCCACCAATTCGGTGACTGTGACATTCGACTGACCATGCGTTCGCGTAGGCCCCGTAACGGCGTTCATGCTCGCCCGATCCAGCGCGCAATCGCCGCCCGCGATATCGGTCACTTGTCCGATAGCGTATACTCGGCCAGATGGCGGGCGCACAAAAGCGGATTCGGGAGGTCGGTAGCTCGGTGGTTCGGCGAATTGACGCACGCTCGAGCCGATGGGAAGAGCACCGGGTCCTGGTTCGAGCAGAACTGGTCGACGCAGCGTACCGTGCCTTCGGCAAGTACGGTCCGGACGCGAGCATGGACGACATCGCTCGGGAGGCGGGTGCGACAAAACCCAAGCTGTATCGCCACTTCAAGGACAAACTGGGCCTTCGTGCAGCTGTTATCGAACGTGCGAAGGAACTCATGTGGTCGAATGTGCTTGCTACCGTTGATTTCGGATCCGATCCGATTCGAAATGTGATGAATCAGCTCGTCGAGCAATACGCGCAGCTGGTCGACGAGCACAAGAACGTCTTCCAGTTTCTCGTTCGTAGTCATTTTAGCGACAATTCATCGGGATCGGATCCAGCTCTTGAGAACGCACGTGAACTGGCAGGTTTCATTGCGGATCATTTCGTCACGGTTTTGGAAACCGCTGGGGCTGACACGTCGGGCATAGACTTGGTGGTGCAGTCGATCGTAGGGGCGAGCCTCTCCGCGACGGATTGGTGGATAAACTCGCAATCCGATCCGACCTCGGCTATGCCGAGAAAGGCTTTCGTCGAGCATCTCAGCGCAATCATTTGGGGGATTATCGATTCCTCGGCGCGAGCTCGTGGAATCCGGATAGACCCGGATTCGACTTTGCGGATTGAGAATATTGGACTGATCGAGGCTTAGCTGAGCGAATTCGAGCCAAACGCCGGTCGAAGACGACGCGGGATGAGCTTATCTGCCATAGCGCGGTGACACTGCCGGATTGCATCCCCGCGGGGCAAAAGACCCGTGAGCAATGCCGTTGTCGCGCCATCGCCGGTGGGCGGGACGACCGCCGATCGGCCTGGTCCGCATCGATTGCTCGGTGCGTCAGCGTCGTCGGTGCTGCTCTACCCAACGCAGCAGCTGGTTGGGCTTGCCCGGCTTGTGCATGACAGCTCATGTGTCATTTGATAGTTTCGGGATTGCTTTCGTGCGAACCTGCGGACCCGAATCGATGGATCCGACGCGAACTTGGTTCAGACCGCCCGCAACCGCTGGCGACCACTTCGCGCTCGACGTTCCTCCGGCCGAGTCCGAGCTACGTTTCGAGAGCGTCGCCGCCTACTTGTCGTTGAACCAGCTGCTGTGGAATCAAGGGAAACGAGGGTACCGCTGCTTCAATGGCTCGGTACCGCGTTGTGGCATGCAGCTGAGGCATCTGGTCTGAGACCCGCAGAGCCCACCCCGAGATAACGTAGGGCAATCTCGGAGATCCGGCGTGCCGTTTCGGCGCTGTCGCTGGCCGGTAGTACGAGATGGCTGATCGTCAATCGAATGAGCGCATCGACTGCGTCGGCCACGTCATTGGCGTCGATGGTGGGGTAGTGGTGGAGGAACGCGGTGACCAGTCGCTCGGACGCGAGTTGAAGCATGGAGGCAGAGGTTGTCAACAGGGGGAGGACGCCGGTTTCATCGCGCGGGCCGCTACCGGGTGTAGTCAGGACGGCTTTGAGTAAGGGGCTGGTTGCAGCCTCGTCGAGCGTGTAGCGAACTATCGCTCGGATCGATTCAGGCAACGCGCTGCGGTTGGAAGCAAGCAAATCCTCGATCCCGGTCAGGAATTGCTCCGCTTCGTGCAGAACGAGTGCATCTCCAAGCCCTTGCTTGTCGCCGAACTCTCGATACAGCGTGGCGCGTGATACTCCGATCAGACCGGCTACCTCGCCGAATCGTACACGTTCCCAGCCCTTCTCGACCGTCAGGGCGCGGGCGGCGCGGATTGCTGCCTCGCGGAGGTGTCGCCTGAACGACAGCCTCACCGATTCTTCCACCACCCCTCGGATGGTAACAGAACGTGGGTTTTGTTCATGAGTGGACAAACTCCCGGACACTTCGTCATGTCCGCGCGTTGCTTGATCGCGAGCTATGCGCGACAAGTAGCGGAGATCTGATCAATTGTTGACAAAATGGTTCTGATTGTCTCCAATGTAGTTGTATCGCGGTCCTGCTCGAGTCTGATGTTGGGCGCGCGTTAGTCGACAGAGAGGTCTGGCCATGGACAAGGCTTCGGATGCGGTCAGTAGGTTGTCTGACCCAGGCGTGGAGGACTGGGTGCGCTCGTTCCGGCTCCTGGAATCCGGATCGCCAGAGTTGCCGCCGCACCATCCCGACTGTCTTGGTTGTGGGCCGGCCAACCCGCACGGACATTCCCTATCGGTGCGGCGTTGCGGGGGCGGCGTCGTTGCTCACCATCTTTTCGACCAGCGTCATGTCGGAGCGCCGGGGATCGCGCACGGTGGCGCGGTGGCGACCGTCATCGACGACCTGTTCGGCTTCTTGCTGTACACGGTCGGCGAACTCGCCGTGACCCGGAATCTCGACATGGATTATCTCGCCCCGGTACTGCTCGATACCCCCTACACGCTGCACGCCGAGGTACGGTCGCGGCATAGCCGTAAGTTGAATCTCGCGGCCAGGATGGAGGATCTAGAAGGGCGCTCGGTCACTACGGCAACCGCCGTGTTCATCGTGGTCGAGGCCGAACACTTCCTGCAGTCGCGGGCGAAGGCTCGGAGGCAGGCGTGACTGCTGGACCAACTGAGAGGGAACTACTCCTCGACGTCTTGCTGACCGATCACGGCTCAGCCGGCCCCTACGAGGCGTTCCGACGCTTGCGCGAGACTCAGCCCGTGCTTGTCACGCGATCGGGGGTCCTGGTACTGAGTCGCTACGACGACTGCGCAGCTGCGCTCCGTAACCGTAGCCTCGGCAAGGCCGACGAGTCGCTGGGATTCGGCTTGTCGGAGATTCCCGAAGAGTTGCAACGTCAGGCTATGCATCGATTCCGGCGCACCATGCTGTTCCGCAACCCGCCTGACCACCACCGGCTGCGTCGGCTGGTCGCTGACGTTTTCACCCCTCGGCACATCGACGAGTTGCGCGGCCGCGTTGTCACGCAGATCCGTGATCTGATCGATGTCATCGAGGACCAGGGTTCCGCCGATATCATCAGCGATCTCGCCCTCCCGCTGCCCGTGAATGTAATAGGCGATCTTCTTGGAGTGCCAGTGACCGATCGAGCCGTGGCCGCTCCTCTGGTACGCGCCCTGGTCGCCTCGCTCGAGCCCAGCGCGGACGCCGCGGCGCTGACTGCCGCGTGTGAAGCGGAAGACCAACTCGCAACGTACTTCACAGACCTCCTGGCGGCCAAACGCGCCCACCCGGACGACGACCTGCTCAGCCGTCTCGCCGTGGCGCATGGCGACGACGTCTTGGACGACGACGAATGCGTTGGCACCGCGATACTGTTGTTCGCGGCAGGGTTCGAAACCACCACAAACCTCATCGGTAACGGCGTTGCTGCACTGCTCGCCCATCCCAGCCAAATGGACCTATTGCGGGCCAGGCCCGATCTGGCGAGCAACGCCGTCGAAGAATTGTTGCGTTACGACTCGCCGGTCCAGACCAATGGGCGCACGGTGCTCGAGCCAACACGGGTGGCAGGAGTCGACCTGGATCCTGGCCAGGTTGTATTGACCTTGCTCGGGGCGGCCAACCGAGACCCGGACCGATTCTGCGACCCCGATAGCCTCGATATCACCCGAACCGGGACCCCGCCGCTATCGTTCGGTGCCGGCATTCACTTTTGTCTTGGCGCGCCGTTGGCGCGGCTCGAAGGAGCCGTACTGTTCCCACTCCTCACGGCGCGTTTTCCCGGTCTTAGGCTCGTCGAACAACCTCGCTGGCGTACGGGGTTGTCCTTTCGCGGGCTGTCGAGTCTGAAGGTGGTCACCGGATGCTGATCCAGCCTTACCCGCACCTGAAGGGCGGCCATTGTGGTTCGGGTGCGTTGCGCGATCTTATGTCCTGGGCCGGGCTTGGCTGGGACGGCGAGCTGAGCGAAGGACTCGTGTTCACACTCGGCGGCGCACTCGATTTCGCTTACCTGCGCGCCGATGCGATCAATCCTCCGATATACCTGGTGGGGCGTGGTGGGGATTTGGAGGTCGACCTGTTGAGGCGCCTCGGTGCGAAGACCGAACTACGTCAGACCGAGGATCCCGACCTCGGTTGGAAATGGGTGAGGACCGAACTGGACTCCGGACGGCCCGTCATGGTCTGGGCCGACATCGCTGAACTCCCATACCTGCGGGTACGACTGCGCATGAGCCGCCACGACATCGTTATCGTCGGCTATGATGACGAGGCTCGCGACGCGTATATCGTCGACAACGACCGCGATGAGATCCAGACGGTGTCGTATGACGCATTGGCACGGGCACGAGCCTCCACGGGGTTCCCGACACCCACACGCCACGCCACGTACATAGTCGATTGGCCGTCCGACGTGCCTGACCTCCCGTCCATGGCTGCCGCAGCGCTCGAACAATCGGCGGCAACCCTGAAACATGGGGGCCCCAGTTCGATTGCCGCGCCGGCCTCGAACGGTGTCTCCGGCACCGGGCTCGACGGCGTTCGCCGCTTCGCTGAAGACGTCTCCAGTTGGCCCGACATCTTCGGAGACGAAGACCTCGAGGCTGTGCTCAGGTCACTCGCTGCCTTCATCGAAAAAGCGGGTACCGGAGGCGGTCTGTTTCGACGCCTCATCGCTCAAGGGTGCGTCGATCTCGCCGATTACACGCGCAATCCGAAGGTTCACGCGGCCGCACGCGCAGCACGGCTGGCCGCACAGTCTTGGACGAGGCTCGCCCAAATCGCCGTCTCCGATGAAACCCCATCGCGACGCTCGGTTCAGGTAGCCCGGCATGCCGCCGTGCTGCCAGAGTTGGAGGAAACCTTGGCAGATCTTCTCGCCGCCGCCGCCAACTCACTCTGAACCAGCTTGTCTGCAGACAGGTACATCCGCTACGGCTTCGAGACCGGTGGTGAAGTGCGCCTGTGGGGGATGGGGTAGCCCCAGGCGGTGGCCCGGGACCGGGCCGACGACGTGAACCGTCCTGGACTGGCTGGAGACTCCTGATTTAGCAAGGGAGACTGTCAGCCATGGCGGCACCACGGAAGTTCGACGAGGAAACCCGCGCTCGGGCGGTGAGGATGTATCAGGATCGGATCCGCGAGCACGGTGACTCGATGGCCGGTGCGCGCCGGCATGTCGGTGCGCTGCTGGATATCAACCCGGCGACTCTGCGGAACTGGGTCACCCGCGCCGAGCAGGGCGAGACCGGGCCGGCGGCCGCGGCGGAATCGGAGTATGCGGAGTTGAGGGCTCTGCGGCGTGAAGTAGTCGAATTGCGCAGGGCGAACGAGCTTTTGCGGACAGCGAGTGCGTTTTTCGCGGCGGCGGAGGTCGACCGCCGACTGCGGTGATCGTCGACTACATCGACGACCACAAGGGTTGCTTCGGGGTTGACCCGATCTGCCGCGTGCTGACCGAGCACGGGCTCAAGATCGCCCCGTCCACCTACTATGCCGCCAAACAGTGCGGTATCAGCGACGCCACCTGGGCCGATGCTCACACCGCGAACGTGTCGTTCGACCTGTGGAGCGCGAATCGGGGCCTGTACGGGGTGCGCAAACTCTGGCACACCGCCCGCCGCGCCGGTCACAATATCGGCCGCGACCAGGTAGCGCGGCTGATGCGGCTGACCGGGATAGACGGGGTTGTGCGCGGGTGACGGACCACGAGAACCACCGAACCCGGGCCCGCGTCGACGCCGCGGCATCCGGACCTGATCGGGCGCGCCTGGTCGACGCCGATGCGTCCAGATCAATGGCGGGTTGCCGATTTCACCTACTGCTGGACTCTGGCCGGGTTCTGTTACACCGCGTTCTGCGTGGACGTGTATTCGCGACGGATCTTGGGCTGGCGGGTTATGTCGTCGAAGACGACACCGTTGGTTATCTCGGTGCTCGAACAGGCGTTGTTCACCCGCCGTAGAACCGCTTTCCGTTTCACCGCAACAGGATTGATACATCATTCCGATGCGGGGTCGCAAGGCGGATTCAACTGGTCGTCGCAACACTTTGCTGTTGCAGCGATTGTAGGCGACGTTCCATCGCTTCGGCGGGAGTGCGCCATTCGAGAACCTTCCGCGGTCGTGTGTTGAGGGTATGCGCGACGGCCGCGAGATCCTTCGCGGTCCACCGCGAGAGATCGGTGCCCTTCGGGAAGTACTGACGCAGAAGGCCGTTCGTGTTCTCGTTGGTTCCGCGCTGCCAAGGACTGCGCGGGTCGGCGAAGAAGACCGGGACACCGATCGTCGATGCCAGCTCCGCATGGGCCGACAACTCCTTTCCCCGATCCCAGGTCAGGGACTTCAGCATCGGCTCGGGGATCTTCCGCAGCGCCGCCGAGAGTGCCTTGTTCATCGATGACGCCCCGTAACCACTGCGCGCGGTACCGTTCTTGACCGGTGCCGTCTGCCCCCATCCGTCCTCACGAGGCAAGTGAACAAGGACGGTGAACCGGGTGGACCGGTCGACAAGGGTGCCGATCGCGGAGCGGTCGGTACCGATGATGAGATCGCCTTCCCAGTGACCCGGATTCGCACGATCCTCGGCTTCGGCGGGCCGGTTACTGATCAGAACGTCGGGAGTGATGTGGGCCCAGGCGACGCGCTTGGAGCGGGCCCGGGGCATGCGCAGGGACCGACCGGTGCGCAGAGTCAGGATCAGTTCCCGATCGAGCCCACCGCGCCCTTCGATATATAGTGCCTGGTAAATGGCCTCGTGGCTGATCCGCATCGACGTGTCGTCGGGGAAGTCGATCTTCAGTCGCTGCGAGATTTGCTCCGGGCTCCATGCCTGGACCCATTGCCTGTCGGAGCGGTGCGGTTTGTTGCGCCCGGTCCAGGTTCCCGTCGGCGGTCCGGTGACAACCCGGCCCTTCGCATCGGTGATCCGCCCGGCCAGGCGCTGCTGGACGTAGTCCCGGAGTTGCCTGTTTTCGGCGAGCTTCGCCGTTTTCGGGCGTCTGGCGAACAGTTCGGCTTTCCACTGGGCGACCGAGGCGCGGTAGTCGAGTTTGCCGCTTCGGGTCGCGGCGTTGCGCCGCAACTCACGGGAAATGGTCGACGGGCTGCGGCCCAGGACCTGCGCGATCTGCCGCACGCCCTTGCCCTGCACCCGCAGCAGCGCGATCTCCTCACGCTCGGCGAACGACAAGTAGCGGCCGCCGGGCCGGCTCCACGAATACGGTGACATCCCGCCAGCATCGCGGAACCACCGACTTCCCTTGACAGGCGATACCCCCACTGCGACACCAGCTTCCGTCGGCAGCAGTCCTTCGGCGATCTTGTCCCAGAACAGGCGCTCCACCGACCGCGGCGTCCCGGGCGCACCCGGCGACCGCATCGGCGCTCGCCCTGTGACTTCCCGCATCCAATCCGACGGCCTTCCCACAACACCCTCCATAACCTCGGGTGTTGCGTCCACCGGTTGAACCTGAGCAATACACGGCAGTGAAACTCGGTGAAACACTGACACTTTCGGACCTCAAGCCCTCTATCGGGTCTGTCGGCGATGCCTACGATAATGCCCTCGCCGAGACCACGATCGGGCTCTACAAGACCGAGGCGGTCCGTGACGATTCCCCGTTCCGGCGCGGCCTGCTGACCCGGCTCGCCGATGTCGAACTCCTCACCGCCGACTGGATCGGCTGGTACAACCAGTCCCGGATCATGCACCGACTCGGCCGTCGGCCACCGGTCGAGCACGAAGCCGACTACTATGCACTCCACGCCGAGCAACCGGCTGGAGACAGATAAACCGGTGCGCATCAACCCCGGGGCGCTTCAGCGTGTAGCTGTCCGAAGGGTTCGTGCAGGCGGTGGCCGTTGATCTGCTCGTCGTCGATGTAGAGCTGTTGGAAGATTGCCTGATTGAACAGGCGGCGCTGGTGTTCGTTGCAGCGGCGATACAGTTCTTGGGGGTTCTCC
>NZ_JARWOP010000263.1 GCF_029868745.1 Nocardia wallacei | reverse complement strand
GCTGCGGTCCGGCTGTATCAACGGCGTCAAGCTTTGGCAGGTCGCCTACCACTCACCCACGGAATACGCCGGGGGGGTATCGGTATTCCGTATCCCCGCCCGTTCGTGCTCTGTGCCGTTACTTGCGTTGCAGCCGTTCGTCGTACGCGCGGCGGGCATCCCGGTCGACCTCGTCGGTGAAGAGGCGATCGACGCCGAGCCGCCGCGCGAAGAACTCGCCGATCGGCCGCGGGGTGAGACCGTTGAACACCGCGAGCACCGCCGCCAGCCGCGTGACGGTGACCCGGCGGCGGGGGCGGACGATCAGGCCGGCGACGGCGCGCGCCACGTCGCCGGGATCGGCGAGCAGGCCCATCGGCGCACGGGTCCCGGCGATCAGTTCGGTGCGGGTGAACGTCGGCAGCACCGCCGAGAACCGCACGCCGCTGCCGCGGTGCTCCAGCCGCATCACATCGGTGAAGCCGAGGACGGCCTGTTTGCTGGCGCAGTAGGTCGCCATGCCCGGCGTCGGATTGGTCCCGGCCAGCGAGGCCACGGTGATGATGTGGCCGCGCCCGCGGTCCAGCATGCCGGGCAGCGCCAGCTTGGTGCCGAGCAGCACGCCGTACACGTTGATGTCGAGGATGCGCCGGGTGATGGCGTCCTGCTCCGCCGCGAAACGCCCCACCGGCATGATGCCCGCGTTGTTGACCAGCACATCGAGCGGCCCGGCGGCCGCCTGCGCGGCGTCGAGGAAGGCCCGGAACGACTCCGGATCGGTGACGTCCAGCGGCAGCGCCGCCGTGAGCGCGAGTTCGGCGCCCGTCGCCGCCGCCGCGTCCGCGTCGATATCGCCGATGACCACGCGCGCGCCGGCCGCCGCGAGGACACCGGCGATCGCCCGGCCGATGCCGCGCGCCCCGCCGGTGACGGCCACGGTCCGGCCCGCGAGACCGGCCCGCGCGGTCATCGCACCCGCCGCCGGAAGCGCACGGCGCACGGCTGCTGCAACTGCACGACCATCTTGGAGTGATCGTTGCGGTAGCTGTCGGACGGCTGCGCCATCTCGAACTCCCAGTCCCGCAGCAGGATCGAGAAGATCGCCTTGAGCTGCATGAGCGCGAACGCCGCGCCGACGCAGCGGTGCCGCCCGGCGCCGAACGGGATCCAGGTCCAGCGGTTGATCAGGTCGGCCTGGTTCGGATCGATGTAGCGGCCCGGGTCGAACCGGTCGGGCTCCGGGAAATCCTCGGGGATGCGGTTGGAGACCGCGGGCGTGGCCGCCACGAGATCGCCCGGCGCGATGCGGTTTCCGCACACCTCGAACTCGTCGCGGGCCACCCGCATGAGGATGATCAGCGGCGGGTGCAGCCGCAGCACCTCCTTGAGCACCGCCTCCAGATGCGGAATCTGGCGCAGCGCATGGAAACTGACGTCCTTGCCGTCGGCGTAGAGTTCGTCGAGTTCGGTCACCACCCGCGCCAGCTGGTCGGGGTGGCGGAGCAGTTCGATGACCGTCCAGGCCGCCGTGCCCGAGGTGGTGTGGTGCCCGGCGAACATCATCGAGATGAAGATGCCGGTGATCTCGCTGGCGGAGAAGCGCGGGTTGCCCTCCTCGTCGCGGATCGACACCAGCACGTCGAGCATGTCCCGATCGTCCTTGCCCTGCGGGGGATTGGCGATGCGGCCGTTCATGATCCCCTGCACCAGGTCGACCAGTTCGGCGCGGGCCTCGTCGCGGCGGCGGAAGCTGTCGATGGGAGCGTACGGGTCGACGTAGCACAGCGCGTCGGTGCCCTGTTCCAGTTCGTGGTACAGGTGGGCGAACCGCTCGTCGAGTTCGTCGCGGAACTTCACGCCGATCAGGCACGCCGAGGAGGTGTAGATGGTCAGCTCGGCGAAGAACTCCAGCAGGTCGATCTCGCCGCTCTCACCCCAGCCCGCCAGCATCCGATCCACTTCGCGCGCAATGGTTTCCGCGTGCCCGCGCATGTGCTCGCCGCGCAGCGCCTGATTGTGCAGCATCTCCTTGCGACGTTCGGGGCTGGCGTCGAACACCACGCCCTCGCCGAAGATCGGCTTCATGAACGGGTAGGCCGCACCCTGGTCGAGGTCCTCGTCGGCGGCCCGGAAGAAGAACTCGTTGGCCTCCGAGCCCGACAGCAGGATCACGTCCTTGTCGGCCAGGCGGAACGAGCCGACGTCGCCGCACTCCGCCCGCACCCGGCGCATCAGCGCGATCGGATCGGTGCGGAACTCCTCGAGATGCCCGTGTTCGTGTTCGCCCCCGGAGACCTGCCGCGGCTTCACCAACGTCATCGCCAATCCTCCCGATGATTCGATCCAGACAGTGACCTGGACATGTGTCTGGACGGTACTACGCCGAGGCGCGGCGAGCAAGGTCGGGACGGTCAGTCGAACCATCCGCCCACCGCCGGAGCGGTGTTGTGCCAGATGTGTTTGGTCTCCCGGTACTCGGCCAGCCCGCCCGGACCGAGTTCGCGGCCGGTGCCGGAACGGCCGAACCCGCCCCACTCCGCGGCCGGCGTGTAGCAACCGAAGTCGTTGAGCCACACCGTGCCGTGGCGCAGTGCGCGCACCACCCGTTCGCCGCGGGCCGGATCGGCGGTGCGGACGCCCGCCGCCAGGCCGTAGGCGGTGTCGTTGCCCAGGGCGATGGCCTCGGCCTCGGTGCCGAACCGCTCGACGGTGAGGATGGGCCCGAAGGTCTCCTCCTGGACGATCCGCATGCCGCGGTGGCAGTGGTCGAAAATGGTGGGCAGGTAATAACTTCCGGCCGCCAGCCGCGGATCGTCGGGCCGCTTGCCGCCGGTGATCAGCGTGGCGCCCTCGGCGATACCGAGCGCGACGTAGGCCTCCACCTTCGCGCGGTGCTCCTCGGACACCAGCGGTCCGGTCCGGCTCGACGGGTCGGTGCCGGGCCCGACCCGGATGCGGGCGGCCCGGTCGGCGAGCGCCGCGACGAACTCGTCGGCGACGCGATCCTGCACGATCAGCCGGGTACCGGCCGAGCACACCTGACCCGAGTGCAGGAAGACACCGGTCAGCACCGCGTCGACGGCGCTGTCGCGCTCGGCGTCGGCGAAGACGAGATGCGGGTTCTTGCCGCCGAGTTCCAGCGCGACCCGGGTGAGGTGCGTGGCCGCCCGGCGGGCGATGTCGGCGCCGGTGGCGGCGCCGCCGGTGAAGGAGATCAGGTCGACGTCCGGACTGCCGGTGAGCGCGGCGCCCGCCACGGCCCCGGCGCCCTGCACCAGATTCACCACCCCGGGCGGGGCGCCCGCCCGGTCGATCAGCCGCACCAGCGCGATCGTGCTCAGCGGCGTCACCTCGCTCGGCTTGGCGACCACGGTGCAACCGGCCGCCAGCGCGGGCGCGATCTTCCACGACATCTGCAGCAGCGGATAGTTCCACGGGGCGATGAGCGCGCAGACTCCGACCGGCTCGTGCACGACGCGGCTGAGCACCGCCGAGTCGCCGGTGTCGACCAGCCGGTCGGCGTCGACCGCGACGAGATGGGCGTAGTACCGGAATACCGCGATCACGTCGTCGAGGTCGATGTGGCTCTCGCGCAGCGTCTTTCCGGTGTCGAGGGTCTCGATGCGGGCGATGTCGTCGCGGTGTGCCTCGAGCAGTTCGGCGATCCGCACCAGCAGCGCGGCCCGCTCCGCCACCGGGGTGGCGGGCCAGTCGCCCGCGTCGAAGGCGGCGCGCGCCGCGGCGATCGCACGGGCCACGTCGTCCGGATCGGCCTCGTCGACGACGGCGATCACCTCGCCGTCGGCCGGGTTCCGGATCTCGCGGGCGCCGCCGCCGGACGCACGCACCCAGGTTCCGCCGAGGTGCAGGTGCGGTGCGCGGAGCAGTGGCTCGTCGGTGAGGATCATCGCACCACAGTGCCGCAATGGTCAGGCGCCCGGCGCGGTAGGCCCCCCGCGCGTCGGGCCCGCCGGGTTTCGATCCGGGTGACCGTAATCCTGGCCCCCGGGTGGAGCGGGTGGTTTCGTCGGATCGATTGTCAGGTTCGAGTGAAAGGTCCCCGGTATGTCCGTCGACATCACAGCCGACGCCCGGACCACCGCGCGGGTGGTCAAGCTCGGTACTCACCTCGGCGCGCGGATCGAGGGGGTCCGGCTCGGCGGTGACCTGGACGCGGACACCGTCGCCGCCCTCCGCGCGGCGCTCAACGAGCACAAGGTGATCTTCTTCCGCGACCAGCACCACCTGACCGAGGACGGCCAGTACGAATTCGCGCAGCTGCTGGGCACGCCGACGATCCCGCATCCGACGGTCCGGTCGGCGGGCGTGAAGAGCCTGGCCATCGACTCGCATCAAGGGCGTTCCAACAGCTGGCACACCGACGTCACCTTCGTCGACCGGGTGCCGAAGGCGTCGATCCTGCGCGCGGTCACGTTGCCGAGCTACGGCGGCTCCACCACGTGGGCCTCCACCGTCGCGGCGTACAACTCGCTGCCCGAACCGCTCCAGCGGCTGGCCGAGAGCCTGCGCGCGCGGCACACCAACCGCTACGACTACGCCGCGACCGCCGAGGACAACCACCGGGGCGAGACCATCGAGGCCTACCGCGGCGAGTTCGAATCCACCTACTACGAGACCGAGCATCCCGTGGTCGAGGTGCACCCGGACACCGGCGAACGCGCGCTGCTGCTCGGCAATTTCGTGCAACGGATCGTCGGCCTGCCGGGCAACGAATCGCATACGTTGTTCCGGCTGTTCCAGGACCGGGTGACCCGGCTCGAGCACACCACCCGCTGGGACTGGTCGCTCGGCGACGTCGCCATCTGGGACAACCGCGCCACCCAGCACTACGCCATCGACGACTACGACGGCGCCGAACACCGCAGGCTCACCCGCATCACCCTCGCCGGGGAGGTCCCGGTCGGCGTCGACGGCCGGCGCAGCACGGTGATCGCCGGAGACGCCGAGCACTACTCCGCCCCGGCCGCACGAGCCGCCTAGCCGCGCGGATATCCCGCCCGCCGCGCGTCGTCCGAAGCGGACCGCGCGGCGTCGATTACCCTGTGACGACTCGCATCCAGGGCTACGCACAGGCAGGACCGGCACATGGTCGGCTGACGAGGGGAATCCCGTGGATTTATGGAGCTACGTCCGAGGGCGCGGCGGGACCTTGGCCTTCCTCATGTATCAGCATGCCTCCCTGGCCTTTCAGACGGTGCTGGTCGGCACCGTGGTCGCGGTGCTCATCGCGGTGGCGGTGTACCGGATGCCGCTGCTGTCCCAGCTCTCGCTGACCTCGAGCCGGGTCGCGCTGACGATCCCGTCGCTGGCGCTGCTCGCGCTGCTGCTGGTCCCGTTCGGGCTCGGCGTGGTGCCGTCGTTCGTGATGCTGGCGTTCTTCGCGGCCATGCCGGTGATCGGCAACGCCATCGTGGGACTGCGGTCGGTACCGCCCTCGGTCGTGGAATCCGCACGCGGCATAGGCTTTTCGCGCTCGCGGATCCTGCTGACCGTCGAACTGCCGATCGCCTGGCCGGTGATCCTGACCGGCATCCGGGTCTCCACCCAGATGATCGTGGGCGTCGCCGCCATCGTCGCCTACGTCCTCGGGCCCGGCCTGGGCTCGCTGATCTTCAACGGCCTGTCCCGCCTCGGTGGCGCGAACGCTCTCGAAATGGCGCTGACCGGCACCATTGTCATCGTCATCATCGCGTTGGTGTTCGACGCGCTGCTCGTCCTGCTCGGACGCCTCACGATCGCAAAGGGACTGTCATGACCGCTGATGTGACCGGCAGGCCCGCTCCGGCGGCGCCGGAGCGCAATGTGACCGGGGCGTCCATCACGCTGGACGCGGTGGTGAAACGCTATCGGGGACAAGAGAAGCCGGCGGTGCAGCGGCTCGATCTGGAGATCGAGGCGGGCGAGATCGTGGCGTTCGTCGGGCCGTCGGGGTGCGGCAAGACGACGACGCTCAAGATGATCAACCGGCTGATCGAGCCGACCGAGGGCCGCATCTTCATCGGCGGGCGCGACGTCACCCGGGAGGATCCGGACAAGCTGCGGCAGTCGATCGGATACGTCATCCAATCCGGGGGACTGTTCCCGCACTGGTCGGTCGCCAAGAACATCGCCGCCATCCCGCGGGTACTGGGCTGGGACAAGCGGCGCATCGCCGAGCGCACCGAGTACCTGCTCGATCTGGTCGGCCTGGACTCCGCCACCTTCGCCGACCGGCTGCCCAAGGACATGTCCGGCGGCCAGCAGCAGCGCGTCGGCGTCGCCCGCGCGCTGGCGGCCGACCCGCCGGTGCTGCTCATGGACGAGCCCTTCGGCGCGGTCGATCCCATCACCCGGGTTCGCTTGCAGGACAGCCTGATCGCGATCCAGCACGAACTCGGCAAGACCATCGTCGTGGTCACCCACGATTTCGAGGAGGCCACCAAGCTCGGTGACCGGGTGCTGATCCTGTCCGAGGGCGGGCACGTCGAGCAGTACGCGAGCCCGGAGGAGATCCTCACCAATCCGGCCACGC
Source organism: Nocardia wallacei (assembly GCF_029868745.1). GTDB lineage: Bacteria > Actinomycetota > Actinomycetes > Mycobacteriales > Mycobacteriaceae > Nocardia > Nocardia wallacei_B. The sequence goes on along the minus strand of NZ_JARWOP010000263.1, from coordinate 8,730 downwards.
CGTTCGTGGAGGAGTTCGTCGGATCCGGTGCGAAGCTGGCGTATCTGACCGTGTCGCGGGTGCGCGACGTGGCGACCGACGACGTGGTCACCGCGCGGGTGGGCGAGCCGTCGCAGGGCGTCATCGAACGGGCGCGGGCCGCCGGGCACACCTGGGTGGTCGTGGTCGATGGGGCCGGGCGGCCGCGGTCCTGGCCCACCCTGGACGAAGTGGCCACCAAGGCCGAGGTCTCCGACTACCTCGACCGGCGGCTACCGGTCGTGGCCCGATCCTCCACCCTCAACGACGCACTCGACGCCATGCTCGCCGCCAGCCAGGGCGCGACGCTCGTCACCGACGGCCGCGGCGCGGTGGTCGGGTCGCTGGGCATCGCCGCGGTGACCGAGATGATCCAGGCCAAGCTCGCCGACGGCCGCCCCGAGGAGGCGGAACGATCCTACGAAACCTACGTCGACGGCAGCGAGAACGTGCCGACGCCGGTGGTCGCCGCCGACGAGGAACCCGGATCGGGCGAGCCGTCGTGAAGCGCTTGCGCCGCCTACCGATGGACGTGTGGTTCGAGCCGCTGCTCATCCTGGTCATCGGCATCGGATACGTGCTCTGGTATCGGGCGACGACGTTCACCCCGACGGAGAAGGCGTCCCTCGGCTGGGACAATTTGCAGACCACCATCCTGTCCCACATCAAGCTGACCGTGGTGGCCACGCTGATCGTGGTGATCGTCGCGATCCCGCTGGGTGTCGCGCTGACCCGGCCCGCGCTGCGGCGGCTCGAGCCGCTCGCGGTCAACATCGCCAATATCGGCCAGGCCGCGCCCGCGGTCGGCCTGCTGGTGCTGTTCACCTTCTGGCTGGGGACCGGATTCCGCACGGCGATAGTCGGTTTGGTCGTGTACGCGATCCTGCCGATCCTGCAGAACACCATCGTCGGGCTGCGGCAGGTGGATCAGCGCACCATCGAGGCCTCGCGCGGCATCGGATTCTCCGGCGCCCGCACGCTGTTCCAGGTGGAGCTGCCGCTCGCGGTGCCGGTGATTCTCAACGGGGTGCGGACCGCGCTGGTCATTCTCGTCGGCACCGCGACGCTGAGCACCTTCATCGGCGCCACCAGCCTCGGCACGCTGATCACCACCGGCGTCACGCTGTTCCTGCCCAAGCTGCTGGTCTCCGGCGCGATCCTGGTCGGATTGCTGGCTCTGACCATCGACTGGCTCGGCAGGCTGGTCGAACTGGCCGCGACCCCGCGAGGTATCTCATGAGATCACCACGAGCGCGACTGGTCACCGCGATTTCCGCACTGGCCGTGGCGATGTCGATGCTCGCCGGGTGCGGCCTGGTGAGTTCGTCGGGCACGTTCCACGAGGCGAGCCTGCCCGACGGCGATCGCCCGCTCGACGGTGCGGAGCTGGTCGTCACGTCGAAGAGCTTCACCGAGGGCGTGCTGCTGGGCAAGATCACCGCGACCTACCTCGCCGCCGCGGGCGCCGAGGTCCGCGATATGACCGGGGCGCCGGGCTCCGCGTCGTCGCGCCAGGCGCAGCTCAACGGCGACGCCGACGTGCTCTGGGAGTACACCGGCACCGGCTGGGTCAACTACCACAACCAGAGCGAGACGATCGCGGACCCGCACGAACTGTGGCAGCGCGTGCACGATATCGAGCGGCGCGACTACGACCTGGAGTGGCTGCCGCCGGCGAACTTCAACGACACCTACGCCTTCGGGGCCGCCACACCGACCGCGCAGCGGCTGGGCGTGCGGTCGCTGTCCGACGTGGCCGCGCTCCCGGTGCCGGACCGCACCTTCTGTGTCGACGACGAATTCTTCAGCCGCTCCGACGGTTTCGTGCCGATGCTGCAGAAGTACGGCATTCCCTACAACGACCCGAACGGGGTGCCCGCCGGTAACGTCACGCGGATGGACTCCGGCGTCGTCTACACCGCGACGGCCAAGGGCGCGCCCTGCCACTTCGGCATGATCTACACGACCGACGGCCGGGTGAAGAACCTGAACCTGGTGGTCCTCGACGACGACAGGAAGTTCTTCCTGCCCTACAGCGGCACCGCGGTCGTCCGGGGCGCGGTCCTCGAGCGCTACCCCCGGCTGCGCGACCTGATCGGCACGATCTCCGAGCATCTCACCGACGACCTGATGCAGGAACTCAACGGCCGGGTGGACATCGACGGCGAGGATCCCGCCGACGTCGCCTACGACTGGCTGCGGAGCGAGAAGCTGGTGCGATAGCCGGGGCCGGAGCCGGAAACCCTTGTGGTTCTTGTATGTTGATCTCATGCAGGGCAAGTACGACCTGAAGCAGCACGAGCCACACATCGCTCGCATGTACGACTACTACCTCGGCGGCAAGGACCACTACCAGGTCGACGCGGAGGCCGCTGAGAAGGTGCTGGCGGCGCTGCCCGAGGTGCGGGTCGCCGCCCAGGCCAACCGGGGCTTCATCCACCGTGCCACGCGCTATCTCGCGGGCGAGGCCGAACCGCCGAAGGCCATGGACGCCAAGGTTCCCGGCTACGCCGCCGTCGCGCGCAAGCCCTGAGCGGCGTTGCGTGCCGCACGCGCGGCGGCGGCCGGCCGGGCTCAGCGCGGCGGTGAGTACAGTCCCCGGCCGGTGATCAGCGGAAGGTCGAGCGTCGTCCGGATGCCCGGCGCCGCCGCGACCACGGCGGGAATCGCGTTCACGATGCGCCCGGCCGCCGCGGCGATCGCGGCGTGGTTGTGGTCGCCGTGCCGGCTGGTCGGGCAGATGTCGACGGTGTAGGAGGGCTCGCCGGTGATCTCGACGCGGTAGGAGCCGCCCGGCTGGGCGGGCTGCGGCCAGTCCGGCCGGAGTTCCGCGCGCAGCCGGGTGACGTGTTCGATGACGATCGCCGGGTGCCCCTGCACCATGCCGCGGATCTCGAAACGCACTGCGGCCGTGCCGCCTTCGGGGATATGCCCGGCGGCGACATCGAATGCCGCCGGCGCGGGTTCGCGCACCGCGGTGTCGGTGATCTCGTCGACGGTGATGCCCAGCCCGGCGGCCAGCTGGCGGATCGCGGTGCCCCAGGCGATGCTCAGCACGCCCGGTTGCAGCAGCATCGGGATCTCCTCGGGAGGCTTGCCGAAGCCCATCACGTCGAACATGACCGTCGAGCCGTCGTAGGTGGCGTAGTCGGCGATCTCCGTGCAGCGGATCTGCTCGACGGTGCGGCAGGTCCCGGCGAACGCGAACGGGATCAGATCATTGACGAAACCCGGGTCCACGCCGCTGATGAACAGGCTCGTATTGCCTTCGCGCGCAGCCTCTTCCACCCGATCGATGGACTTGTCGGGCACCACCTGCCACGGGTACTGCAGCACGCCGGGCGCGGAACCCACGACGTTCACGCCGTGCGCCAGCAGCCGCCGGCAGTCGGCCATCGCCTCGGGCAGCCGGGTGTCGCCCATCGCGCAGTACACCGCGCAGTCGGGCCGGGCGGCGAGGATCTCGTCCAGGTCGCCGGTGGCGGTGATCCCGGTGACCACGTCCAGCCCGGCGAGTTCGCCCGCGTCCTTGCCGACCTTGCCCGCCGTGGCGACCCAGACGCCGGTCAGCTCGAACTGCGGATTGGTGATCAGCTCGATCAAGGCCAGGCGGCCGACGTTCCCGGTGCCGATGTGCGCGACGCGGATGGGCATGAATTACTCCTCTGGACAACGGTTTCGGTGGTTCCGAGCACCATTCTGGAACAGTGTCTAGAACATGTTCTAGTTCGTATGGTAGCGTCGCGCCATGGGACGTGTAGACGGAAAAGTGGCACTGATCAGCGGTGGCGCCCGCGGGATGGGCGCGGCCCACGCGCGGCTGCTGGTCGCCGAGGGCGCTCGGGTGGTGGTCGGCGACATCCTCGACGACGAGGGCAAGGCGCTCGTCGCGGAGATCGGCGAATCCGCCCGCTTCGTACATCTGGACGTGACCGATCCCGATCACTGGGAGTTGGCGGTCGCCACGGCCGTCGAGGATTTCGGCTCGCTCGACGTTCTGATCAACAACGCCGGTGTGGTGAACGGCAGCCCGCTGCAGAAGTTCGACCTGGCGCAGTGGCGGCGGATCCTGGATGTGAACCTGACCGGCACGTTCCTCGGGATGCGGGCGGTGGTCGAGCCGATGATCGCCGCGGGCGGCGGGTCCATCGTCAACGTGTCATCGATCGAGGGCCTGCGCGGCGCGCCGTGGGCGCACGGCTATGTGGCGTCCAAATGGGGCGTGCGCGGGCTGGCCAAGTCGGCGGCACTCGAGTTGGCGCCGCACAAGATTCGGGTCAACTCCCTGCATCCCGGCCTCATCCGCACCCCGATGACCGCGAACATCCCCGACGACCTCGTGACGATCCCGCTGGGCCGCCCGGCCGAACCGGAGGAGGTCGCCACCTTCGTACTGTTCCTGGCCAGCGACGAGTCGGCCTACGCGACCGGATCGGAGTTCGTCGTGGACGGCGGCCTGGTCACGGGCGTCCCGCACAAGACCTCCTGAACCGAGCCCCGCGGCGCGGTCAGTGCAGCGGGGCCGACCAGCGCAGGCAGGTGCCGCGCGGGACCGAGCCGTCGGCGGGGGCGACGGCTCGGACCGTGAACTCGCCGCCGCCGGTCTCGGCGCGGTGCGCCAGATCGGTGAGCCCGCCCGGGGTGACGGCGTCCGGAATGCCGCGGCCGTCGTCGGTGACGGTCACGGTGAGGTTGTCCGCGACATCGATCTCCACGTCGACGGTCGCCGGATCGGCGTGCCGCACGGCATTGCCGACCGCTTCGCGGACAACGGCTTCCGCGTGATCGGCCAGTTCGGGACTCACCACCGACAGCGGTCCGGTCACCCGCAGCGAGGTGCGCACGGCCGTGGCCGCGGTCTGCTGCCCGACCGCCTGCTCGATGCGCTGGCGCAGGCGGGTGCCCGCCGTGCCGCCGCCGTGCAACTCGAAGATCGACGTGCGGATCTCCTGGACCACTTCCTGCAGGTTGTTGATCGCGTCGGCGAGCCGCTCCTGCACCTCGGGGACGCGGGTGCGCGGCACGGTGCCCTGTAGTGACAGGCCGACGGCGAACAACCGCTGGATGACATGGTCGTGGAGATCGCGGGCGATGCGGTCGCGATCGGTGAGGATATCGATCTCGCGCATCTGCCGGTGCGTGTCGGCCAGATGCATCGCCAGCGCGGCCTGATCGGTGAAACCCGAAGCCAGCTCCAGGATTTCGTCGTCGTACGGAGCGGTCTCGACCGGGCGCACCGCCACCAGCACGCCCAGCGACGCGTCCGGGGTGTGCAGCGGCAGGACCAGCGCGGGCCCGGCGCCGGGGAACAGGCGGGCGAGGTCGGTCTGGCGGGCGTCGTCGAGCCGCCGGGCCGTGCGCTCGGTGAAGACCGTGCCCAGGGTGGTGCCCTCGAGGCGCAGGCCGCGGCCGGCGTGGTCGTCGGCCGTGCCGGAGCTGTGGGTGATCACGAGCCGGTCGACGTCCTCGGGCCGCAGGTCCGGCTCCTCGACGATGGCCAGATACACCTGTGCCGAACGGGTGAGCTGCCGGGCGTGATCGGCCAGGTGGGCCAGGACCGCGGATTCGTCTGTGCCCGCGAGGAATTCGGTGGTCAGGTCGCGGGTGGCCTCGATCCAGGCCTGCTTGGCGCGGGCAGACTCGTAGAGCCGGGCGTTCTCGATGGCGATACCGGCCGCCGCGGCGAGCGCCTGCACGATCAGCTCGTCGTCCTCGGTGAACAGCTGCCGGCCGGATTTCTCGGTGAGATAGAGGTTTCCGAAGATCTCGTCGCGAATGCGGACCGGGACGCCGAGGAACGATCGCATCGGCGGATGGTTGGCCGGGAATCCCACGGAGGCGGCGTGCGCGGCCAGGTCCTCGAGCCGGATCGGCTTGGGCTGACGGAACAACAGGCCGAGCACGCCGTGTCCCTCCGGGAGGTCGCCGATCAGCGACCGGGTGTCGCCGTCGATGCCCTCGTAGATGAACTGGGACAGCTGCTCCCCGTGGCCGCGGATGCCCAGTGCGCCGTACCGGGCGTCGACCAGGCTGATCGCGGTGCGCACGATAGTGCGCAGCGTCTCGTCCAGGTCGAGGCCGGAGCTGACCGCGAGCATCGCATCGACCAGCCCGTCCATGCGGTCACGGGCGTCGATGATCTGCTCGACGCGGTCCTTCACCTCGGTGAGCAGCTCGCGTAGCCGAAGCTGGGACAGCGTCTCCCGCACGGAGTAGGAACCGGTTCGCGAATCGTCGGTCACTTCGGCAATTCCTGTTGTCCAGCGGGTCCGAACTCGGATTCGAAAATTCTACGCGCACCGCGGGTCTCGCACGGCATCGGTCCGCGACAGGGATTACCCCAGGGGCGGCGGGGTGCGGTGGTGGGTGGCCTGCTCGTAGGCGTACGCCAGGGCGAGGAGCTTTCCGTCGTCGAGCGGTCGGCCCAGCAGTTCGACGCCGATCGGGAGGCCCGCGTCGGTGAACCCGGCGGGCACGGTGATGGCGGGCAGCCCGGTGACCGGACTGCGGCCCTCGGCCAGCATGTCCACCGTGCGCATCGCCCCCGGCGCGTCGATCGGCGGGGCCGGGGTCTGGGTCGTCGGGTAGAGCAGGGCGTCGAGCCGGTTGTCGCCGAGCACGCGCAGGGTGTACTCGATCATCGCCGTACGAGCGGCGAAGGCCGCCTGGTACATCGGGGATTCGGTGGTGAACGGCAGGTAGGCGATGAGCAGCGGCTGCACGTCGGGCACGGTGGTGTTGGAGGTGATGATCTCCCACAGGTTCCGGGCCGGCGGCGGCGTCACGGACCCGGCCAGGTACGCGTCGATGGCCTGCCGGAACTCGTACTCGGTGAGTTCGGCGGCCAGCGAGGTGAGCGGGCCGAGATCGCCGATGTGCACGAAATGCGCACCGAGCGCGGCCATGTCGCCGATGGCCCGTTCCACGACGGCGTTGGTGGCCGCGCAGTCCGGGTCGGCGGGGTCGCCGAAGAAGTCGTCGACGATCCCGATTCGCTTGCCCGCCAACGCGTTCGGGTCGAGGAACGACAGATAGCTGCGGCCCGGGCGACCGGAGCCCAGCGTGCTCGGGTCGGCCGGATCCGGACCGGCGATGGCATCGAGGATCAGGGCCGCGTCGGTGACCGTGCGGGTGATCGGCCCCGCGGCGTCCTGCGTGGTCGACAGCGGGATGATCCCGGCCCGGCTGACCAGCCCGGCGGTGGGCCGCAGGCCGACGCAGTTGTTGCGCGCGGCCGGGATGCGGATGGAGCCGAGCGTGTCGGTGCCCAGCCCGGCGGTGGCGAAACCGGCGGCGACGGCGGCGGCGGTGCCGCCGCTGGAGCCGCCGGGACTGCGCTGCGGATCGTAGGGATTGCGCGTCTGCCCGCCCAGCGAGCTGACGGTGCTCGCGCCCATCGCCCACTCGTGCATGTTCGCCTTGCCGACGACGATCCCGCCCGCCCGGCGCAGCAGATCGGTGACGGTGGCGTCCTGGCCGGGAACGTAGTCGCGGAACAGCGCGTTGCCCGCGGTGGTCGGGAGGTCGGCGGTATTGAAATTGTCCTTCAGGACGATCGGAATGCCGTGCAGCGGACCGCGTGTGCCCGTGCGGGCGCGCTCCTCGTCGAGTTCGGCGGCGGTGTCCTCGGCGGTGTGGTCGACGGTGATGAACGCGTTGATCGCCGGACCGGCCTTGTCGAGAACGGCGATTCGATCGAGGTGCTGCGCCACCAGCTCCCGGGACGTCAGGGCGCCCTGGTCCAGCGCCCGCGTCAGCTCCTGAATCGACATCTGCGTGGGGGACCGCGCGGGGTCGGTCCGCGCGGGGGCGGTGGACCAGGCGGGCAGGGCGAGCCCCAGGCCGGCGGCGCCCGCGCGGGCGAGGAACGTGCGCCGCGACGGCCGGGCGTCGCGGGGCCGCGCGGACGGGATCGCGCCGGCGCCTGCCATCGTGCCTCCTGAGTGCGTGTCACCGCCCGTCCGACGGGTGCCGGCGGGTGAAGGTTGCTCGAGAATGTCGGCCGAGATCTGCTCGGGCGTTACCGCGGCGCGCCGAGCGGGCGAATCGGATCCAGCATAGGCCGTGCGGGTCCCGGCGCCCGGCATCTGGGCAGGCGTTCAGCTATCAATGGCAAATCGGTCATTTGTCCGAGTATGCGCTGCTGGCGTCGATCCTGTGGAAAACATATGAGCGAGATCACGATTCGGTCGCGGCAGCAGCTTTCTTACTGCAAACAGTTTTCATGCCCTTTGCGGATTCTTTACTATTGATCGGTCTTCGCATTCGGAAGACATCTGCTAGAGGTTCCACCGCCGCGCACGCGTTCTCGCTGTCCGCGGCGCTCGCCCGCCAGCTGCTCGATGCCAGAACATGTTTGACCCGATGAACCGAACCGTGGCCCGGTTCGGCGAAGGAGAAATATGTCAACCGACATTGACCCTGCCCGACGGACGTCGCTCCCCGGTCTCTCCGTGGTGCTTCGCCATGACCTCCCCGCCTCCGTGGTGGTATTTCTCGTCGCTTTACCCCTGTCCATCGGCGTCGCCGTGGGGCACCGCCCCCCCCCGGGCCCCCGCCCGGCCGGCCCCCGCGGCGGGGGCGCGGCGGGCGCTTTCCGCCTCGCGCGGCCCCGCCCGGGGGGCCACCGCCACGCGCGCCCCGGCGCCGGGCGCGCTGTCACAGGAACTCGCGGGGCTCGGCGAGACACAGCGGTACGAGCATGTGCTGGAC
>NZ_JARWOP010000262.1 GCF_029868745.1 Nocardia wallacei | reverse complement strand
CTGGTCGCCCTGGTGATCGCACTGATCTTGGGAGTGGGCTATAGGGTGGAGCGAACTGTCAGACGTCCGAGCGAGTACCACCTGGAGATGTGCCGTGCGCGATACCGGCTCCCGCGAACTCGATCCGGTTGCGCGGGGCGCATCCGGGCGTGGCGCCAGTGGGGTCGATCGGGGCGCGGCGGGGGACTCGGGCGTGCGTGAGGTGTTGCTGCTGTGCTGGCGGGATACCGGGCATCCGCAGGGCGGGGGGAGCGAGCGGTATCTCGAGCAGGTCGGTGCGCACCTGGCCGCGCGTGGGGTGAAGGTGACATTACGGACCGCTCGCTACTCCGGCGCTCCGCGACGTGAGCGGGTCGACGGGATCGATATCAGCCGGGCCGGGGGGCGCTACACCGTGTATCCGCGGGCGCTGGTCGCGATGGCGGCGGGGCGGTTCGGTATCGGACCGTTGCGTGGGGCGCGGCCCGACGCGGTGGTCGACACGCAGAACGGCATTCCCTTCTTCGCTCGGATCGCGACCCGCGCGCCGTCGGTCGTGCTCGTGCATCACGGGCACCGCGAGCAATGGCCGGTCGCCGGGCGGCTGGTGGGGCGGATCGGCTGGTGGATCGAGTCGCGGATGTCCCCGCGGGTGCATCGGCGCAACCAGTATCTGACGGTGTCGCTTCCCTCGGCGGAGGAACTGGCGGGGCTGGGCGTGAGTCGGGACCGAATCGCGGTGGTGCGCAACGGCGCCGAGCCCATCCCGCGGCAGGCGCCGACCGGAGCGCCGGGGAGCCGGACGGCCCATCCGAGCATCGTGGTGCTGTCGCGGCTGGTGCCGCACAAGCAGATCGAGGACGCGCTGGCCGTCGCAGCCGAGTTGCGCCCCGCCCTTCCGGGCTTGCGACTGGACGTGGTCGGCGACGGCTGGTGGGCCGACAACCTGAAGAGTCGCGCGCACGAACTAGGCATCGCCGACGCGGTGACCTTCCACGGTCACGTGGACGAATGCCGCAAACATGAATTGCTCTCTCGCGCTTGGGTTCACGTGTTGCCCTCGCGCAAGGAGGGCTGGGGTCTGGCCGTGATCGAGGCCGCTCAGCACGGCGTACCGACGGTTGGCTATCGCAGCTCGCGCGGTCTCACCGATTCGGTGGTGGACGGTGTCACCGGCATGCTGGTCGACGACGCCGCTCAGTTGGCGGAGGCGGTGGGTGAACTGCTCGACTCCGCCGAATCCCGCACCGTCATGGGCGAGAAGGCGCGTGCCCGTGCCCGCGAATTCTCCTGGGAGCAAACGGCTAACGGGGTGTTCGAGGTGCTCGCGGCGGCGGTCGGCGGGCGATATGTGTCGGGTCTGGTCGGCGGGCGTTCGGAAGATCCGGAATAGCTCGTCGTTCGGGCTTCACGTGCGCGTTCGGGTCTGCGCCGATGGGGCCGAGGGATTTCGGAAGCGGCGCAGGATTCGCCGATCGACCAGGGTCGCAGGTCCGACGACGAGTAGCAACGCCCAGAGAAGATGCGCCGCGGCGGCGATATGCCGGTGCGTGCCTTGGGAGTTCGTCGTGGGATCGATCGCGCCCGGTACTCGATAGAGAGCCAGATCGGCGTCAGTGTATACCGGTTTCAGTTGGGCGAGTGTGGTTTTGGAATCACCCAGTGGCCCCGGCGTGTTTCGTTCGACCAGCACCCATCCGACTCCGCGAGCGGCCAGGTCGGGCACCGCACCGCCGTGCAGCAGTAACCGCTCGACCTCGTGCGCGCGGTCGCCCTCACCACTGACCACGCGACCGCGAACCGGCAGCTCACCGGTCTGCAGCACGTCCTGCGGCAGCATGCGCGGGGCCGGATCGAGTACGGGGGCATGCCCGCTGTACGGGAACTTTCGGAACATGCCGCCCGGCAGCACCGCGATATCGCCCGGCCCGTCGACGAGCGCGGCGACGCGCTGCCAACCCGGCGGATAGTGCACCGGGCGCAACTCGCCCCCGACACCCCAGGCGAGGTCGGGCAGTGTGAGTACCAGTGCGGCGATGAAAAATGTTGCGGTCGCGGGTGTTCCGAGGGTGCCGCCCCAACGCCGCCCCAGACCGGCGACGGTTCGGCATCCCGCCGCGGCGCACAGGGCGAAGGCGGGCATCGCCAAGGCGGCGTATTTCTGTGTGTCCCTGAGCAATCCGGCACCGGGAATCCCGGTAACCAGCGACTCGCCGATGCGCAGTCCCCAGCCGGTGGCGCCGAGCGCGGGCAGCGCCACGGCCACGACCGCCACCAGCAACAGCGCCCGGCGAACGTGCCGAGTGCCGGCGTCGCCTACCGCGGCCACCCGCCGTGCACCCACGGCGACCACCGCGAGCAACACGGCCGTCCCCACCAGCGCGAACAACGTTGTGCGCGAGGAAGGTACGGCATCCGAATTCCATATCCCACCCAGCCCGGCGAGACTTCCCACGGTCGCCAACCCGGGCTCGGCCCGCGCCGCGAACGCCGCAACCCCCGCCGGATCCGAAGGCTCTGCCCCCGCTCCCGACAACGCGGTCGCCACCAGCCACGGTGCCGAGGCAACACACCAAATCGCCAGCACCCCAACGACATTTCGCCACCCGGCCACAACAAGCGCCACACACCCCGCAAGCACCGCTCCGGTAGGGGTCAACCCGGCCGCCGCGAGACAGCCCCCCAACCCTAGCCACGCATAAACCACCGGCGTGCCCCGAACCACCGGATTCCGTGTAGCGGGACGAGATGTCGTCCCCGCGACAGCGCCCGCTCTGAGAGGGCCGCTGCCGAGTGCGGGAGACGTGGCATCGGAGGTGTCCTCGGGACGTGCACCCGGTTGTCTGGTCGGCGTGGCTTCTTTCGATGCGTCGCTGTCCGAACGTCCCTGTGTGGTGGTCGGACTGGCTTCGGCGGTGCCGGGCTCGCCGCTCCGGAGCGAAGGTGAAATGGGATCCGCTGAGGTGGCGGCGTTCTGGGACTTCGCTTCAGGCGTTGCCCGGCAACGGATGCGCTGAGCCGCGAGCACTGTCCAGGGAAGGGCGGCGTATCCGGTCAGCAGACTCCAATGCCCTTGGAGGAGGCGCTCGGCGACGTAGGGATTCCATATCGACACGGTCGCCGCGACCAACTGGGGTGCGGTCGACACCCGGAGGAGTCGGCGGGCCAGGATCGCCGCGCCCCAGCCCGCCGCCCACAGCGCCGCCACCAGGATGGCCTTGACCGCGATACCACCATCCACGACCGTCGATACCACGGCCAGCAGCGCGTCCTGCGGCACGGCTCGCGGCGCGGCATCCCCCAGCCCGAGCGCCGAATCGGTGAGATACGACCGCGGCGTGCTCACCGCATCCCGCAACAACAGATAGCCGGGCCCGAGCAACGGCCCGGCCACAATCAGGGCCAGCACGAGACTGTAGGCAGCGGGCATGATCCGGCCCCACCGCCCGCCCCGCACCCAGCCACCCGCGATCACGCTCAGCCACCCTACGTGCCGGTCGATACCCAGCGCGCCTGGGTCTTACCCGCCGCACCCGCATCGGCGAGTGCGCGTCGGTAATCGCATCGCCACCGCCCGCTCGAGCGCGGCGACGCATGCCGACCTCGATCAGAGGGAGCAGGTGGTGTATGGCCGCGGGGGTCGGCCCGGACGGGTCGGATGTCGGGGGTGGGGCGCGGGTGGGAGCATGGCGGAGTGCTTGGTCAACGTCGTCTGCCTGTGGTTGCGGATTTGACGTTGGTTACGGCGGGGGCGATGACGGCGAATGTTGCCGGGTATTTGTTGCAGTTGCTGGCGGGGCGGTGGCTCGGGGTCGGGGGGTACAGCGAGTTCGCGAGTCTGCTGGCGGTGCAGTTGCTCTGCGCCGTGCCGGCGTTGGCTTTGCAGAATGTGGTGGCGCGGGAATTGGTGCGGGGTGCGCCGGTTGCGGTGGTGCGGGTGCTGGGGTGGCGGTGTGCGGCGATCGTGGCGGGTATCGCCGCGGTGCTGGTTCCCGTTGTCGCGGTGGTGCTGCACGTGAGTTGGGTTGCCGCGGCGGGTGCGTTGGCCGCGGCGCCGATGTTGGTGTTGCTGTCGGGGGAGCAGGGTGTATTGCAGGGCGGGCGGCGGTTTCGTTCGCTGGCAATGGTTCTCGGAGGTGCGGGGATCGCCCGGGTCGCCCCGGCGCTGGTGGCTTTGGCCCTCGGAAGTACTGCGGCCGTCGCCCTGTGGGGTACCGCGTTGGGCTTGGCGGCCGCCGCCGTCGGCGCCAGACGCGCTGCCGTGAACATGAACTCGCCCACGGACTCCGGGTCCGGGGGATGGGGTGGTGTGCTGCCCGTGCTGCGGGCCGCGCAGGTGCAGGCGGCGTTGATGGCGTTGTCTTCGGCCGATTTGATCGTGGCCCGGATTGTGCTGGATGACGCGGATGCCGGGCGATACGCGTTCGGCGCGATCGCTACCAAGATCGCGTTCTGGTTGCCGCAGGCGGTGGGGGTGGTGTTGTATCCGCGGATGGCGCAGCCGCGGCATTCCACTCGCGCGGTGCGGGACGCGCTGGGGGTGCTGTCGGCGATCGGCGTGGTGGCTGTGATCGGCGCGGCCGTCTGTGCGCCGCTGGCTCCCTTGTTCGCCGGACAGGACTACGCGCCGATCGAGAACTGGCTCTGGTTGTTCGCGCTCGACGGCGCGCTGCTGGCTCTCCTGCAAGGCGCGCTCCTGTCGGCGATCGCGGCCGACCGCACCGCGCCCGCCGCCGTCACCTGGGCCGGACTGGCCGTCGAGATCGCGATCATGCTGACCCTCGCGCGCTCGCTACCGGCGCTCATCGGCACGGCCACCGCGGTCGCCGCGATTACCACCGCGGTGATCGTCACGGTCGTGCTCCGCGCGGCCCGAAGCCGCGATCCCCATCCCGCCCACTGATTCCACAGCCGCCGGGCGTGGAAAACGAAGCGGCTCCCCGGCATTCGCACGGGGAGCCACCTGTGAGCGGAAGGACCTACTGGTTACCGCTGAGATTGATCTGCTGCGTCGGAGCGTCGGCCACATCGGCCCCCGGCCCCGGATCGTTCGGCCGGCGCCGCTGCACCAGCCGCCCGGGCTGACCCGAGTCACCGCCGCCCCGCAGGCCCAGCACCAGACCGATGATCAGCGCGATCACGCCCACGACGGCGAACACGATCGGCAGGATGCGGCGGTACAGCGACAGCTCGTCCATGTACTTCTTCGCCTCGGAGACCTGCGACGTGACCGTGTTGTCATCGAAGACCAGGGTGGTCTTCAACGCGGTGACCTCGGGCTTCTCGGTGCGGCCGTAGTACATGTGCAGCTGCTCGGAGCCCTTGATGATGGTGCCGGTCTCGGGCTCCACCCAGATGTCGCGGGTGTTGGTGTAGTAGCGGTCCATGGTGATCGTCTGGTCGCCGCCCTCGACGCCCCACTTGGTGGCGGGCAGCGCCAGCCGGTTGGTCGGCGAGTTGGCGACCTTGGCCAGATCGGTGGCCGGGATCTGCTGCTGGAAGTGGTAGACCTTCAGATCGTTGATCTCGGTCTCCTCGACGAAGTTCAGGTCGAAGGTCTTGCGCGCGTTGATGTCGAAGTACGGGTAGGTCTGCTTCTCGGTGCCGATCGGGAACCGGTACTGCAAACCGGTGTGCTGCACCGGCTCCGCGACACTCTCGCCCTTGCTGTTCACCGTCGACGCGATCGAACCGTTCGGGTCGGTGTCGACCGGCTCGCCGGTCTTGCGGTCCACGGTGACGCGGTCGATGGTGGCGCTCAGCAGGCCGGTGTCGCCCTGCTTGTCGATGTTGCGCAAGGTCTGACCGGCCTGGATGGTCATCTCCGACTTGTCCGACGGATCCTCGACGGTGAGGAACCGCTGCGAGAGCAGCCGGACGTTCTGATCGACCTTCGCGGCGCCGTCGCCCGAGGTCAGCGACTTGGAGTCGAGGACCTCGCTGGGCGCGTCGGCCTTGTTCTTCGCGATGGTGGTGATCTCGATGTCGAGGGGAGTCTTGGCCAGCTGGCCGACGGCGTAGGTCGGGACCAGCAGCGCTGCCACGATCAGCAGCGTGCCGAGTCCCACGAGCAGGCAGGCCACCGTCCTCTTGGTTCCGGCACTGAGTGCCATGCAAACTCTCCTCGTCGTCGAACAGGTCGTTCCGGGAACACTACGGCCGCGCGCGGCGTTCGTGAGCCCCGACACTAACAGTCCGGTCCGTTCGCCTGCCGAGCTGAGGCCCGAAATTTGGTGAATCCTACGGCGGAATATCGCCGCGTGCGCGGAGGCGGCAGACTGGAGCCCGATGAGCACGTCCGTGACACCGCATACCGGGTCTCCTGCCGTCGACTCCCCGGCGGCATCGGCATCGGAGGCGCCTGCGGCCGCACACGATTCGCCCGCGGGACGCCGGACGTTCGTGCCCGCCCTCGAGGGAATGCGCGGGCTGGCGGCGCTCGGCGTGGTGCTCACCCATGTCGCCTTCCAGACCGGGGCGACGGGCATGCCCGTGCTCGGCCGGGTGTGGGGCCGGTTCGACATGGCGGTGGCTGTGTTCTTCGGGCTGTCCGGATTTCTGCTGTGGCGCCCGCACGCCGCGGCCGCGCGCGGGCTCGGGACGGCTCCGTCCGCGCGTCGCTATCTCCTGCATCGCGCGGCTCGCATTCTGCCCGCGTACTGGGTGGTGGTGTGCGCGGTGCTGATCCTGCTGCCGTCGGCGGCGCATTCGGCCGGGTGGCGGGTGTGGGGCGCGAATCTCGCACTGCTGCAAGTCTTCGTGCCGCTGACGCTGACCGACGGGCTGACCCAGATGTGGAGTCTCTCGGTAGAGGTGGCCTTCTATCTGGTGCTCCCGATCCTGGCGTTCGCGGTGCTGCGATTGCGAGGGCCGTTGGCGCACTGGCGAATACCCGTGGTGCTGGCGCTGGGAGTGCTGAGTCTGGGATGGAACTTCCTTCCCGTGCCCACACCCGACGCCATCCACTCCGACAATTGGCTGCCCGGCTACCTGCCGTGGTTCGTGGTCGGGATGCTGCTGGCGGAGCTGGTCGAGGGCGGTGCCGGGCGGCCGTCGGCGGCGAGGTGGCGGCGGATCACCGGAAACCGCTGGGTCATGTGGACATCGGCGCTGATCGCCTTCGTCTTGTCGGCCACCGATCTGGCCGGGCCGGAGGGGCTGGAACGCGGTGCGCCGTGGCAGTACGCGATGAAGATGGGGTTGGGCGCGATCGTCGGATTCGGGCTGCTGGCGCCGCTGGTCCTGGGCGGTCGGCCGCATCGCCTGCTGGAGAGCCGGGTGGCGGCCACGATCGGACGCTGGTCCTACGGCATTTTCATCTGGCATCTGGCGGTGCTCGCCATGGTGTTCCCGATCTTCGGTTTCATCCCCTTCCAGCGCAGTTTCCTGCATGTACTCGCGTTGACCGTCGCCTTCACGCTGCCGCTGGCGGCCGCCAGTTACGCCTTGATCGAGGAGCCTGTCCGGCACTGGGTGAAGCAGCGCTTCGGGTGATCGCTCAGTCGCGACGGCGCGGGGGGAGTGCGGCGATACCGACCGCGACGACCGCGGCCAGCGCGGGTAGCTGGACCCAGACCGAACCGCCCAGATAGCCCTCGGGCGAGCGCCAGGGACCGGTGGACAGTGCCGCCATCGACAGCATCGTCCCGGCGCCCGCGACGCCGACCAGTACGCGAGGCATGATCCCGCTCGCGAATCGTCCGGCGACGAGACCGGCTGCGGCCAAGGCGATTCCGATCGGACCCGCGATCACCACCGCCGCCGCGGTCAGCGCGACCATGCCCGGCACCCGGCCCTGCCATGGACGCGGCGGCCGATCGGCGGCCTCGGGCGTCGCGCCACGACCGCGCCACGGAACCGCCAGCGCCAGTAGCGGGAGCAGTAATAGCAGCCCACCGAAGATGGCGAGGCGGTACCAGCGGTCGGTGGGGAACTCGACGGTGACCGCGCCGCGCGCATCCGGCGGCACCAGCCAGGCCTGTTCCCACCCATCCGCCACGACCGGCCGCAGACTGTGCCCATCGGCGGTATGCGCGCGCCAGCCCACATTCGAACTCAACGGAAGAACCAGCAGTCGAGTACCGGGCGCAGCCGAAACCGCCTGCGGCACGGCATCACTCCGATTCAGCCGCAATTCGTCGACCGAGAACAGATCGGTAGGAGCAACAGCCACGTCCACCCGCCCGCCGGGGAGGGCGACATCACCCGAGTCCGACGAGGTATCCCCTTCCCGGACAAGGTCTCCGACGCCACCCGGATCCGTCGAGCGGTGGTCCTCCGTCGCGGAATCATCCCCCCGGACCGGCTCGGCGTTGTCCACAGCGCATACCTGGGCAGGGACCGGGGCGCCGGAGCGGAGTTCGTCGGCGGTGGCGGTGACGGTGGTGTGGAGGATTTTGCCCGCTACCGCCAGGGTTGGGCCGTGGGCGCAGTCGACGGTGACGGGGCGGTCGGGCGGGGCGGGCGGGGGGTAGTCCGGGCCGAGTACGGAGATTTCGGCGAGGCCCGGGGGTTGCTGCTGGGTGAAGCCGAGGGCGTTGCGGTCCAGTACCGACTTCCAGGTGTCGATGCTGACTTCGATGCGGTCGGTGACCCGAGGGTGCAGGGTCAGTGTCGCGGGCGTGCCGGGCTCGGTGTCGTCGGAGATCTCGCGAACCTGCGGTCCGTCACCGAGATTCACCGCGACCGAGGTCGGGGGAGCGGGCAGCGCGCCGAGCGACGGCGTCACCTCGAGACCCGTCACCAGCTCGGGTCGCGGTAGCTCGAGGGTGAGCGTCGGTTTCGGTCCGGCGGGGTTGCGGACCGTCTCCTCGGGCGCCGTCCAACTGGTGCGCACATCGCCGTCGGTGGCCGCGAACGCGGAACCACGCAGGTCGCCGACGTCGGCCTGGCCGCGGGCGATCGGGCGGTCCGGATCGGTCAGCAGCGCCTCCAGCGCCGGGCCCTGCCGGGTGCGGACGGTCAGTTGCGGCGTCACATTCGTCGGCGCCGCAACGTCGAGCGTGCGCTGGAAGGCCCCCGGTTCCTCCGCGGACAGCGCCAGCCCCTTGCTGCACCGCACCCGGTCGGGCGCGTCGAAACACCCACTGCGACCGGGGAATTCCTGTCCGAGCGACCATCCCGCGACCGGCGCGCCCACCGGTGTGGGCGGCAGCACGGTGCGGTGCCGGATGTCGACGGGCACCGGCACATCCGGATCGGAGTAGTCGGTGAGCCCGAACTCGCTGATGCCGAACTGCCCACCGGCCGTACCGCCCTCGGTGCGGGTCGCCATGATGCGCAGCCAGTCGGTGCGCCCCGGCGGCAGCGAAACGGACACGGGCACACCGGGTTCGGAGATGCGTGCCGCGACGGTCCCGTTGTTGGTGCGCACCTCGATCCACTTCACCGGATCCCCGATCGCGGCCCGAGTGGTGGTCACCTGGAGCGACCCGGAGCGGATCGGTCGGTCGAGATCGAGCCGAAGCCATTGCCCCACAGCGTGTTCGGCGCTGTTGCTCAGCCAGGCCGTGGATGTGTCGCCGTCGACCGCCGCCGCGGTGGAACTGCCGGGCGCGGCGCCACCGAGCTGAGTGGCGTCGGCGGCGGAACTGGAGGCGGTGACGGTCGCCCCCGACCACTCGCCCACCACCGGGGCGGCGCCGGGCACCGGATAGTCCGGCACCAGGTTGTGGGTGCGCCGCGCGTCGGTGGGCGCGCGCAGCGCCGAGTCGTGGTTGTCGACGCGGCCGAAGTCGGCCTCCCGGTCCATCGGGGTATCGGTGACCGTCACCGCACCACCGGACAAACCGGCCCGCGCGGCGTCCGACGCCAGCAACGCGGGAACCCGCGGCTCACCGCGGCGCAGTCGCTCCAGCGCTTCGGGGCCGCCCTGCACGATGGGCACCGAATCCAGCGGCACGCTGTACGCGCCCGGAAACGCCGGGGGCGCACCGGGTCCGCTGCGCACCTCCGCGGGCGTCCCGGGCCGCGCGGCCTCGACCCGGTAGATCTCGACAGCCGGATACGCCGGTCGCAGATCGCCGTCGGCGACCAGCCCGTCCCCGTGCCCGATCTCGATGTCGCTGCCGAACTCGGCCACCTTGGTGAGACCGGGCGAGTGCTCGACGGCCTGGTGCGCGAGCATCGGCCGGGTCGACCGCGAGGTCTCGGGGTCGAGATCGTTGCGCAGCACCACGACTCCGATGCCCTGCGCGAGCAACGTCGGCGCCAGCCCCGCCGACGGACGGCCGTCGGCGATCAGGCGCTGCACCGAATCCATCGCCCGGATCGCTCCCGGCGGCGTGAGCGGCACCGCGTCACGCACCGCCCACGGCGTCCGCGCGAGCGCCTGCAACGGTTCGTCGCGGGTCAGTCCCCAGATCTGGCTGCCGAACGGCGCGCCCGGAACGACCAGCGCCCGGGTGTCGGAGGCGTTGTGCGCCAGCCATTCCGACGTCTGCCGCCAGTACGGCGGGACCTCGTCGTAGGCGCCGCGCGGCGCGAGCTTGCTGGTCCAGGCCAGCGAGGTGGACAGTGCCAGCGCGGTCAGGATCAGCGCCGCCACCGCGACCAGCCGGTCCCGCTCCGGATGCGCGAAGGCCCGCCGCCACACCGGCATCGGCACCGACGCGGGCAACGGCACCCGCCGCAGCAGGTGCGCGATCCCGATTACCAGCGGTATCCGGATCAGCGGCTCCAGCTTGTGCACATTGCGCAGCGGCGCCCCGCCGGAATCGAGGAAGATCCGCACCTGCTCGGCGAACGGACCGCCGATCTCGCCCACGTATCCGGCGCAGATCCCGACCAGTCCGACGATCAGGATCAGCGCGAACCGCCCCCGATACGGCATCGACCGCAGCGCCAGCCCGGCCAGTCCCGCCGCGGCCAGTAGTCCGGTCGCCAGCACGGCCGCCGGTTGGGTGACCAGCACCGCTCCGGCGATGCGTTCCGGGGAGACGAATGGCGTCCAGCTGTCGGTGCCGCGCAACACTTCACCGAGCGAGGCCCACTGCGTCGTCACGCCGGACGATTCGATGTAGTCGAGGAACGGCGGGCTCACCCGGCCGAGCAGCAGCAGCGGCACCACCCACCAGAACGTGGCGAGCACCAACAGCGGAATCCACGCCCGGGTGAAGCGCCACCAGCCGCGATCCGGCCGATACGACAGCCACCACAGCGCCGCCGGCAGGAACGCGGCCGCCGTCGCCACCGCGTTCACCGCCCCCATCAGTGCCAGCGCCAGCGCACTGCCCGCGGGCGAGAGAGCGCCGCGCCGCCGCATCCCTCGAACCGTTCCGAGCGCGCAGGGCGCGAGCAGTACCCACGGCGCCAGCATCATCGGCAGCGTCTCGGAGGAGATCGATCCGAGCGTCGTCAGCACCCGCGGTGACAGCGCGAACGCCAGCGCCGCCACCACCCGCGAGCCCCGGGAACCGATGCCCAGCACCTCGCACAGCCGCACGATGCCCCAGAATCCGGCCAGAATCAGCAGCGCCCACCAGATTCGCTGCGTCACCCAGGCCGGTAATCCGAGTATGTGCCCGAGCGAGAAGAAGGCGCCGTGCGGGAAGAAGTACCCGTAGGCCTGATTCTGCACCTGCCCCATCGGGGCCTGGCTGCTCCACAGGTGCGCGGCGCGCGCCAGGAAACCCAGCGGATTCTGGGCGAGATCGTATTTGGTGTCCGCGACGGTCCGGCCGGGCGCCTGCAGAAAGGTCAGCAGGAACGCGACGACGACCGTACCGGCGAACCAGCGCCGGCCCAGCGGCGCGGCGCGGTCGGGATCGGCGGCTAGGGGAACGGTCGGCGACTCAGCGAGAGCCGTACTCAACGTTGTTCAGCAGCGACGACGACGCATCACCGCTGCGATCGACCTCGGGCCGCGAGTTCTGCTGTGCCGCCATGGTGATGACGAATACCGCGACCAGCCCGAGCAGCGCTCCGGCGACGGCGCTCACGGCACCAGGGACGGCAAACTTCATCGCGGGACTCCCATACATCGACGCAGGCGTATTCCGAGTCAACCTACAACATGAATCAGCGAACGGGGCGGGTGCGGCCCCGAACGATGCGTCAGCGGTCCGGCAGCGCGCAGCGCAGCCCGCCGAGCAGGGTGCGGAGCTTGGCGGTGGTCTCGTCCAGTTCGGTGCGCGGATCCGAGGCCGCGACGATGCCGCCGCCGCCGAACGCGCGGACCGTGCGGCCGTCGGCGGACAGTTCGGCGCAGCGGATCGCCACCACCCACTCGCCGTCGCCGCGCGCGTCGCACCAGCCGACCGCGCCGCCGTAGAAGCCGCGGTCCTCCTCGGTCTCGAGGATGGTCTCCATGGCCAGGTCCGTGGGGGTGCCGCAGACCGCGGGCGTCGGATGCAGCAGCGTCGCCAGGTCCAGTGCGGTGGTGCCGGGGTCGCGCAGCCGCCCGCGGATGGGCGTGGCCAGGTGCCAGACCTCACCGGTGCTGATCAGTTCGGGGCCCTCGGGAATGGTCGTTTCGTCGCACACCAGGGCCAGCCGCTCCCGGATCCAGTCGATGACGAAGGCGTGCTCGGCCCGGTTCTTGCTGTCGGACAGCAACTCCCGCGACACCTCGGCATCGGTGTCCGGATCCGAGTGCCGGGGCGCGGTGCCCGCCAGCGGGCGCAGCGTCACGGTGTCGCCGTAGCGGGCCACCAGGACCTCCGGAGTCGCGCCGACGAGGGTCGCCCCCGAGCGACCCGCCGGGGACAGATCCACCGCGAAGACATTGGCGCGCGGATGCCGGGCCAGCAGGTGCCCCGCCACCACCACCGGGTCGAGCCGCGCGTCGGCCTCGGCCAGCAGCGACCGCGCCGCCACCACCTTCCGCAGCGGTTGCGCGGCGTCGGACAACTGCTCGACCAGCTTGGTCACCCGCGCGATATGCTCTGCGGCGCTGGGTATCTCGGTGATCACCTGCACCCGGGGCAGCGCCGGGAGCGCCGCCGGGCGCCAGGGTCCGGCGGTGTGTTCGACATGTTGCGGCTCGCACAGCGCGGCGGCCCGGCGCGGATCGAATGCCAGCGCGCCCACGACCAGTTCGGCGCCCTCGCGCAGGGCGGCGGCCGCTCGACGCGCGTCGTCGAACGCGCGCCGCGTGCCGCTGGTGCGCATCACGCTCCCGGGCCGAGCCAGCAGAAAACCGTCCATGATTCACCGACGATAGCCCGCGGCTCCGGGCCCGGCTCGGGGGAAGCGACGGAGGTCTCACTGTGTTCGCGCGCACCCGGCGGTGGCGTGTGGCAACCCCTCAGTGTGCCTCGGCCGGATCCCGGCCCGGAGGCACCAGCAGGATCGGCCGGTGACAATGCTTGAGCACGGCCTCGGCGACGCTGGAGTGCAGCAGCGCGCGGATCCCGGTGGCGCCGCGGGTGCCCGCCACGATGATGTCGACATTCAATTCGTCGGCGACATCGACGATGGCATTCCAGATCGTCGAGGTGCATTCCGCGGTGCGGGCCTCGGCGTTGAGCCCGGCCAGTTTGGCCAGCCGGACGCCCTCGGAGTTGATGTGCCTGGCATCGACGTAGGCGACGTCTTCGATGTCCTCGTCGGGCATCCACTCCGGCTGCATCACCCCGGACAGGCCCGACAGCCGGGCGGCCTGACGCACCATCGGTTCCCACGCGGTGAGCACCACCGCTCTGGTCGCGGACAGGAACCGGCCCGCATACTCGACGGCCCGCTTGGCATTCTCCGATCCGTCGTAGGCAATGAGCATCGTGTCGCAGGGCATAGCGAACCTCCTGGGTCCCGTGCCTCGGCTGTGTTTGCGAGAGTACCCCGGCCGACCTGTAGAAATGCGGATCTCGCGCCCGCTTGCCAGGCATGCGCCGGAGGCCGGTCCGACGGCCGTCCGCGCCGCGAATGATTGTGCGTGCCGTCACCCGTACCGGCGGGTTGCCGAAATTCGGGTATCCGTAGATGGGCATGCGACCGGTCCGCTAACCACCCGCAGCCCCCGTCGCGACCGAACGGTTTGCGCCGCAAGGGTTTCAGACCGCCCGTTCGCTATTCCGCCTCTACGAAGTCGTATCTGACAATTTGCGAGTGATTCACCGAAACGGCTGCGTACGACGGGACTTTCGGTCTTCACTGGATTATCCCGACGCCGGGCAGCGGCGCGGTGCCGGAAAATCGAAACCGAACGAGGTCGACCTTGCGGTTGGAAGAACTTGCTACTCCCCAGGATTGGGCCCGGGCGTATCGGTCGCTGTTCGGCCTACCGCGGGTGCACGTCACCGTGCCGGGATTCGTGGTGCTTCCGCTGGTCGACTCGATCGCGGCGGTCAATACCCCCGAACCGCTGGGCGCGCTGATCCTCGGTGAGCTGACCGTGCGCGGCATCCCCGGACCGGTGCTGGTGCGCGAACGTCCGCCGCGCCGGACGTTCCTGGCGGTCTTCGATGGGTACCCCTCCCTCGAACATACCGTCCAACTGGAGCGTCACGGCGTGGATATCGGCCCGCATCGCAGCAACGTCATCCTGCCGACCGGTTTCGGGCGGCATACCCACGAGGGTCGCTGGTGGGCGCGTGCGCCGCAGCGCGATGAATCGCTGCCGCTGCTGTCGGAGGTCGTCGCGGCGGTCATCACCATCCTGTGAAAGTCATGGAACCGATCGAATCGGCCTTCTTCGGCCATCCCGAGGGTGACCCGCGCGCCCTGCTGTACTTCGAATGGCTGCAACGGCGCGAATCCGGTTACGCCGTAGCCGATTTCGCGGAAGAGGTGCGCGACCTGACGCATACCGCGCTGCCCAACAGCGCGGCGTGCTGGCGGCTGCTCGACCGCATCGAGGCAGCCCCGCGCGACCCGCGCTGGCCCTACGACGAGATCGCCGAGGACATCGCGGCCGAGCCGATCTCGAGCCCGTCGCAATCGGGCAACCGGCTCTACGACCGCGTTCTCGGCGGCTGGCTGGGCCGCTGCGTGGGCTGCACGCTCGGTAAACCGCTGGAGAACGGGTTCCGGTGGAGTCCGCGGTCGATCCGCGCCTACCTGGAGTGGGCCGACGCCTATCCGCTGACGGACTACGTGCCGGTGCTCAGCCCGATGCCGGACGGCTTCCGGCTACAGCGCAGCTGGCCGGAGTCGACCCGCGGTCGGGTGGACGGCTGCCCGCGCGACGACGACCTCGACTACACCGTGCTCGGCTTGGAGCTGCTGGAGCAGCACGGCACCGGATTCACCGCCGCCGACGTCGCCGCCGAATGGCTGGAACGGCTGCCGTTCCTGCAGACCTACACCGCCGAGCGGGTCGCCTACCGAAACCTGATCGACGGCTGGGTCCCGCCGGCGACCGCCCGGCACCGCAACCCGTACCGGGAATGGACCGGCGCGATGATCCGCGCCGACATCTACGGCTATGTGTGCCCGGAGGATCCGATGCGCGCGGCGACGCTGGCGGCCCGCGATGCCTCCGTCTCGCACACCGGCAACGGCGTCTGGGCGGCGATGTGGGCGGCCGCGCTGATCGCCGCGGCCTTCGGCGCCGCGGATCCGGCGGCCGCGCTGACCGTGGCGCAGCGGGTGATCCCGGAACGGTCGCGGCTCGCGGTGGCGCTGGCGCAGGTGCTGGACGACCATCGCCGCGGCGTCGGCTGGGAGCAGGCGGTGCGGACGATCCACGCCCGGCACGGGCACTACAACTGGGCGCACGCCATCGGCAACTGCTGCCTCGTGAGCGCCGGTTTGCTCTGGGGCGCAGGTGATTTCACCGCGACGGTCGCGCTCACCGTGCAGGGCGGCTGGGACACCGACTCCAACGGCGCGACCGCCGGTTCGGTGGCCGGAGTCCTGCTGGGCGCGGGCGCGATCCCGCGGCACTGGACCGCGCCCCTGCACGATCGGCTGCGCACCGCGGTCTCCGGATACGACGGAGTCAGCATCTCCGCACTGGCCCGCCGCACCTTCGATCTCGCCCGCCAGCAGGTCGCCTGCGGGTGAGGGGGCGTGCGGCTCGTTGACACCTCTTGACAGCTGTGTCAGGCTCGGTCGATCTCGAGACCACATACGGGGGTTGCGGTGAAACTGCTTGCGATGTCGACGTGTGCTGCGGCCGTGGCGATTTCGGTGGGAGCCGCGGTGGTGTTCGGCGCCGGAGCGGCGTCCGCCCGGCCGTTCGGCCCGCTGACCTGCGCCGCCCAGCCCGAGGACAGCCGGATCGTGACGACGTGTGTCAACGACGACGACGCGCCCGGCAATGTGGGCATGCAGGCGCTGTGCACGAATCTCCGTATCTTCTGGCTCGGCTATGTGGCAGAGGCGAATACGACGCAGCAGTTCATCGAGGACTGCGGTCCGGGCGCGCACCCCATCCTGTGGAATGCGCAGGGCTTGCCGGCATGGCAGGCCCAGCAGGAGCAACAGGAACGGCAGCGCCGACAGCAGCAGGACGAGCTGGATCGGTTGCGCGATCGGCAATTGCAGAACCAGGCCTGCCCGCCGGGAACAACTCCCGGAACGATGAACATGGGCCGCCTCTGCTGATCGGCTGTCTCGAAGGTCAGTCGCTCGCAGTGGCGTAGTGAATCCAGTCGAGCCCTTCGGCGTCGATCTCGTCCAGATGCGCCGCGCGCACCAGTCCCAGGCGCTCCGCCACCCGCACCGAGGCGGTGTTCCCGGGCCGGATCCTGGCCACGACGGGCAGCGTGGGCAACCACTGCCGAGCCCACTTCACCACGATCCCGGCGGCTTCCGTGGCGAGCCCGCGTCCCCACGTCTCCGACCCGAACCGATAGAACAGATTCAGCCCCGGCTCCCCCTTGAACCGCGCGGTCCGCAACCCGCAGAACCCGAGCTGCGCCGCTTCCCCCCGATACCGCACCACCCAGTACCCGTACCCGAGCCGTCCCCACTGCTCGTCCCACTGATCGAACAGCCGCAGCGCCTCGTCCCGGTCCGCCACCGTCGATACCCAAGGCTGCGGGTCCCCGCAAATGGCAAGAATGGCTTCGACATCCGCCGCGACGGGCCGCCGGAGTGACAGCCGCGGCGTGATCAGTTCCTCGCCGACGCGAATAGGGCTCACACCGCGACTGTAGAACGCGCCCGCGCTGGCCCTTGCCGACCCGGCACGGCGGCCACCGCTCACCGTCGGCGCACCGCCCGGCCCGGCGGACCGGGCGGCATCACCGATTGTGCTGAGCTACACCGGGATTCAGCGCTCCAGAATCGCCACCACACCCTGGCCGCCGGCGGCACAGATAGAGATCAGGGCCCGGCCGGAGCCCTTCTCGGCGAGTTGCTTGGCGGTCTGGGCGATGATGCGGCCGCCGGTGGCGGCGAAGGGGTGGCCGGCGGCCAGCGAGGAGCCGTTGACGTTGAGCTTCGCGCGGTCGATCGAGCCCAGCGCGCCGTCCAAGCCCAGCCGCTCCTTGCAGTACTGGTCGGACTCCCAGGCCTGCAACGTGGCCAGCACGACCGAGGCGAACGCCTCGTGGATCTCGTAGTAGTCGAAATCCTGCAGGGTCAGGCCGTTGCGGGCGAGCAGGCGCGGCACGGCGTAGGTCGGCGCCATCAGCAGACCGTCCGGACCCCAGACGTAGTCGACCGCGGCGACCTCGCTGTCGACCAGGTAGGCCAGCGGCTTCAGGTTGCGCTCGGCGGCCCACTCCTCGCTGCCCAGCAGCACCGCGGACGCGCCGTCGGTGAGCGGGGTGGAGTTGCCGGCCGTCATGGTCGCGTCGCCGAGCTTGTTGCCGAACACCGGCTTCAGCGTCGCCAGCTTCTCGATGGTTGAGTTCGGGCGCAGGTTGTCGTCGCGGGTCAGGCCGAGGAACGGGGTGACCAGATCATCGAAGAAGCCGCGATCGTAGGCGGCGGCCATGTTGCGGTGCGACAGGTAGGCCAGCTCGTCCTGCGCCTCGCGGGCGACGCCGAACTCCTTGGCGGTGATGGCGGCGTGCTCGCCCATCGACAGCCCGGTGCGCGGTTCGGCGTTGCGCGGGATCTCGATGCCCACCATGCGCGGCCGCAGCCGCCCGACCAGCTTCACGTAGTCGGAGTTCTTCTTGGCGCGGTTCGCGTCGAGCATCCACTCCCGCATGGACTCGCTCACGCCGATCGGCGCGTCGGAGGTGGTGTCGGTGCCGCCGCCGACGCCGGCCTCGATGCGGCCGAGCGCGACCGCGTCACCGACGGTGACGATCGACTGCAGGCCGGTACCGCAGGCCAGCTGCAGGTCGTGAGCCGGAGTGTAGGGGGACAGCTCGCTGCCCAGCACGCTCTCGCGGACCATCCCGTGCTCGCCGACGCGCTTGAGCACCGCGCCGCCGACGACCATCCCGAGCCGCTCGCCCTGCAACCCGAACCGGCTGACCAACCCGTTCAGCGCCGCGGTGAACATATCCTGGTTGGAGGCGTGGGCGTAGCGGCCGTCCGAGCGGGCGAACGGAATGCGGTTACCGCCCAACACCGCGACGGGGCGGGCCTGCTTGCTGGACCGGCTGCTGGTCGATGACGCGGCCTTCGCCGAACGGGCTTTGGTAGTCACTCGAGTCTCCACTGTCTCGTCGGGATGTTCGGGGAATTGTTCGGCGCTCGGGGCGTGGCCGAGAAACTCGGCTCTGCACCGATGCCCCATCGCTCTCGGTTTACTTTAAACTTACTCTGGAGTAAGTTCATTGTCGACACCGTACCCCGTAGATGTGCGCAACAACGCTCGGGGCGGCACGCCGATGCAGACGTCCACATTCGACTCGAGGAAAAGGTAGGAACAGTGGCAGCCAGCAAGAGCAAGGGCGCTCCCAACCTGTACGGATCGTTCGTTCACTCGGCCCCCGGCGCGTTCCTGGCGAGCAAGCTGGGGCTGCCCAAACCGGAGAATCTGCGCCGCTACACCCCGGGCGAGCCGGCCCTGCCCGGCCCGGTGCTGTTGGGCGGCAAGGGCCGCGTCGCCGACGCGACACGCACCCTGTTGCCGGATTACACCTTCGTCGATTCCCTCACCCCGGGCGTGAAGTTCGGCGCCCTGGTCTTCGACGCCACCGCGCTCGCCTCCGTCGAGGAGCTCGAGCAGCTGTACCAGTTCTTCCAGCCGGCCATGCGGTCGATCGCGCCCTCGGGCCGCATCCTCGTCGTCGGCACCACCCCGGAGCTGACCTCCGGCGTCGAGGAGCAGATCGCGCAGCGCGCCCTCGAGGGCTTCACCCGCAGCGTCGGCAAGGAGCTGCTGCGCGGCGCCACCGCGAACCTGGTCTACCTGCACCCGGAGGCCGCTTCTGCCGCCACCGGCCTGGAGTCCACGCTGCGGTTCATCCTGTCGGGCCGCTCGGCGTTCGTCGACGGCCAGGTGTTCCGGGTCGGCAAGGAAGACAGCGCCGTCTCCTCGGTCGACTGGGACAAGCCGCTGGACGGCAAGGTCGCCCTGGTCACCGGCGCGGCGCGGGGTATCGGCGCCACCATCGCCGAGGTCTTCGCCCGCGACGGCGCCCAGGTGATCGTCGCCGACATCCCGGCCGCCGGCGAGGCGCTGTCGGAGACGGCCAACAAGGTCGGTGGCACCGCGCTGGCGGTCGACGTCACCGCTGCCGACGCCGCCGACAAGATCGCCGAGCTGGCCGCCGAGCGCTTCGGCCGCCTCGACATCGTGGTGCACAACGCCGGCATCACCCGCGACAAGCTGCTCGCCAACATGGATGAGGGCCGCTGGAACGCGGTGCTCAACGTGAATCTGGCCGCCCCGCACCGGATCACCGAGGCGCTGGTGTCCAAGGGAGTGCTGAAGGAAGGCGCCCGGGTCATCGACATCTCCTCGATCGCGGGCATCGCGGGCAACCGCGGCCAGACCAACTACGGCGCCTCCAAGGCCGGTGTCATCGGCATGGTGAACGCCGAGGCCCCGAAGCTGGCCGAGAAGGGCATCACCATCAACGCGGTCGCCCCCGGTTTCATCGAGACCGCCATGACCGCCGCCATCCCGCTGGGCACCCGCGAGGCGGGCCGGCTGATGAGTTCGCTGTCGCAGGGCGGCCAGACCGTCGATGTCGCCGAGACCATCGCCTACTTCGCCGGCCCGGCCTCGAACGCGGTGACCGGCAACGTGGTCCGGGTCTGCGGCCAGAGCCTCATCGGCGCCTGATCGGAGCATCATGACCCAGACCATTTCGCTGACCGAGCCGCCGAAGACCGGCAACCTCTACATGAAGGCCGCGCTCGGGGCCGTGCCGCTGCCGCTGGTCTCCGGCCGCAAGTCCGAGATCCCGGACCGCGCCATCGAATTGAACGGTGTCACGGTCGATGTCGACAACCTGGCCGCGTACTGCCACGCGACCGGGCAGCGCTTCGGCGACTCGCTGCCGCTGACCTACCCGTTCGTGCTCACCTTCCCCGTGGTGATGCAACTGGTGGTCGCCCGCGACTTCCCCTTCGTCGCGGTGGGCGCGGTGCACGCGGAGAACGTCATCGAACGCACCCGCGAGATCTCGGTGAGCGAGCCGCTGGACATCCACGCCCACGTGGAGAATCTGCGCGAGCACCCGAAGGGCCTGCTGGTCGACGCGATCAGCGAGATCCGGGTGGGCCGGGAGCTGGTGTGGCGACAGGTGACCACCTTCCTGCACCAGCAGCGGACATCGCTGTCCGGCGGCCCGAAGCCCGAGCCCAAACCGGAGGAGGCGCCCCCGCCGCCGCTGCGCGCGCTGCGCGTGGATCAGGCGCTGATCCATCGGTACGCCGCGGCGTCGGGCGATCGCAACCCGATCCACATGTCCGCGTTGAGCGCCAAGGCGTTCGGATTCCCGCGCTCGATCGCACACGGAATGTGGTCGGCCGCCGCCATTCTCGGGGTCATCGAGGGCCGCGTCCCCGCGCAGGCCACCTACTCGGTGAAGTTCGGCAAGCCGGTGCTGTTGCCCGCCACGATCAACGCCTACGCCGACCAGGTGGAGGGCGGCTGGGACCTGTCGCTGAAACACCCGAAGAAGGGCTACCCGCACCTGACGGCTACGCTGCGCTGAATCAATCTTCGGTCTCGTCGGGGGACCGAGCGGAGCGGCCGCACGTCTTCTCGGCCGCCGCCGATCGAGTCGCAAGGGGGATTCGATCGGCGGCGAGTACCGAGAAGATGTGCGGCTCTTCGCTATTCGGCCTTCTTCCGGCCCGCCAGGCCGCGCCAGGCCAGATCGTCGAGCAGGTCGACGGCCTCGGCGACCGCGACCTCACCGTCGGCGATCCGATCGGCGATGGCCTCACCGGCGCCGATCACCGCGACCGCCACGATGTCGAAATTGGTGC
Source organism: Nocardia wallacei (assembly GCF_029868745.1). Taxonomy (GTDB): domain Bacteria; phylum Actinomycetota; class Actinomycetes; order Mycobacteriales; family Mycobacteriaceae; genus Nocardia; species Nocardia wallacei_B. The sequence goes on along the minus strand of NZ_JARWOP010000262.1, from coordinate 7,936 downwards.
CGGGCTCGGCGTATTTGGCGCTGGACTCGAGCAGTTTGCCCGTCAGTTCGATGACCCGCTCGCGGCTGTTGGCGATCTCGGAGGCGAACGGCTGCTGCCCCAGCGCCTGCCGGTACAGCACCTGCCAGGACAGCCGATTGTTGTCCACGTAGGACAGGAAGGCCTCGAGCCCGGCGCGCAACTGCTCGTGCGGGGTCAGTTTGGGGTTGCCCGCCACCGCGACCGCTTCGATGAACCGGACGCTCTCGCGGGCGATGCAGGCCCGGAACAGCTCGTCCTTGGAGCCGTAGTACAGATAGAGCATCGGCTTGGAGATCTTGGCCTCGGCGGCGATGGCATCCATCGAGGTATCGTGATACCCCTTGCGCGAGAACACCTCTACGGCGGCGTCCAGCATCTGCTGTTCACGAACCGCCCGAGGAAGCCGTTTCGTACCGCCTGCCATTCGCTCTCCTAGACCATGATGAAACCCCTATCTTACTCCAAGGTAAGTTCCATGCGAGACAATTGCCGATGATTCGCGGCTCCGGTCAGCAGTGCATCGGGATGCCCTTGAAGCGGGCCATCCGCAGCACCGAGTCGTCGACCTGCTTCATCGGCAGCCGGCCGGCCCGGACCTCCTGCTCGAGCCGGTCCAGCACCGTGGTGACCGCGTCGGAACTGATCCACAGCGCGTTGTCGGCGCCGGCCTCGAGTGCGGCGGCGACCGCGTCCTCGATGCCCATCCGGCTGGTGATCGCGGCCATGCCGCTCAGGTCGTCGGTGAAGATCGGGCCGTCGAACGGCGCGGCCCCGTAACCGGCGCCCTGCCGCAGCAGCGCCATCACCTGCGGGCTGATGCTGGCCGGGGTGCCGTCGGTGGTCAGGCCCGGCACATCGAGATGCCCGACCATCACCCCGGCGCCCGAACCGATCAGGTTGCGGAACGGCACCAGGTCCACCTGCTGCAACTGCTCCAGCGGCGGCGTGCGCACCGCGCCGGTGTGGGAGTCGCCCGAACCCGAGCCGTGGCCGGGGAAGTGCTTCATCACCGCGCCCAGTCCGGCGTCGTGCATGGCGCGGATGTACGCGTCGGCGTAGCGGGTGACCACCTCGGGGTCGTCGGAGAAGGAGCGGTCGCCGATGACGCTGTCGTCGGGCTGGCTCGACACGTCGACATCGGGTGCGAAGTCGACGGTGATGCCGAGATCCTTCATGGCCCGGCCCCGGGCGGCGCTCTGTGTGTAGAACTCGTCGGCGGACATCGTCTGCGCGCTGGCCCGGGCAGACGGCGCCGGACCGATGAGGTTGCTCAGCCGTGACACCCGGCCGCCCTCCTCATCGATGGTCACCATCAGCGGAGTGCGCGCGGCGGCCTCGACGCGGTCGATCTGCTTTTCGCTCAGCAGCGCCTGATCGGTCCAGCTGCCGAGGAATACGCCGCCGATCTGCTCGGTGCGTACCAGGGCCTCCGCGTCGGCGAGGCCGTTCACGCCCACGGTCAGCAGCTGTGCCAGCTTCTGCCGGGTGGTGTACTGCGCGAGAAAGCCTGCGGTGCAATCGGGTTGCGTGCCGGTGGCGGCCGTGGTCGGGCTCGGTGGCGCGCCGGTGGCGCTGGAGGTTTCGGCGGTCGTGCTGCTGCCGCCGGAGCAAGCGGTCAGGGTGACCGCGAATACCGCGAGAACGATCCCGGGAACGGTGCGCATGGGAGTTGACGGTAGCCGTCCGCGCGGCGCCGGGACAGTCCGGTCCCGGCGAGATATCTGTCGGTCGACCGGTTATTGGTAGCCTCACCGAAAAGCGCGGGTCGGCTACCCGGTCGACGGCGGCCTCGGCGCGCCACGTTCGCGAAATCGTCGAGAACTGGTATCGACACAGGGCAGCTGATCGACGGCTAGGGCTTTCGACGTCATTTCCGACTCACGGCACAAGCGGAAGGCTGAAACAACGATGCGTATCGGCGCAAAGGTGCGCGGCGCGGGACTGGCTCTCGCGGCACTGGTAGGACTCGGCCTGGTCGCGGCGGGCCCGGCGACGGCGAGCGACGTGGATCGATACCTCGATCTACCGCTGGTCAACCGGGACGCGGCGCAGAGTCCGGGCGGTGTGAATCCCGAACTCCCTTACGATCACGCGGAATTGGGCCGGCTGCTCGACCAGGCCCGCGCGGAAGGGGTGGCGCCCACCCGATACGCCGCCCTGCTCTACCAGTACTGGCTGGTGGACGCGACCGGCAAGGCCGGAATCGATCTGGCGTCGTGGAACCCGCGCGCGGGCGTACAGGCCAACCGCGACAACCTGATCAAGTCCTATCGCTATTACGAGAATTTGCAGCTGGATCACCGTGAATTGCAATGGGCCGGAATGGGCGGCCAGGTGGGCGCCGATTTCGGCGGCGGGCTGGTCGATTTCGAGTTGATGGGCAGCGTGTACGACCTGCCCGGCATCGCCGACGCCGCGCACGCCGTCCTCGGCGCCGTGCAGCAGGCCGCGGGCCCGCAGGCGGTCGAGTTGCTGCCGGAGGGGCTGAAGGCGCTCGCCCTCGCCGCGCCGCAGATCGCCCCGGAGGACCTGCACTGGATCCTCGGGATGATCCTGGTGATGCAGAAGAACATCTTCTCCGACCTGATGCCGATGCACGACGCGTACGTCACCGGGGGCCTGCCGGCGTTGGCGGAGTTCCAGGACGCCGGCCTGTTCGGCGCGGACATCATGACCGCGTGGCGCGATGTCGCCTCGGGTGACCACGACCGGATCGCCGCGGGCAACGGCACGCTGCTGCGCCGCGAACAGCAGTGGGCGATCGGTGATCAGTGGGACCAGGTCCGCAACTACAAGGGCCCGGTCGGCGAGGCCATCACCTACCTCAGCGGCGCCGTCGGGTCGCCCTCGGTCGCCGGTGTGGTGCCGCCGCGCGAATTCCGGCCGGTGCGTATCCCGTTCACCGCCGCCGACGGCCGGGCCATGGAACTGACCATGCCGCTGCCGGACTGGAACTGGTCGGTGCTGGACGCCCGCTGGGACTACATCACCACCGAACTGCTGCCGAAGTACAAATGGCAGGTCGAGAACAATTGGCCCGCATTGGAAGCCACCCTGCGCACGCCCTACGAGGTGCAACTGGAGTCGCATCGGCCGCTGCTGAACATCCCGCAGCTGCTGACCTCGGCCGTGCAGGAGCTGAAGATCACCCCGGCCGGACAGGAGAACTGAGATGCGTCTGCGGACTCTCGCCGCGGCGAGCGCGGCGTTCGCGATGGTGTGCGCGGGTGCGGCAACCGTTGCCGCCGAACCGGTTCCGCCACGGACACCAGGCCTGGACCAGGTCTTCAACGGCTACGTCGTCGGCGCGCTGACCGGCGCCACCCCGGGCTCGCCGCAGGAGATCTTCCAGGGGCTGCTGGCCAACGACCCGTTCTATCAGGAACCACCGCTGACCGGCGCCGAGAAGCCGGGCGACATCCTGAAGGCCAAGAAGGTCGACGTCCTGTTCACGGGCCTGAAACCGGCCAACCTGGACGCCTGGAAGCTGATGTACGTCAGCACCGAACTCGACGGCGTGACCCCGAGCATCAGCACCGGAATCCTGATGATCCCGCGCGACGGCAAGCCCGCCGCGGAACGGAAGCTGGTCTCCTATCAGGAGGCCAACGACAGCGTGGGCGCCGGCTGCCACCCCAGCACGCAGTGGACCGGCGGCGATCCGGGCGACGGGGCGTCCTGGTCCGCGCTCGGCCCGCTGGCGCTGATGTTCGGCAAGGGGCTGGCGGTGATGATCTCCGACGTCGGCAACGACGCCGATCCGCGTCCGCACGGGGTGTTCGCGGGCAAGTACGCCGCGCACACCCAGCTCGACGGCGCCCGTGCCGCACTGGGTTTCACCGAAGCGGGCTTGGATCCCCGTGCCCAGATGGCGCTGTTCGGTATCGCGGGCGGCGGGGTCGGGGCGGGATTCGCCGCCGAACTGCAACCGACCTACGCGCCGGAGCTGAACGTGAAATCGACTGTGCTGGAAGGCATGGTCGTGAATCAGCGCAACTTCATGCGCGTCGCCGACGGGTCGATCGGCTCGGGTTTCGGCTTCGCCACGCTGCTCGGGCTGGAGCCGAAATACCCGGAGATGGCCCTGGATTCGAAGCTGAACCCGGTCGGTCGCGGGGTGGCGGACATCTTCCGGAAGCAGTGCCAGGACATCTATTTCGGGATGCCGTTCATTCCGCTGAACACCATGTTCAACTCCGGGCTGAATCCCGCCGATGAACCGGCGTTCCAGCACGTGTTCGACGACAACGAACTCGGCCGGGCCGGGGCGCCGACGTCGAAGGTGCTGATCGCCTCCTGCGCCAAGGACGACTCGTTCATGTCGCTGGTCCCGGCCGCCGACTCCCGCAGGCTCGCCGACACCTATCGCGAGCAGGGCACCGACGTCACCTACCAGCCGACCGACTGCAGCATGGTCAAAATGCTCACCGACCTCTACGGCTGGGGCACCGACCTGTTCGGTATGCAGACGGTCGACTGGCTGGAAAGCACCTTCGACTGACCCCGGACACAGTTGTGGCCCCCGACCTGTGCTGGTCGGGGGCCACTCGTGTCTCTACTTACCCGGCAGCTCGTTGTGCCCGCCGAATGCCTTGCGCATGGCCGACAGCACCTTGTCGGAGTACAGCGCCTCGCCGCGCGAGGAGAAGCGCTGATACAGCGCCGCCGACAGCACCGGCGCGGGCACGCCCTCGTCGATCGCGGCGTGGATGGTCCAGCGGCCCTCGCCCGAGTCGGAGACCCGGCCGCCGAACGTGCTCAGCTCGGGATCGGCGTGCAGGGCCGCGGCCGTCAGGTCCAGCAGCCAGGACGCCACGACCGAGCCGCGCCGCCACACCTCGGTAACCTCGGCCACGTCGATGTCGTACTGGTAGTGCTCCGGATTCTCGAGCGGCGTCTCCTCGGCGGAGTGCTCGTCGGCGATCTTCTTGCCGATATTGGCCTTGTGCAGGATGTTCATGCCCTCGGCGTAGGCCTGCATGGCGCCGTACTCGATGCCGTTGTGCACCATCTTCACGAAATGACCCGCGCCGGCCGGGCCGCAGTGCAGGTAGCCCTGCTCGGCCGGGGACGGCTCGCCGGTGCGGCCCGGGGTGCGCTCGGCGGCGTCCACGCCGGGCGCGATCGCCCGCAGCAGCGGCTCGACGTGCTTTACCGTCTCGGCCTCGCCGCCGATCATCAGGCAGTAGCCGCGCTCCAGGCCCCACACGCCGCCGGAGGTGCCGATGTCGAGGTAGTGAATGCCCTTGGGAGCCAGTTCCTTCGCCCGCGCGATGTCCTCGTGGTACCGGCTGTTGCCGCCGTCGATGATGATGTCGCCCGGGTCGAGCAGCTCCGCCACCTGGTCGATCACCGCGCCGGTGGCGCCGGCCGGGATCATCACCCAGACGATGCGCGGCTTCTCCAGCAGCGCGACGAAGGTCTTGTAATCGGTGGTACCGGTGAAGCTCTCGCCGAGTTCGGCGGTGAACTCCTTGATCTGGTCCTCGTGGCGCGAATAACCCACAGCGGTGTGGCCGTCGCGGACGATGCGCCGCACGATGTTGGCGCCCATCCGGCCGAGCCCGATCATTCCAAGCTGCATACTCATCTCCTCGAGTCGTCCGAGCTCCGGCAGGTCCGAGCTCTGCTGGCAGTGCCTGGCAGCCGCTGTCCGCGACCCTACGTGGTGACGCGGGCGGTCGCCCGCACCGCGGGCCGTCTCGATTGTCCTAGGTGGACCGTTCGGAAATTTCTCCGCCCTCCGTGTAACGCTCCCCGCGCGGCACCGATATTCAGGACGGCTCCGCGCTGTTGCCAGACCCCCGACCCGGCAACCGCGCGGGGCCTTTCTTTTGTCGCGGGTTGGCCGCCTGGGGGCTGGGTGGTCTCGTGGTCGGATGGGGGCGCTGTGCTGGACGGATGACTAGGTCTTGCTGATGCGCATCGGCTGCGGCGGTGTGGGGGCTGTGGACTACTCGAGGTTCTGGCAACTGATCCGTGGCTCGCTGAGGGGTCGACTGGTTGGAGTGTGGTGACCGTGATCGGAGACTGGGCGTTATGGATCCGGAGGTCATGTCGCTCGTCGTGTCGAATGGCACGTCGCTGGTCGTGCTGATCTTGCCGATGACGGGGCCGGTAAGTCGGGGTGCCCTGTGCAGTAAATTTCTGTTGCCGTGAGTAGGTCTACGTGGTGATGGTGTCAGGGTGCGCCGCATGGTGCCCTCGTATTGCGTGCGGTGCTCCTTCGGCCGCTGCGGCCGCGGGGTGTCGTCGGCAGCCGTCCACGTTCGCGTCAGCGGGTCTGGTGTCCGTATTGTGTATCGGCCCAGCATTTTTCGGACGTTACCGCTGCGACCGCACGTCATCGGTGTAATTCGCCGCGGTGGTTTCCCGCATAGCTGCGGCTGAGTGTTTCACGCGCGATGCCATCACCGGTTCGCGTGTCCGGTGCGGACGCAACGCTTTTCGTGGACGACCACCGGGTATCCGGTGCGCGTACCACCTGTCTGCGGCCAAACGTGCTGCCGCATGGCACTATTCGCGGTACTACAGCCCGCTGGGGGGCGGACTGTGGCTCCTGTGTGCTCGATCACATGGATTTGCGTTAACGCGATGCGGCATGGATACGATCAGCCGCGCACGTGGCCATCCCGGCTGCGGGGGGCCGTCGAGTAGACAACTGATGAGGGTGGTGGGACGACGTGCAAGGTCGGCATCGGAAGTTCAACAGCACGACGACGAGGCGCGTGGTGCTGCCCGCGATCGGCGTGATTCCCCTGGCCTTGGCCGTCGCCTGCTCCAGCTCCACCGACGAGGCCGTCAAGTCGACGACCGGCGCGGCGACCTCCACCACCGGCACACCGTCCGGCCAGCCCACCGCCCCCAAGCTCCCCGACACCGCGATCCCGCCCACCCGCGGCGAACAGGTGAAGCCGGACCGCCCCGCCCCGAGCACCTCGCAACCCGGTGTGGCGCCACGCGGCTCCGACAACCTGGTCTCCCCGCGCCCCGGCCAGGCGCAGCCCGGCGTCACCACACCGGTCCTGCCCGCCCCGCCGCCCGCCGCCCCCAACGCGCCGGATTACGTTGTCCCCCCGAACTTCCGGGCGATCCCGCAACCATCCAAGCCCGCCCCCGGCGTGAACTGGCAGGGCCTGCACGCCCCCACCCCCGTCGAGCCGGTCGCCCCCATCGCCCCGCCGCCCCGCACCCTCCGCGTCGGTGACTTCACCTCACCGGCCCCCGCCGAACTGCCCGACGATGTCCTGAACACGGTCAACACCACGGCCGCGGTCACCGAGGCAAACATCGCCACCGGCCTGAACTCCGTAGGCATCAACGCCAGCCGCTCCGACAAGATCGCCGGCGGCACCCTGGCAGGCGCCGCAGCAGGCGCAGCCGCCGCAGGCATCCCCGCCGCAGTAGTCGGCGCCGTCCCGGGCGCCGCGATCGGCGCAGTAGTCGGCGGCGTCATCGGCGGCGTCGCAGGCACCGCCGCAGGCGTAGTCTTGGTCCCCGGCGTAGGCGAAGTAGCCGGCCTCCCCCTCGGCATAGCCGCAGGCGCCGGCATAGGCGCAGTAGTAGGCGGCGCCGTCGGCGCTGCGGCCCTCGGCGTCCCCGCCGCCGTAGCCGGCGGCATCGTAGGCGGCGCAGTAGGCGGCGCAGTCGGCTCCGGGGTCTAAACCCTTCACCCCCAACAACTCCAAGCCCGATAGCACTCGGTATGCCGCCCGCTATCGGGCCGAGTTGTTCTCAATCAGGAGATGCGCCTCCTCACACGGCAAACCCTCGGGGTTGAGTCCAGCAGGATGGTGTACGACCGGACGCCAGCAAAGTCTGTGTGTGTCGTAGCCGGGTAGAGGGTGGTCACCGCGTGATCCTTCAAAAGACCGCCAAGTCACTTGAAGGAAAGAAAGTTCACGCGATGACCTCT
>NZ_JARWOP010000261.1 GCF_029868745.1 Nocardia wallacei | reverse complement strand
TCCGGTAGGCGGGGGCCAAACCCCCGCTGGGCCCCGCCGCGGGGGGGTCGGGCTATGGCCGCCGCGGATTTCGGGGCCCCCCTTGCACCCCCCCCCGGTGGCGCGGTCGTCGCCCAGCGGGCACGGGCTGGCCTCGATCGCCTACCGCCTGCTCGGCTCGGCCGCCGACGCCGAGGACACGGTGCAGGACGCGTTCCTCCGCTGGCAGGCCGCCGACCGCGAGCACATCGTGACGCCGGAGGCCTGGCTGACCAAGATCGTCACGAATCTGGCGGTCGACAAGCTCCGCTCGGCCAAGGTGCGGCGCGAACGCGCGGTCGGCGCCTGGATGCCCGAACCGCTGCTCGACGGCGATCCGATGCTGGGCCCGGCCGACACCGTCGAGCAGCGCGAATCGGTCAGTCTGGCGGTGCTGCTGCTGATGGAGCGGCTGTCGCCGGTCGAACGGGCGGTTTACGTACTGCGCGAAGCCTTTTCGTACGGTCACGCCGAGATCGCGCGGATTCTCGACATCACCGAGTCCGCGAGCCAGCAGCACGCGCATCGCGCCCGCCGCCACCTCGCCGCCGCCCGCAACACGACGCAGGTGAATCGCGCCGCCGCGCATCGGATCGCGGCGGCGTTCATCGATGCCGCCGCCTCGGGCCGGACCGAGCGGCTGGTGGCGCTGCTGACCGCCGACGCGACCGCGGTCTCCGACGGCGCTGGGCTGAACGACAAGCTGCTGCGGTACTCGGTTCCGGAGCGGTTCGCGGCCGCGGTGCGGGCCGCGTTCAAACCGACTCCGGCGAAGCGCCGACTGGCCGGCGGGTCTCCGTCGATTCATACCGGAGTGATCAACGGTGCCCCGGCGGTCCTCGCTGTCCTCGACGATCGCGTCGTCGGCATCGCCGTCCTCGAGGTGCGCGGCGACAAGATCGCGGCCGTGTGCGGTATGGCGTCGCCCGCCCGGCTCGGCCGCCTCACCGCGCAGTGGCGACGCCACGACCACGAGGCGCCCTTGATCGAATCCTGGTAGCCGAGTCCGCGCAGCGCGGGGTCCGGCGCGGGAAGTTCGATCGTTCTTAATCAAATGCTTGACTCGTTCCAGAATGGGGACGACACTTCCAAAGGTGCCTACGGCCACGGAGTTCCAGGAGATGTTGCGGGGGGTTTCGCTGCGCGTGACCGCCCCGCGGATCGCGGTGCTGCGGGCGGTGCACGGGAATCCGCACACCGATACGGATTCCGTCATCCGCGCCGTGCGCGACCAGCTGTCCACGGTGTCGCACCAGGCGGTCTACGACTCGCTGCGCACGCTCACCGCGGCGGGTCTGCTGCGGTGCATTCAGCCGTCGGGGTCGGTGGCCCGGTACGAGGCGCGCGTCGGTGACAACCACCATCACGTCGTGTGCCGGTCGTGCGGGGCGATCGCCGACGTCGACTGCGCGGTCGGTGCCGCGCCCTGCCTGACCGCGTCCGACGACCGTGGTTACTCGATCGACGAAGCAGAAGTCATCTACTGGGGCCAGTGCCCCGATTGCGCGGCATCACAACGTCCTTGATTCGCAGCCCGCATCACCCATTCAGGAAGGAATGACGTGACATCAGAAAGCCGCCCGCCCGCTCCTGACACCGCGACCCGAAGCAACAGCGAGAGCGAGAACCCGGCGATCCCCTCCCCGACCGCCAAGACCGACCACCGTCCCCGCACCAACAAGGACTGGTGGCCGGAGCAGATCGACGTCTCGGTGCTGCATGCCCACTCGTCCAAGTCGAACCCGCTGGGCGCGGACTTCGACTACGCGAAGGAATTCGCGAAGCTCGACGTCGAGGCGCTCAAGGCCGATGTCGCGGCGGTTCTCACCGATTCGCAGGACTGGTGGCCGGCCGACTACGGCAACTACGGCGGCCTGTTCATCCGGATGAGCTGGCATGCGGCGGGCACCTACCGCATCGCCGACGGGCGCGGCGGCGGTGGCCAGGGCGCGCAGCGTTTCGCGCCGCTGAACAGCTGGCCCGACAACGCGAACCTGGACAAGGCCCGCCGACTGCTGTGGCCGGTCAAGCAGAAGTACGGCACCAGCATCTCCTGGGCCGACCTGCTGGTGTTCGCCGGCAACGTCGCCCTCGAGTCGATGGGCTTCCAGACCTTCGGTTTCGGCTTCGGCCGCCCCGACATCTGGGAACCGGAAGAGGTCTTCTGGGGCCCGGAGGACACCTGGCTCGGCGACGAGCGCTACAGCGGTGACCGCGAACTTGCGGGCCCGCTCGGCGCGGTCCAGATGGGTCTGATCTACGTGAACCCGGAGGGTCCGAACGGCCGTCCGGACCCGGTGGCCGCGGCGCGCGACATCCGGGAGACCTTCGGCCGCATGGCGATGAACGACGAGGAGACCGCGGCGCTGATCGTCGGCGGGCACAGCTTCGGCAAGACCCACGGCGCGGGCGACGCCGACCTGGTCGGCGCGGAACCCGAGGGCGCCCCGATCGAGCAGCAGGGTCTGGGCTGGAAGAGCAGCTACGGCTCGGGCAAGGGCCGCGACGCCATCACCAGCGGCCTCGAGGTCGTGTGGACCTCCACCCCGACCAAGTGGGGCAACGGTTTCCTGCAGAACCTGTACGGCTACGAGTGGGAGCTGACCAAGAGCCCGGCCGGGGCCTGGCAGTGGCAGCCCAAGGACGGCGCGGGCGCGGGCACCATCCCCGACCCGTTCGACGGCCCCGCGCGGACGCCCACCATGCTGACCACCGACCTGGCCCTGCGCGAGGACCCGATCTACCGGGAGATCACCAGCCGCTGGCTGGAGCACCCGGAGGAGCTGTCCGAGGCGTTCGCGAAGGCGTGGTACAAGCTGCTGCACCGCGATATGGGACCGGTCAGCCGCTACCTGGGTCCGTGGGTTCCCGAGCCGCAGCTGTGGCAGGACCCGGTGCCCGCCGTCGAGCACGCGCTGATCGACGAGCAGGACATAGCGGCGCTGAAGGGCAAGGTCCTCGAATCGGGTCTGTCGGTACCGCAGCTGGTGAAGACGGCGTGGGCGTCGGCGGCCAGCTTCCGCAGCACCGACAAGCGCGGCGGCGCCAACGGCGCCCGGATCCGGCTCGAGCCCCAGAAGAACTGGGAGCTCAACGAGCCGGCCGAACTGGCGAAGGTGCTGCCCGTGCTGGAGCAGATCCAGCAGGAGTTCAACGACTCGGCCGCCGGGGGCAAGCAGGTCTCACTGGCCGACCTGATCATCCTCGCCGGATCGGCGGCGATCGAGAAGGCGGCCAAGGACGCGGGCCAGGACATCACGGTGCCGTTCGCGCCGGGACGCACGGACGCGACGCAGGAGGACACCGATGTGGAGTCGTTCGCGCTGCTCGAACCGCGGGCCGACGGCTTCCGCAACTATGTGCGTGCCGGTGAGAAGGCTCCGCTGGAACGTCTGCTGCTCGACCGGGCGTACATGCTCGACGTCACCGCGCCGGAGCTGACGGTGCTGATCGGCGGGCTGCGCGCGCTCGGCGCCAACTTCGGCGGCAGCGCGCACGGCGTCTTCACCGAGCGGCCGGGCACTCTGACCACCGATTTCTTCGTCAACCTGCTCGATCAGAACACCGAGTGGAAGGCGTCGGAGTCGGCCGAGAACGTCTACGAGGGCTTCGACCGCCGCTCCGGCGCGGCGAAGTGGACCGCTACCGCCAACGATCTCGTCTTCGGCTCGCACTCGGTGCTGCGCGCGGTGGCCGAGGTGTACGCCCAGCAGGGCGCCGAGCAGCGGTTCGTGAACGATTTCGTCGCCGCCTGGGTCAAGGTGGCGAACAACGATCGGTTCGACCTCCGCTGATTCCGTAGGCGACGCCGGGCTGTCCCACGGGACGGCCCGGCATCGCTGTCGGATCAATAAGAGGAGTCGTCGGCGATGCGCCATCCAAATCCCTTGTCTCCGAGGTGAGTTCGGGGGGCACGGGGTGAGTATCGAGATACCCCACGAAGTGGCGACGTTCCTGAACCTGCTGGGCGTGCCGTACCCGGATATCGATGAGGACCAGGTGCGCGAGCTGGCCCGGCAGGTGCGGTCGTTCGCGGCGAACGTCGCGCAGACGCACGAGGCGGCGACCGGTGCCGTGCACGATATGGGCGCGGTGTATTCCGGCTACTCGTATGAGCAGTTGGCGGCGTCGTGGGCGCGGATGAGCGCCGACCACATGGCGGGGCTGGACCGGGCGTGTGAGGTGGTCGCGCGGGCGTTGGAGGTCGCCGCCGAGGCGATCGCCGTGGTCAAGGCCGCGGTGCTGGCGGAGTTGGCGGCGCTGGCCGCGGGATACCTGTCGTTGCTGGCGGCGTCGGCGGCCACGATGGGGGTGTCGGCGGCGCTGACCACGGCGGTGCGGGCGGCCGCGAGCCGGCTGCTCACCGCGATGGAGCAGATGCTGATCGCGTATGTGGCGGCCGAGGTCATCGGAAAGGCGATCGAGCCGCTCGAGGACCTCGTGGGGCGGATGGTGAACGGGGTGATCTACGAGGCGGCGGAGAAGGCGCTCGGGGTGCCGCCGTCGTCGAGCGCGCCCCTGCACATCGAACCCGACGAGGTGATGCGGTACGCGGACCTGATGGATGAGTATGCCGACGACATTCTCCGGCATGCCGTGCGGTTCGCGGACAATGTCGCGGCGCTGGATTTCGGGGGTTCGGACGGGTCGGAGTGGGCGGCGCCTTCCAGGCCCGGCGGTGCGCCGGGTGAGGCGGTGGATCGTGGCGTGCCTTCGCCGGTTGACCCGAAAGGTGCTGCGGGCGACAGGGATTCGGACCGTGGCAGTGCCGCTGAGCGGACGGCTCGGCCGGGGGCGCACGAACCGGGAGGTGGACCGGAGAGTGGTGAGCGGCCCGGTGGTGCTGCGGGCAATGGGAAGCCCTCGGTCGATGGCTCGGGCTCGCGACGTGGGGGAGCGGGGGCGGGACCGAGTGCGGGAATTCCTCCCGATGGTGTGGGCCATCCCGATGGATCCCCCGCGACGGAGAATTCCGCGACAGACGACCAGTCCGCGAGGGACGGCGAGGTCGCTACGGACGATGAGGTCGCGGCGCGAATGCCTTTGGCGGAAGTACCGAATGCTTCAAAAAGCGTAGCTGCGCAACAAGTTTCATTTGCGCTTGCACAGCAGGATCCGTTGCCGGAGTCGGCTGCGGGTGCGGCGCTAGCCGCGGCGGATGTCGTGCCGAGGAGTGATCGGCCTCCGGTAGCGGGCCACGATTCTTCCCCACCGGGCGCGGCGCAGTCCGGTGGTCACGGGAGTGCGCAGGCCGCGGCGAACAGGTCGCAGTCCTCGACACCCTGGGAACGGCCGAAGGCGGGCGGTCGGCAAACCGCCCGGAAGCCGCGCCGCCGGACGGGCGGCCGAACGGGGAATCGTGCGCAGGAATCTCGCGATACCCCACGGACGCCGTGGTCGGAAAAGACCCACGCCCCTCCGCCGTCTCCCAAGGTGTTCGCTCCGGAGTCGACCGCCGCCGCCCCACCGAAATCACCTGAAAGACAAGCTGATCCCGCGCCCACCACGGCACCGACGCGCCACGACCCGCGGCCCTGAGCGTGCTGCGGTGACGCCGCCTGCCGCGCCGTTCAGTCGGCGCCGGGCCAGGTGCCGGTGACCTTTCGGAAACCGGTGGCGCCACCGCGGTCGATAACGGCCCGGACGGTGGCGAACACCGCGCCCTGCAGGGCGGCGGCGGCCACGATCTCGCCCCAGGTGCGGTCGCGGTCGGTGGCGGAGGGCGCGTCGTCCTCACCGGTCAGCAGCTTCCAGGTGTGTGCGAACACGGCGGACGCGGCCAATCCGCCCAAGACGCCGACGAGCATGCCCAGCGGTTTGTAGAGCAGTGTCATCACGACCGCCGATCCTTGCGGTTGCGGCGGCGCACGAGCCGCCACGTCACCAGGACCGCGGCGGCTGCGGCGGCCGCGGCGGCGGGGAGCGGACGGCGGCGGACTGCCGCGCCCGCCTGGTCCGCGCGCGCCTCCGTCGTGGCGATCGCCCGGCCGGCGGCGTCCTCGGCCCGCGCGGACAATTCGCTCGCCTTCGCCTGTGCGGTGGTGGAGGTGTCGTGAATTTTATCCTTGGCGCGGGCTGGGACGTCGGCCTTGTGCGCCAGCGCGTCGACCGTCTCGCCGAGTTCCGCGCGCGTCCGCTCGATATCGCGTCTGATGGCGTCCGGTTCGGTCGGCGCCGCCGCTGCCGCCTCGGCGTCGGTGTCACGGTGTGATCCGGTCATCGGCGCAGTCCCTCCTTCACGGTCTCGATATCGGTCTGCACGCCGCTCACCGCCTCCTGCGGCACCGGCGGGGTCGCGGCGCGTACCTGCTTGCTTCCGATCAGCGCTGCCACTCCCGCGATCAGCAGGAGCACCGCGCCGACGAGCAGCGCCGACAGCCACCCGGCGAGCGCCGTGGCCAGCGCCAGCACGACGCAGGCCACCAGCGCCGCACCGCCGTAGAACGCCAGCACGGCCGCGACGCCGAACAGCCCCGCTCCGATCCCGGTCCGTTTGCCCTTCTGCTGCAGCTCGGCGACCGCGAGCCGCATCTCGTCGCGGACCAGGCGGGACAATTGCTCGGAGGCGTCGCCGACCAGCTCGCCCACCGGGCGCTCCCGGGCCGGCGCCGCCCTGATTTCGTCTACCACCAGGGACTCCTTTCCTCGCTGAGGCGTGTCGTTGTCTCGGCTACCCGGTCGGGCGGCGGTCAATCGCGGAAGTCTTTGCGGCTGTATCGACTAGCCGCGATCTCCGGCGTCGACCCCTCGGCGCCCGTTACGCTGAGTCGATGCGATCTCGGTTTCAACGATGTGTCCTGGCCGCGTTCGTCGTCGTCGCGTCGACTCTGCTGCTCGGTACGCAGTCCCTGGCCGCCCCGCCGTTGCGGTCGGCCGCCCTGGCACCACTCGACTCGGAATTCCTCTGGGGGGTGGCGAGTTCCGGATTCCAGTCCGAAGGCCGTGCGCCGGACAGTAATTGGACGCGCTACATCGCCAAGAACCCGAGCTTCGAGCCACTACAGGACTCGGTCGATTTCACCGAGCGGTACGCCTCGGATATTCGCCTGGCCGCCGACATGGGTGTGCGGGTGTTCCGGGTGGGAATCGAATGGGCGCGGTTGCAGCCGGAGCCCGGGGTCTGGGACGACAACGCCTTCCGCTTCTACGACGACGTCGTCGCGAACATCGTGGCGGCCGGGATGCGGCCGATGATCACCCTGGACCACTGGGTGTACCCCGGCTGGGCGGTGGACCGCGGCGGCTGGCGCGGCGCGGGCATGGTCGGCGACTGGCTGGCCAATATGCGCGCGGTCGTCGACCGGTACGCCTCGCGAAATCCGTTGTGGGTCACCGTGAACGAACCCGCTGCCTACATTCAGCACGAGATCCGCGGCGGCGCCGCCGACGCGGGGAGCATGCAGGATCGAATCGTGCAGGCGCACAACGACATCTACGACTACATCCACCAAGTGCAGCCCGGCGCGCAGGTGACCGCCAATGTCGGATACGTCGCCGGTTCCGAGGACCAGGTCAACGGCGCGTTCGCCGACCGGGTCGGGGCCCGGCTCGACTTCGTGGGCGTGGACTACTATTTCGGCTTCGATCCGGCGCAGTCGCTGCTCGGCGCCATCTCCCGGGCCAGCGGTTCGGCCATCCCGACCCTGCCGGGACCGCGCATCTGGGAGATGCCGCTGCGCACCGAGGGTATTTACTATGCGCTGCAACACTATTCGAAGCGCTTTCCGGGTAAGCCGCTCTACATCGTGGAGAACGGCATGCCCACCGAGAACGGCCTCCCCCGCGCCGACGGCTACACCCGCAGTGACCATCTGCGCGACACCGTGTACTGGCTCCAGCGCGCCAAGGCCGACGGCATGAACGTCATCGGCTACAACTACTGGAGCCTCACCGACAACTACGAATGGGGCAGCTACACACCACGTTTCGGCCTCTACACGGTCGACGTGCGCACCGATCCCGCCCTCACCCGCCGCCCGACCGACGCCGTGGGCGCCTATTCGCAGATCGTCGCCGCGGGCGGCGTCCCCGCCGGGTACCGCCCCTCGCACGCCCCGTCGCTGTGCATCTTCGTCGACCCACCGGCCAGCTGCCTCACCCCGCTGGCGGCGGGCTGACACTCCGGGGCCGGGGTTCCGCGGCGGCCGCGCGCCGCCGCGGAACCGTTTGCCGGAGGCGCCGAGGGGGGTTGCCGGAAGCGGTGGCCGGGCCGGGCGCGTTCGGACGATGTTCGCGCCCGGTTCGCGGCGCGTCGTGAAAGCTGTTGCCCGCTAATGCTATTGGGAGGCCGTCCAGAAGCCCCCCGAGCTGCTGCGATGCGTTCGTCTCTCACGAACGGGAGTAGCGGGGCGGTATGCCCGGGTACCCTGGAAAGGCTGACGAACGACGCGGCCGGGCCGGTGCCCGGCTCGAGCTAGGGATGGCAGGGCCCCGCATGAACAGCACAGAAGAGCCGCATCAGGCCAGGTACGCACACTTTGTCGGGTCTCTTCCGGGGGAGTTGATGACGGGGGACAGAGCCGTTCTGCGATGGTTCGCCGACCACACCGCGGGCACCCCGGTGACGGGCCTGCCCTGCGATCTGGACCCCGATTGGATTCTCGAATACCTGCAGACCCGCGGCAAGCACGACGTCTTCGAGATCGTCGCGGCCGGTGACTACACCGACTACAGCACTTTCCCCAGCTACGGTGTGCGACAGGGCCGCCGGCTGGAGCCCGAGCACGTGGCCATGGAGCGGGTCGAGCGGATCGGTGACGTCGTCTCGGCGTGGCAGGCGCTGCAGGGCGAGCGGCCGGAGCTGGCCGGGATGAAAGTGCAGATCAGCCAACCGAATCCGCTGGATCTGGCGATGTTCGTCTTCGCCGGTGCGGCCGTCTCGGCCGGGCTGCCGGTCGGAAAGGCGCTGCGGCACATCGGTGTCGTGGTCGCCGCCTTACGGCATCTGCCGGTGTTCACCGAGGCGGTGCTGGGCGAGATGACCGAGGTCCAGCAGCGCTACGGCGACAGCGTCGTCTGGCAGGTGGAGTCGCCTTTCGCGTTGCTCAGCATGGTCAAAGCCCAGCAGTTGCGGTTCCAGTGGGCGGTGGCGCCCCTCGTCGCCGGGCAGCTCGCCGGATTTCTCGAGCGGATGGCGGCGATCGGGGCGGACCGGGTCGTCCATCTCTGCTACGGCGACTATGGGCACAAGAGCCTGCTGTCGCCCCGCGATCTCGCCCCGGCGGTCACACTCCTCAACCACACCGCGCGACGGCTCCACAAGGCCGGGCTCCCGCTGCCGCCGGCGCACGTGCCCTGCGCGTTCGGCGCCGAGCCGGCGCCGCTCGACCCGGAGTTCTATGCGCCACTGCGCCGACTCGATCCGGGCTGGCGGGTGATCGCCGGAGTGGCGTCGTCGGAACCGGGCGACGAAAGCGCCCGCGCCCGTGACCTGTTCGAGGCGGCGGCGGGCCGCACGGCCTACGGCATCGCGACCGCCTGTGGCCTCGGCCGCTGCTCGGTGGCCGAGGCGGCACAGGCCGCGGCCACGACGGTCGCCGTCGCCGCTGGTCCACGCGGGTAGACAGCCCGACACCGGAGTATCGACGAATCGCCCAGGGGCGGAGCCTGTCCTGTGGATTCGCAATAGTGCGAACACAGGGTTTCGACCGATTTGCCCGCAACGCCCCCGTGCGGTCGTCGATGGCTTTACCCTGGATCAAGGCCGCCAAACCAATTCTTTACGAGGAAGAGCGGGTGATGACGAGACGAGACGATCGTTGCCGCTTCCGGCCAGGCCTTCCGTCCCTCCGGTGACGTTCCCGGCGAAGCGTACGGCTCGGTAGACACCTTCCGGGTTTCCCGATTCCTTCGGCATCGATATCCGACATGCCGTGGGCGACAGCGCGGCAGGCCGCGCCCTCTGTGGGTACCCGCTACCTTTCAGCACCCTTCCGAGAGGTGCTGGCGATCACCGAGAAATGTTCTTGCACTTGAGCTTTCAATGATCGTTTCCTACAATAACTATTGCGCCACGTCTTCTAGTTATCCAGCGGCAATGCTTGTTTCGGGTTGCTGGCCAGCCTGGAGCCCGGAGCGGGTCCGGTCGCCGGTGCGGACGCGCGCATTCTTGTTGTCGGCAGTTTCCAGGGAGTTTGCTATGGGGAACAATCCGCACGTCCTAGTAGTAGGTGGAGGCCCTGCCGGGTCGACCACCGCAGCCCTGCTCGCACGCTCGGGCATTCGAGTAACACTCCTGGAAAAGGACCAATTTCCGAGGTACCACATCGGGGAATCGCTGCTGGCTTCCTGTCTGTCGACGTTGCGCCTGTCCGGCGCGTACGACGAGGTTGCCGCCCACGGATTCCAGGTGAAGCGCGGTGGATATTTCCAATGGAAGGACGACACCTGGTTGCTGGACTGGTCCAAGCTCGTCGACGCGGAGGCCTGGTCGTGGCAGGTTGATCGCGCGGAATTCGACAACATCCTGCTGCGCAACGCCGCCAAGCAGGGCGCCGAGGTGATCGAGCGGGCCACGGTGCAGAACGTGGTATTCGACGAGGACCGTCCGACCGCGGTCGAATGGACCCTCGCCGGTGACGACGAGGTCCGCACCACCACCTTCGACTTCCTCGTCGACGCCTCCGGCCGGGCCGGTCTGCTCTCCCGTCGGTACTTCGATATGCGCAAGCAGCACAACGCTTTTCGCAATATCGCGGTCTGGTCCTACTGGGAGGGCGCACAGCTGCACCCCGACAGCCCCGAGGGCGCGATCAACGTGGTCTCGACCGATGAGGGCGGCTGGTTCTGGCACATCCCGCTGGCCGGTGGTCGCTACAGCGTCGGCTACGTGGTCGCCACCACGGTCGCCGGCGCGCGGGTGCGCGAACTCGGCTCGCGGGAGGCGTTCTACCACGACTCCATCCGCAAGAACCCGAAGCTGGCGGTGATGCTCGAGGGCGCGCGGCAGGTCACCGACGTGCGCGCCGAGCAGGACTATTCCTATGTGTCCGACCGGTTCTGCGGGCCGGGTTATGCCATCGTCGGCGACTCGGCGTGCTTCCTGGACCCGCTGTTGTCGACCGGTGTGCACCTCGCGACGTACGGCGGGCTGTGCGCCGCGGCATCGATCGCCACCGCGCTGCGCGGCGAGATGCCGGAGGCCGAGGCCTTGGCGTTCTTCGACTACACCTATCGCCGCGCCTACGAGCGCTTCCTGGTACTGGTGTCGCGCATGTACGAGCAGTACATCGGCGCCAACGAGTACTTCTCGCACGCCAGCACGCTGACCGACGTGAAAGCCGGTGACACACCGGAGGAATCGTTCACCCGGATCATGGCCGGGCTGACCGACGTGAGCGAGTCGGCGGGCGAGCAGAAGCGTATCGAGACCGACACCATCGTCGCCGAGGCCGAGCACGTCAACGAGGAGGGCGTGAACATCAAATACATGGGGCATCTGGACATGTCCCCGGTATGGAACATCTGGCGTGACCCGCTGGGCGCGGACACCGTGATGGGTGATGTGCGCATCACGACGGCGCCGGTCCTGGGCCTCACCAGCCGGCCGCGCACCGCCGCGGAAATGGAGGGCGTCGTCCGGCCGTTCATACCACCGAAGCGCGACGCCGAGGCGCGGTAGCGGTCGTCGGATTCCACCCGGGTCAGCAGGAACCCCGGCTCCTCGGCCGGACGCTGCACCAGGAAGCTCAGGGCCGTCGTCTGCCTGCCGTAGCTCGCGTCGTAGGCGGTGACGCGAATGTAGTGGCGCGGGAACGTGGT
>NZ_JARWOP010000260.1 GCF_029868745.1 Nocardia wallacei | reverse complement strand
CCTCCCACTAACCCCCCCCCCCCCACGCCCCCCCCCCCCAACCCCCGCCCGCCCCCCCCCCCCGCGGCCCCCCCGGCCCCCCCGGCCTAAACCCCCCGCCCCCCCCTCCCCCCTTTTTCTCGGGCCCCGCTCTGCTGTGTTCCCCGACCTGTACCGACCTAGGGATTCTCGATCTTGGTCTCGGTGATGACGACCGACTTGCGGATCTCGAGGGTCAGCCGCTCGCGCAACGAGTCCGGGGCGCGATCGCCGCCGCACTTGGTGCTGAGCAGGCGCTTCAGCTTCTCCTCCAGCCCGTACGCCTCGATGCACGGCGAACAGTGGTCCATGTGGTGCTGTAGCCGCTCCCGGGTGGCGTCGTCGCACTCACCGTCGAGCATGAGCCAGACATCGGTGAGGACCGCCGTGCAATCCAGTTCCATGTCGTCGCTCATCGAGTAACCTCCTGCCGCGCACTTCCCGTTCGGTCCCGATCGAAGCCCCGCTCGTGTGCCACGTCGGCCAGCAGGCCCTTGAGCTGTTTGCGGCCGCGGTGCAGGCGGGACATGACGGTACCGATCGGGGTCCCCATGATGTCGGCAATCTCCTTGTAGGGGAAGCCCTCCACGTCGGCGTAGTACACCGCCATCCGGAATTCCTCGGGCAACGACTGTAGCGCCGCCTTGATGTCGTCGTCGGGCAGTGCCTCGAGCGCCTCCATCTCCGCGGAGCGCAGACCGGTCGAGGTGTGCTCGGCGGTGGACGCCAGCTGCCAGTCGGTGATCTCCTCGGTCGGATACTGCGCGGGCTGGCGCTGCTTCTTGCGGTAGGAGTTGATGTAGGTGTTGGTCAGGATGCGGTACAGCCAGGCCCGCAGATTGGTGCCCTCACGGAACGACCGAAAACCCTGATACGCCTTGGCGAACGTCTCCTGCACCAGATCCTCGGCGTCGGCCGGGTTGCGCGTCATCCGCAGGGCGGCGCCGTAGAGCTGATCCAGCAACGGCAGGGCGTCGCGCTCGAAGCGCTGCGCCAGTTCCGCGTCGCTGGCGGTGCTGCGAGCCACGCCGGGCTCGCCCTCGGCGCCGTCGATGTCGTCGGCGGGATCGTCGATCGCCGGATCCTCGGCGGCGCTCACGTCCGTGCGCCCGGCATTCTTGCGCTCAGCGTTGCCCGCGGTATCGTCGCTCGTCACGCCCATCCCTTCGATCGCCGTAGCTTTCGAATCTACCGCGAGCGGGGTGGACACCGGGAACCCGGTGTCGGGCGGCCAAGCGACTGCCACCGGGCGTTCGTCGACCAGCACGGTCACCGGCATCTCCTTTGTTCCGATCGAATCTCTCGTTGCCTCGTCCGGGCCCCCGGCGGACGTTCGGCGTACCGCGTGCAACATGGTCGGCGGCCGCTGTGTTCCCGGCCGCGCCGCGGCGGCTCTAAGGTTGACCGGCATGGCAGGTGCTTCGACTCCCGCGATCCTTGCGCTCACCCGTGCGCAGGTGGCGCACCGGGTGCACGCCTACGCGCACGATCCGCGCAGCGACTCCTACGGCGCCGAGGCGGTCGCCGCGCTGGCGGACGAGGTGGGCGTGGCGGCCGCGCAGATCTTCAAGACGCTGGTGCTCGAGCTGTCGACGGGTGGTCTGGCGGTGGCCGTGCTGCCGGTGCCGCGCACGCTGACATTGAAGGCGGCGGCCGCCGCGCTGGGCGCGCCGAAGGCGGTCCTGGCCGATCGGGCGAAGGCCGAGCGCACCACCGGCTATGTGCTGGGCGGTATCTCGCCGCTGGGCCAGAAGCGCGCGCTGCCCACGGTGCTGGACGATTCGGCGCTGCGCTGGGATCGGGTGCTGTGCAGCGCCGGTAAGCGCGGACTGGAGATCGAGCTGGCGCCGGCGGACCTGGTCCGGCTCACGGGCGCGGTGACCGCCGCGGTGACCGGCTGACCAGTCTGCTGGACAATGGTGCGAGTGCGAGGAGGTGACCGTGCGTGGACGATAACGAGGTGATCGACACGATCGGCCAGCAGTTGATCCGGCTCGGTCGTCTCCGTGAACGCACCAACGCCCAGATCGCCGCCGCGTCCGGGGGCGAGATCGAGATCTCCGCCTACAGCATCATCTTCCGGTTGCTCGCCGACGGCCCGATGCGTTCGGGCACGCTGGCCGAGGCGATGTTCTCCGACGCGTCCACCATCAGCCGTCAGGTCGCCGGGCTGGTCAAGCGCGGGCTGATCGAGCGCCGCGCCGACCCGGACGACGGGCGGGCCAGCGTGCTCACCGTCACCGATGCCGGCCGGGAGCTGGCCGCACAGCTGCGCAAGCGTCGCGTCGAAATGCTCGAGCACATCGTCGCGGACTGGGATCACGCCGACCGCGAGCAGCTGGCGACGCTGCTGCGCCGGTTCGTCGACGACTACGAGACGGCTCGGCCGGCCCTGCTGACCTCCGGAGAAACGCCGCGCTCACAGGTGTAAATCACAGAAACCCCATCAACCACACCAGTATCTGTGCATTACTTGAGCGGCCAGAATTCGTTCGACCGTGAGGATGTGATGCGAAAATGTCCCACCGGCAGCGTGTGCGCACCATGGTCGTCACCTGCGGCGCGATCCTCGTAGTGGGGTCCGGCGCGCTCGTCGTCGCCCCCGCGGGCGCGGCACCCGGCGGTGACCCGAATTTCCCGCTCGGCACCAGCCCGGGCGTACCAAGTCAGCAGCAACCGGAGAAGCGTCTCGAGAAGGCGCCGGAGAAGGCGGAGAAGCTGGGTGGGGCCACCACCAGCAAGATTCTGGAGCTGGGGACCGAGCTCATCAAGTGCGGCCTCAACCTCGCCACCCCGGCGGTGAAGTGCGATATTTGAGGCCCTCCTCGCCGTGCGGGCCGGGTTCAGATCAGGCTGATCTGCCCGGCCTGTTCGCTGTCCGGAGCGGGCGCTCCCGGCGCGGGTGCGAGCAGTTCGGGTCCGTTGTTGCGGACGCTGTTCACCAGCGAGGACACCGGGCGCGCCACGATTCCCGAGACCCGTTCCGGGCCAGGTGTTTCCAGCAGTTCCGCCGGTGCGGGGCGGTCGGGATCGAGCCAGGCGTCCCAGTGCTCGCGCGGCATCACCAGGGGCATCCGGTCGTGGATTCGGGTCAGGTCGCCGACGGCGTCCGTGGTCAGGATCGTGCAGGACAGGATCGGGGCCATGTCCTCGACCGAGCGGTCGCGCCAGGTCGACCACAGGCCTGCCATGTACAGGGGGGAGCCGTCGGCGTTCGACATGAAGAAAGGCTGCTTGACAGCTTTGCCCCTACCGGTCGGCGCGGGCTCGACGAGCCATTCGTACCAGCCGTCCATCGGCACCAGGCAGCGGCGTTTCTTCGTCGCGTCGCGGAACGAGGGGGCAGTGGCCGCGCGATCGGAGCGGGCGTTGAACAGGGGCTTGCCCTTGGCCGGCACGCCCGGCTCGGACGCCTTGGTCCAGACGGGAATCAGCCCCCAGCGCATGCGCCGGATGCGCAGCGCCGGATCGTCTTCCGGGTGGTCGTGGTCGTGCCGCTCGACCACGGTGAGCACCTGGTTGGTGGGGGCCACGTTGTAATTCGCGCGGTCCAGGTCGGGCGGGTCACCGGTCTCGTCGATCGCGTCCAACTCGGCCGCCAGCCGCGCCGGGTTGGCCGTTGTCGCATATCTGCCGCACATGCCCCCATGCTGCCACCGCCCACCGACGAATTCCGGTTTCGTCGCGCCGCCGCCGCACCCGCATGGCCGGACGGCACGAAAGATGGCCGGAAATGCAACTGAAGGCGGTTGACTTCACATCTAGGGTATGAGAACTTCGTGCCGTAACTCTCTCATTAGGGGCCGCCGAACCATGTCCACCACCGAGTCCACCGCCGTCGCCGGTGACACCACCCTGACTTCGGTCAATCCGGCCACCGGCGAGGTCATCGCCACCCATCCGATCGCCGACGCGCAGGCGGTCGGCGCGGCCGTCGACACAGCGCGCGGAGCCGCGGCCGTCTGGGGCTCGCTGTCCTACGCGGAACGCAAGAAACATCTGCTGCGCTGGGCCAGCCGGTTGGTCACCAAATCCGACGAGCTGTGCGACCTGATCCACGCCGAGAACGGCAAGCCGCGCGACGACGCGTTCCTCGAACTGCTGCTCGCCCTCGAGCACATCTCCTGGGCCGCCAAGAACGCCGAGAAGGTCCTGAAGCCGAAGAAGGTCTCCCCCGGCGCGCTGATGTCCAACTTCGGCGCCTACATCGAACAGCGCCCGCTGGGTGTCATCGGCGTGATCGGGCCCTGGAACTACCCCGTCTACACGCCGAACGGGTCGATCGCGTACGCGCTGGCCGCCGGCAACACGGTGGTGTACAAGCCGAGCGAATTCTCCACCAGCATCGGCAATTTCGTCGCGAAGGCGTTCTCCGAGGCCAACCCGGAACTGCCCGAGGGCGTCTTCGTCACCGTCAACGGCTACGGCGACACCGGCGCCGCGCTGGTGCGCGCCGATATCGACAAGGTGGCGTTCACCGGATCCGCCGCGACCGGCAAGAAGATCATGGCGGCCGCCGCCGACCGGCTCACGCCGGTGCTGCTGGAGTGCGGCGGCAAGGACGCCGTCATCGTCGCACCGGACGCCGATATCAAGGCCGCCGCCGACGCGGTCGCCTACGGCGCCACCATGAACAGCGGCCAGACCTGTGCCGGTGTCGAGCGCGTGTACGTGGACGCCTCGATCAGCGACCAGTTCGTGGCCGAGGTGAAGAAGATCCTGTCGAACGTGCACCCCGGCTCGGACGAGAAGGCCTCCTACGGCCCGATGACCATGCCGAGCCAGATCGACATCGTGCGCCGCCACATCGAGGACGCCCTGAAGAACGGCGGCACCGCGGTGCTCGGCGGCCCCGATTCGGTGCAGGGCGCCTACATCGAGCCGGTGGTGCTGGTCGATGTGGACGAGAGTTCCGCGGCGGTCCGCGAGGAGACCTTCGGCCCGACGGTCACCATCCGCACCGTGCAGAGCGTCGACGAGGCGGTGGAGCTGGCCAACAACTCCACCTACTCGCTGGGTTCGGCGGTCTTCTCGCGCAAGCACGGCCTCGAGATCGCCCGCCGCATCAAGGCCGGCGCCACCTCGGTCAACTCGGTCCTGGGCTTCGCCGCGATCTCCGCCCTGCCCTTCGGCGGCGGCCGCGACTCCGGCATCGGCCGCATCCACGGCGCCCCCGGCATGCTGGAATTCACCACCCCGCACTCGATCGCAGTGCAGCGCTTCACAATCCCCGGCATGGCCCTACTCAGCTACACCCGCACCGAAAGCACCATGAAACTACTCCGCCGCATCGTCCCCCTCCTCCACGGCCGGCACAAGTAGTTCCCCCCGGGG
>NZ_JARWOP010000259.1 GCF_029868745.1 Nocardia wallacei | reverse complement strand
GGCTGGTTTGGCGGCCCCGGGGGCGGACTTGGGCGTTCTTCGGCCCCCCCCCACAAAACCCGTATACGCGCCGAAAACTTACGGGGTTGGCGTGCTACAGGGGAGGTTTTTGGCGGAGGGGGTTGCGTGGGGTGGAATGTGGGCGTGAGGGTTGCTCGGTGGGGGCGTGGGCGTGAGGGTTGCGCGGTGGGGGATGTGGGCGTGGGGAGTTGCGCGATGTGGGTGTGGGCGTGGGGAGCTGCGTGATTTGGGGTGTTGGCGTGGGGGAATGGTTGGCGGACCTGTAGTGGTGCCGGTTTAGGCTCGCGGGTTTTTGGGTTGGGGGTGGGCGTGTTATCCACAGGGGTTCGGTTACTCACAGGGTTTCTGTTTGTGCAGGTCGGCTTGGTTGAGGTGGGTTGGCGGTTCTTCACGCTGGGTGGGTGGCACATAATCTGGCGCTTGGCGCACATGGGGAAGAGTTGGCCGCGCGGTTCTTGCGGGCGGCGGGTATGGAGATCGTCGAGCGGAACTGGCGGTGTCGGTACGGCGAGCTGGATCTGATCGGGCGGGAGGGGGATGTCACCGCTTTTATCGAGGTGAAGACTCGGTCGGGGGTGGGGTTCGGGGTGCCGGCTGAGGCGGTGACATTTACCAAACAGCAGCGTATTCGGCGGCTGGCGCTGCTGTGGCTCGACGAGCAGCCGGGGCCGTGGCGGCGCATCCGGTTCGACGTGGTGTCGGTGCTGCTCGTTCGTCATCGTGAGCCGGTGATCGAGCATCTTCCGGCGGTGTTCTGATGGCGCTCGGGCGGGCCTATTCGGTTGCGGTCACCGGTGTGGACGGTCAGCTGGTCGAGATCGAGGCCGATATCGGGCAGGGCTTGCCTTCTGTTCATCTGGTCGGGCGGCCCGACACCACGCTGCAGGAATCGCGGGACCGCGTGCGCGCTGCGGTGACCAACTCCGGCGAGAAATGGCCCGACGGCCGGGTGATCATGGCGCTGTCCCCGGCGACGCTTCCGAAGATCGGCAGCGTGTACGACTTGGCCCTGGCGACGGCCGTGCTCGACGCGGGGGACGCGATTCCCTCGGTGCGGCTGGCGGGCACGGTGTTGCTCGGCGAACTGGCGCTGGACGGGCGGGTGCGCCGGGTGCGCGGCATCCTTCCTGCGGTGCTGGCCGCGCGGGGAGCGGGGCGGTCCACGGTGGTGGTGCCGGAGTGCGCGCTGGCCGAGGCCGGGCTGGTGGACGGGGTCACGGTGCTCGGCGCGTCGACCCTGCGCGGGCTGATCGACTGGCTGCGCGGCGACGGCATGCTGCGCGAGCCGGACGGCGCGCTCCCGCCCACCCAGCGCACGGGCGGCGACCTCAACGAGGTGGTTGGGCAGGACGAGGCCCGCTGGGCGCTCGAAGTAGCCGCGGCGGGCGGCCATCACTTACTCCTCACCGGCCCGCCCGGCATCGGCAAAACCATGCTGGCGCAACGCCTTCCGAGTCTGCTGCCGCCGCTGACGGAATCGGAGTCGCTGGAGGTGACGGCCATCCATTCGGTCGCGGGAACGCTGTCCGGCGATCACCCGCTGATCACGATGCCGCCCTTCGTCGCGCCACATCACTCGTCGTCGGTGAGCGCTATGGTCGGCGGCGGATCCGGTTCGGCGCGACCCGGCGCGGTCAGCCGCGCTCACCGCGGCGTGTTGTTTCTCGACGAGTGCGCCGAGATCGGCACGAAGGTGCTGGAGTCGCTGCGAACTCCCTTGGAGGAGGGCGAGGTTCGCATCGCCCGCAGAGACGGGGTGGCCCGGTATCCGGCCCGGTTCCAGCTCATTCTGGCCGCCAACCCGTGCCCGTGCTCGCCCGCCCGCGACGTGGACTGCATCTGTGCGCCGCTGGCGCGGCGACGATACCTGGGCAAGCTGTCGGGTCCATTGATGGACCGCATCGATCTCTGGGTGCAGATGGTCGGCCAGGCCGCCGGGGCGTTCGCCTCCACGGAAGCCGAGAGCAGCGAGGCGGTACGCGGTCGGGTGGAGGTGGCGCGACAGGCGGCGGTGCGGCGGTGGGCGGAGTACGGCTGGTCCGCCAACGCCGAGGTCCCCGGACACGTGCTGCGCCAACGGTTCCGGTTGCCGCGCGAATCCCTGGCTCCGGTGGAGACCGCGTTGCGACAGGGCCGCATGTCGGCGCGGGCGGCCGACCGCGCGATCCGCGTCGCCTGGACGGTGTGCGATCTGCGCGGCGGTGACGTACCGAGCACTCAGGATGTCTTGCAGGCGTTGAACTTCCGGCAGCGCGGACCGTCATGAACGCGTGGACCGCGGGACCGTCCATTCGCGGCGCTGTCGTACCGGAGCGGGGTGGGCCGACACGAAATGGGGGAGCGATGAGCGATCGGGACGCGGATTTCGAGGGTACGGAACCACTGGGCGATGGGCTACGACTTGGTGGCCCGCGACGCGGTGACACCGAACTGATGACCCTCGACACCGACGAGCGCCGTCTGGCGTGGATCTACCTGTCGCGTGTGGTCGGAGGCCCGTGCGCGCCGCTGTCGGCGCTGATCGACCGGGTCGGTGTGCTCGAGGCGGCGCGGGCCGTGCGCGAGTGCGACCTACCGGAGTCCCTGCGCGGCCCCACCGAGACTCGGCGTGGAATCGACCGCGCCGAACGAGATCTCGAGGCGGTCACCCGATTGGGCGGGCGCGTGGTGACACCGGACGACCCCGAGTGGCCGGCCTGGCGTCTGCTCGGACTGAACCAACTCGACCCGGCGCGGGACGCCGGAGCCGCGATACCACTGGTGCTGTGGGCACGCGGCCCGCTGTCGCTGCTCGACTCGACCGACCGCGCGCTGGCCGTCGTCGGCGCCCGCTGCAGCACCGGTTACGGCGAGCACGCGACCGCCGAAATCGTGGGCGAACTCGCCTATGGCGGTTGGACGATCGTGTCGGGCGCCGCCTTCGGCATCGATGGCACGGCCCATCGCGCGGCACTGGCAGTCGGTGGCTCCACCGTCGCCGTGCTGGGCTGTGGCGTGGACCGCCCATATCCCGCCCAGCACGAGCGACTGCTCGCCGAGATTAGCGAAACCGGCCTGGTGATCAGCGAATACCCGCCCGGCGCCACCGCGCACAAACACCACTTCCTCGCCCGGAACCGCCTCATCGCCTCCCTCGCCGACGGCGTCCTCGTAGTCGAGGCGGGCCTGCGCAGCGGTGCCAGAAACACGGTCAAATGGGCGCGCCGCCTCGGCCGCCCCGCAATGGCCGTGCCCGGACCGATCACCTCGTCCTCCTCCGTCGGCTGCCATCGCATGATCCGAGAAGGCGAAACACTCCTGGTTAGCCGAGCCGAAGAGGTCCTCGACGAACTCGGCCCATTGCGCCTCCCTCTCGCCACCGGACCCCGCTCCGACCCAGCCGATGCCCTGGACGGCGACCCAGCCACCATCTACGCCGCTCTCCCCGCAATAGGCTCCCGCAGCCCCCTCGAACTATCCCGCGACTCCGGCCTCCCCCTCCCCGCCGTACGCGCAGCCCTGCCCGCCCTGGAACTAGGAGGTCTAGCAGGAGTAGACGAAACCGGCTGGTACCGAATACATCCCACCGACCCGAACCCATCGCCTCCATGAGGGTAGGGACGGGCTATCGGGTTTCGCCGAAGGTGCGGCGGTAGGCGCCCGGGGTCGTGCCGAGATGTTCGCGGAAGCGGCGGCGCAGATTTACCGCGGAGGCGAGGCCGGCTCGGGTTGCGACGGCTTCCACCGGGAGGTCGGTGTTCTCCAGGAGGGCGCGCGCCGCGTCGAGGCGTTGGCCGAGTAGCCACTGGCCCGGACTGGTGCCGAGCTGCTCGGTGAAGCGCCGGGCGAGAGTTCGCGTCGACAGCCCGGCCTGCGCGGCGAGGCGGTCGACGGTCAGCGCCGTGTCGAGGCGGGAGGTGGCCCACTCCAGCAGCGGTGCCAGTGATTCGTCGGGTTTGGCGGGGGCGGGTTGTGTGGCGTACTGGAGCTGGCTGCCCTCTCGATGCGGTGGCAGCACCATGTGGCGAGCGATCTGGGCAGCGTGCGCCGCGCCGTGGTCGGACCGCACGAGGTGCAGGCACAGGTCGATGCCCGCGCCGGTTCCGGCGCTCGTCGCCACATCGCCGTGGTCCACGTAGAGCACGTCCGAGGCCAGCTCCACCTCAGGGAAGGCGGAGGCGAGTTGTGCGGCGTGGCGCCAGTGGGTGGTCGCGCTCCGGCCGTCGAGCAGCCCGGTTTGTGCGAGCACGAACGCTCCCGTGCAAATGGCGACGATTCGTGCCCCGCGCCGGTGAGCGGTACGCAATGCCTCGACGACGGCCGACGACGCGGGCGTGGTCGGTGGCTGCCAGCCGGGAACGATGACGGTGTCCGCCTCCCGCAATGCCGACAGGCCGGCGTCGACGAGCATTGCGTAACCGACAGTGGTGCGCACGGGGCCGGGCCGCTCGGCGCAGACGCGGAAGTCGTAGTGATCCGGTACGTCCGGGCGGACGGTACCGAATACCTCAGCCGCACAACCCAACTCGAACGGCGACTGCGGCGGATTGACCAAAGCCACCACTCGATGACGACGCATGGCAGAAATATACCCAAGGATGTCTTTTCGGACTCTCGGCAGGAAGCCGGACTCGGACCACAGTGGTCCCATGAGCGAAACCACCGAAACGGGCGCGGTGAGGAAAGAGGTCCGCGTCGACGGCGAAACGATTTCGTACCTGACCGCGGGTCGGGACGGCCCTCCCGTATTGCTGCTGCACGGGACCTACTGGAGCCGGGTGTGGCTGCCGGTATTGGAACCCCTCGCCATTGCAGGGCTCCGCCCGATCGCGGTCGATTTCCCCGGACTGGGCCGCTCCGGGGGAGAACTCACCTGGAAACGGCGACCGTCCCGGCCTTGGCGGAATGGGTGCCGCGATTCGCGGCCGCGCTGGGCCTCGCCGAGCCCATCGCCGTCGCGGGCCACGACATCGGCGGCGCTGTCGCCCAGCATCTCCTCGCGCGCGATCGGCTGGCGGTGCCCCGGATGGCATTGGTCAACTCCGTCGCCTACGACTCCTGGCCCGCGCCACACGTGGCCCGATTCCGCGACCCGGAGGTTATCGCGGCCACCACCGCCCTCGAACTCCTCACGGCCCGCCGCGAGGCGGTGACCAGGGATCTGGCCGGTGCCGCCACAGCACAGCGTGTCGCCGACTATCTGGAGCCGTGGACCGACCCGCGCGTGCGCAGTTCTTGGCTGGCCATGGTGGCCGCGGCCGACAGTCGCCACACCCTCGATCTCGTCCCCGCATTACGCCGCTGCCCGACCCCGAAACTGCTGGTCTGGGGCGAGGACGATCGCTTCGAGAAAGTCGAGTACGCCGAGAAATTCGCCTCGGAGATCCCGCACACCACGCTCGTGCGCATTCCACAGGCCGCGCACATCCCGACGGAGAATGCTCCTGACCAGGTCGCCCGCGCCCTCACAGACTTCCTCGCGGCGTAGCGCTGTCACCCTGTCATCGAGGCTCACACACCTTGCGGGGGCCGCTCGCTATCCGTCGAAACGGTCGACGGAATCCCGTGCGCGAGGGCAGTTTCCATAGCCGCTTGCGTAATTCCCTCGGCGACCGCGGCCCAGAGCCGACTGTTGCCGGCGGCGACGGTGAAATCACCGTCGGCCGCGGTGAATCCCGCGCACATCATGGTCGTGTGCCAGGCGTCGCGCAGGCTGGTGCCGACGATGCGGGAGATGGTGCCAAGCTTCGCCGGGCCGCCCTCGACGCCAGGCCCGCCGGGACATAACCAGCTACGTGCGGTCCGCGTACCGCTGTGGTGCCCGGCATAGTTGTGTGCGCCGCCGCGGACGGTGCTGGCGGCGGTCGAACGCGACATCAAGGCGGTACTCACCGACTTGCAGGGTTTCGTGGAAACCCGTCGCCGGACGTGGTTTCCGGCGCGGGAGCTTGCGGCGAGCCCCGCTCCGGGCGACGGTGGAGGCATGGCCGACCTGCCCGAGGACCTTGCCGCCTTGCTCGAGGAGTACGGGCGGCACCTGCGACTCGGGCGGAACCGGTCGGCGCACACCGTGCGCGCCTACCTCGGCGATGCGCGTTCGCTGCTCGAGCACCTGCTGTCGCGATCGCCGGATTCCGGTGTGGCCGAGGTGGATCTGCCACTGCTGCGGTCCTGGCTGGCCGAGCAGGCGAGCGGCGGCGCGGCGCGCACCACCATGGCGCGCCGGGCGTCGGCGGCGCGGACGTTCACCGCGTGGCTCACCCACACCGGCCGGCTCGCCGTCGATCCGGGACCGCGGCTGGGTTCGGCCAAAGCTCACCGCGTACTGCCCGCGGTGCTGGGCCTGGAGCAGGCGAGCACGGCCATGAAGGCCGCCGAATCCGGTGCGGCGCAACACGACCCGATGGCGCTGCGGGACCGGCTGATCGTCGAGATGCTCTACGCGACCGGCATCCGGGTAAGCGAGCTGTGCGGACTCGACATCGACGATGTGGACCGCGAGCGTCGCCTGGTGCGGGTACTCGGCAAGGGCAACAAGGAGCGCTCGGTCCCGTTCGGACTGCCCGCCGATCAGGCACTGGAGGCCTGGCTACGCTCTGGCCGCCCTGCCTTCGCGACCGTCGACTCCGGCCGCGCCCTGCTGCTCGGTCGCCGCGGCCGCCGCCTCGACCAGCGCCAGGCCAGAACGGTCGTGCACGAAGTCGTCGCCGCCATCCCCGGCGCCCCCGACATGGGCCCGCACGGCCTGCGCCACACCGCCGCCACACACCTGCTGGAGGGCGGCGCCGACCTGCGCGTCGTACAGGAACTACTGGGCCACGCCAGCATGGCCACCACCCAGCTCTACACCCACGTCTCGATCGACCGCCTGAAAAAGGTGCACGACCAGGCCCACCCCCGCGCCTGACCGGAGCGCCCGCGAAGACGCTCGCCCACCTCGTCGCCTCCCGTACCGCCACATGCCGTCCGCCCCGTCCACCGAACGGCTCCTGCCGCGTGGCACACTGTCGCACCCGAACGACACTCCGCCGCAGCCGAATACGACTCGCTCGGCCACCCGCCGCCCCGCCCCTCCACGTGATGAAGCCGCCGCCCTGACAATGCACTTGGCTGCCGCTCTGGCGATGCACTTGGTCGTTGCTCTGGTGCTGCGGTAGTAGCACCCGCACAAGCACTGCGGCCAGAGTGCGAGCTGCCTCGTGCGGTGGGGTTAGCGGGGCCGGATGGCGTCGATGTACCGCCCGGCGAAATAGCGTTGTGCCAGGTGTCCGAAGGGACCGGCGAGGCGGGTGTACCAGGCCCCGGGGCGGGAGAAGGCGGAGATCACGCCGTATACCGCCTCGTCGGCGGGATCGAATTCCGCGGCGAACAGTTCTTCGCCGATCTCCGGGTGGCCCGGCAATGTGCCGTAGGCGAAGCCGCGGCGATTCGGCTCGTCGAGGACATAGACGACTCGGCACGGGGCGATGATGCCTACGGGTCTGGGGCCGAGGCGGACGGTCAGCAAGGTGCCGGGCTCGGCGGTGGGAGTGCTCGCCGAATGAAAGATGCCGGTGCCGTGCTGCATTCGATACGCGAGGATCTCGTTGCCCGTCGACTCGAACATCGGCCGCCCCGTGCCGATGCGGCGGCGCACCCGAAAATGGTGATACCCGGGCGGGAATTCCCCGTTGGTGGCACCGGTTTCGGCATAGGTGAACGGGGGAGTATCGCTCGGGTCGGGCATGGGGCCATCCTCCTCTCGACCGGGCCGGCCCGGAAAGCGCCCGCCCAGTGAAAATGTGCAGATGTATCGAGAGCTATCGGCGATACTTCGTGCTACCGTCGCTTAGGTAACCCTAATTATGGAGGTGTCTTCCTTGGCTCGCCCCCGTCACAGCTTCGTCGTCAGTCGTACCGAACGCCTGACCGACCACCTGATCCGGGTCTACCTCGGTGGACCGGGTTTCGCATCCTTCCAGCCCAACAGCTACACCGACGCCTACGTGAAGCTGGTTTTCCCCGGCGCGGACGGCGAAACCGTGCGCACGTACACGGTGCGCGCGATCGACCCCGAAGCGCAGGAGATCGCCATCGACTTCGTCTACCACGGCGACGAGGGCGTCGCCGGACCCTGGGCGGCAGCGGCTCAGCCCGGTGACAAGATCGAACTCATGGGCCCCAGCGGCGCCTATTCGCCCAATCCCGAAGCGCAGTGGCATCTGCTCGCCGGCGACGAGGCCGCGCTCCCCGCCATCGCCTCCGCCTGCGCCGCACTGGCGCCCGACGCGGTGGGCCGGGTCTTCGTCGAGGTCGCCGGTCCCGCAGACGAACTTGCATTCGACCGTCCCGCAGGCGTCGAACTGACCTGGGTGCACCGCGGCGACGGCGCACCGGGTGAGGCGCTCGCCGCGGCGGTCCGGGCCGAGCCGTGGCGCGACGGCCAGGTGCACGTCTTCATCCACGGCGAGGCCCAAGCGGTCATGCACGACCTGCGCCCCTACATCCGCAAGGAACGCGCCGTCCCCGCGGCATGGGCATCGATCTCCGGATACTGGCGCCGCGGCCGCACAGAGGAAACCTTCCGCGAATGGAAGCGCGAACTCGCCGAACGCGAGGGCACCGTCCCGGCCGGCCGCTGACCCGAGCTCGAAACCATCCTCGCCACAACGGCGATCGATTGTGCGAAGCGTCCGCGGCAGTCCCTCGCTGTTGTGGTCACTTCGGCGGCACGGGTCGAGCGATCGACACCCGGTCCGTGTGTCTCGGCTGACCGTTCGCGCATCGCTGAAGTCCTCGTGGCGAAGTTGATCACGGGCCTGGGCCGATCGGTTTCAATCGCAGCGGTGCCGAGTGGATCAGGGCGAGCGGGTCCAGGTACTCGCGCTCGCGCCGGACTCCCCAGTGCAGGCACGGTCCATCGCACCCGGCATGACCGGCCTCCAGCGTTCCGAGTACCGATCCTCGGGAGACCCTGTGGCCCTTCGTCACTGAAGCGCGCACCGGTTCGTAGGTGGTGCGCAGACCGCCGGGATGGTCGACCGAAACCACAGGCTTGCCGCCGACCTCCCCGGCGAAGGCGACCACTCCGTCACCGGCCGCCAGCACGGCTTGCCCGGCGCTGCCGCCGAGATCGACTCCGCGGTGCCCGGGCAGCCAGTCCTGCGGCGGCTTCTCGAACCGGCGCAGCACAGGCGGCCGCGGCTGCAACGGCCACCCGAACACCGCACCCGGCGCCGCATCGGCCTCGGGCGCGGCCAGCAGAACCGGCAGCAACACCCACCCCAGCACGAACACGATCACCCGGCGCATACCGCAACCTTGCCGCCGTCCCCCTCTATACAAAAGACCCGCTCCGGCGAGTGTGGATAAATCCAAGGTTGTGAACAACGCACGCGCCGGACCCGCGGTGCGATCTGCGCGCGGCCGATACGACTGCAACGCTCCGGCGCCCGCACGCATACCCCCACCCACCGATTAGGCCCGAACAGGCCGGGAGCGTAGACTAGCCGGGCGGTTCACCCAGGGTGAACCGACTTCGCGCGCCCGCATCGCAAGGGTCGTCGGCTGGTCCCGAGTGTTCTTCCGAATCCCGGGTCCGGCGGCCTCGGGCGCCAGGGCGGGGATCGCCGATCCCTGCGTCAACCGGCAACGAAAGCGAGATACGAGAGCTATGGCTGTCGTAACAATGAAGCAGCTGCTCGACAGCGGCGCACACTTCGGGCATCAGACCCGCCGTTGGAACCCGAAGATGAAGCGATTCATCTTCACCGACCGCAACGGCATCTACATCATCGACCTGCAGCAGACGCTGACCTACATCGACAAGGCGTACGAGTTCGTCAAGGAGACCGTCGCCCACGGTGGCACGGTGCTGTTCGTCGGCACCAAGAAGCAGGCGCAGGAGTCCATCGCCTCCGAGGCCACTCGCGTCGGCATGCCGTACGTGAACCAGCGCTGGCTGGGCGGCATGCTCACCAACTTCTCGACCGTGCACAAGCGCCTGCAGCGCCTCAAGGAACTCGAGGCGATGGAGCAGACCGGCGGTTTCGAGGGTCGGACCAAGAAGGAAATCCTCATGCTCACGCGTGAGAAGAACAAGCTGGAGCGCACCCTCGGCGGCATCCGCGACATGGCCAAGGTGCCCTCGGCCATCTGGGTCGTCGACACCAACAAGGAGCACATCGCCGTCGGCGAGGCGCGCAAGCTGAACATCCCGGTCATCGCGATCCTGGACACCAACTGCGACCCCGACCTGGTCGACTACCCGATCCCGGGCAACGACGACGCGATCCGCTCGGCCGCGCTGCTCACCAAGGTGGTCGCCTCCGCGGTCGCCGAGGGTGTGCAGGCCCGTGCCGCGCGCGCCGGTGGCGACGCCAAGCCCGAGGCCGGCGCCGGTGAGCCGCTCGCCGAGTGGGAGCAGGAGCTGCTGGCGCAGGCGACTCCGGCCACCGAGGATGCCCCCGAGGCGGCCCCGGAGACTCCGGAGACCGCCGCCGAGGCGGAGCTGAAGGAGGAGCCGGCCACCAAGACCCCGGCCGACTTCTGATCGCTCGCACAATGTTTGTTCACCGTGCCGACCCTTCCTCTTCGGAAGCGGTCGGCATGGTGTTGCCAGAGACCTGAACCTTTACCGTTGAAGGAGGCTCGCCAGGATGGCGAACTACACCGCCGCGGATGTGAAGCGGCTCCGTGAGCTCACCGGCTCCGGAATGATGGACTGCAAGAAGGCCCTCGAGGAGACCGACGGCGATTTCGACAAGGCCGTCGAGGTCCTGCGGATCAAGGGCGCCAAGGATGTCGGCAAGCGTGCCGAGCGCGCCACCGCCGAGGGTCTGGTCGCCGCCTCGAACGGCGTCATGTTCGAGATCAATTCGGAGACCGACTTCGTCGCCAAGAACGACGAGTTCCAGAACGTCGCCGGCGACATCGCCGAGGCAGCGGCCAAGTCCCGCCCGGCCGACCTGGACGCGCTGAAGGCGCTCGACGTCAACGGCAAGACCGCCGACCAGGTCGTGCAGGAGCTGGCCGCGAAGATCGGCGAAAAGCTGGAACTGCGCCGCGTCGTCTCGTTCGACGGCCCGGTCGCGACCTACCTGCACAAGCGCTCCTCGGACCTGCCGCCGGCCGTCGGCGTGCTGGTCGAGTACCAGGGCGAGGGCGACGCCGCCGCCGAGGCCGCGCGTTCGGCCGCCATGCAGGTCGCCGCGCTGAAGGCCCGCTACGTCACCCGCGACGAGGTCCCGGCCGACATCGTGGAGAAGGAGCGCGGCATCGCCGAGGCCACCGCCCGCGAGGAGGGCAAGCCGGAGGCCGCGCTGCCCAAGATCGTCGAGGGCCGCGTCAACGGCTTCTACAAGGACGTCGTGCTGCTGGAGCAGCCGTCGGTCACCGACTCCAAGAAGACCGTCAAGCAGCTGCTGGCCGACGCGGGCGTCACCATCACCCGCTTCGCCCGGTTCGAGGTCGGTCAGGCGTAGTAGATCGAGAAGGGCTCCCGTGCAACCGATCCGGTTGCGCGGGAGCTTTTTGCTACGCCGCGCGGCGCGATCCGGACGCTGTCCGAAGTGCGCCGAGATGGTCACGAATCAGTGGGTCGGTGCGCGTCGGGCCCCGGTCGTAGGGCAGGATGGACGCAGCTTTCGTCACCGTCCCGTGTACCTCCCGACACCGGATGGTCTTTTCGCGTGTGTACCAGGTTGCCGAGTAGAAGGAGACCGATGTCCGACCCGGAACCGGCCCGAAAGGGCTATCGCCGAGTGCTCCTCAAGCTGGGCGGGGAGATGTTCGGCGGTGGCAACGTCGGGCTCGACCCGGACGTGGTGCAGACGGTCGCCGAGCAGATCGCCGAGGTCGTCGGCTCCGGCGTGCAGGTGGCGGTCGTCATCGGCGGCGGGAACTTCTTCCGTGGCGCCGAACTCGAGGAACGGGGCATGGAACGGGCGCGCTCGGACTACATGGGCATGCTCGGCACGGTGATGAACAGCCTTGCCCTGCAAGACTTTCTGCAACAGCAGGGCGTGGATACCCGCGTGCAGACGGCGATCACGATGGGTCAGGTCGCCGAGCCCTATCTCCCGCTGCGGGCCAAGCGGCATCTGGAGAAGGGTCGGGTGGTGATCTTCGGCGCCGGAATGGGCATGCCGTATTTCTCCACCGACACCACCGCCGCCCAGCGCGCGCTGGAGATCGGCGCGGAAGTGGTGCTGATGGCCAAGGCGGTGGACGGGGTGTTCGACGACGACCCGAAGGTGAACCCCGACGCCATCCAATTCACCGAGGTCACACACAAGGAAGTTCTCGAACGCGGGCTGAAGGTCGCCGATGCCACCGCATTCAGTCTCTGTATGGACAACCAGATGCCCATGTTGGTGTTCAATCTTCTGACGAAGGGCAATATCGCCCGTGCGGTGGCCGGTGAGAAGATCGGCACATTGGTTCGGTCCTGAATCGTGGCTCACGAGCCCGGTACCGACATACGACGAATGCTGTGGAGGAAACGGTCGTGATTGAAGAAGCGCTCTTCGACGCCGAGGAGAAGATGGAAAAGGCCGTCTCGGTGGCGAAGGACGACCTCGGAGGCATCCGGACCGGACGCGCCAACCCGAGCATGTTCAACAGGATCGTCGTCGACTATTACGGGTCGCTGACGCCGGTCACGCAGATGTCGAGCATCTCGGTGCCCGAGCCGCGCATGGTCATCATCAAGCCGTACGAGCAGGCGCAGCTACAGACCATCGAGACCGCCATTCGCAACTCGGACCTGGGCGTGAATCCGACCAACGACGGCAACATCATTCGCGTGTCCATCCCGCAGCTGACCGAGGAGCGTCGCCGCGAACTGGTCAAGCAGGCCAAGTCCAAGGGCGAGGACGCCAAGATCAGCATTCGCAACGTGCGGCGCAAGGCGATGGAAGAGCTGGGCCGCATTCAGAAGGACGGCGAGGCGGGCGAGGACGAGGTCGGCCGCGCCGAGAAGGAACTGGACAAGACGACGCACCGGTATGTCGCCCAGATCGACGAACTGGTGAAGCACAAGGAATCGGAACTGCTCGAGGTCTGAGGCCTTCGGCAGTTTGCCCGCCGGGGCCGGAGACGGAGTAGACGACAAGTGAGCGACGGGACAATGGTGGCCGAAGAAGCCGCCGCCGGCGATGCGGTGCCGGCGAGCGACGCGCCCGGTGTGACGCCGGCGCGGGAAACACCGTCGGCGGCGCAGCCGAACGGTAAGACCTCGCGTGCCGGCCGGAACTTACCCGCGGCGCTGGGCGTCGGCTTCGCGCTCGGCCTATCGCTCATCGCGATCCTGTTGTTCGTCCCCAAGGTGCTCATCGGCGTGGTGGCGGTGGCCATCGCGGTCGCCACCTGGGAGGTCGCCAAGCGGCTGCGTGAGGCGGACGTGCTCGTGCCGCGCATCCCGCTCCTGCTCGGCGGGCAGGCGATGCTGTGGCTGGCCTGGCCGTTCGGCACCGAGGGCGTGGCGGGCGTGTTCGCGGGCACCGCGCTGGTGTGCATGGGCTGGCGGCTGTTCGACCACGGTCTGGCGGCGACGCCGCGAAACTTCCTGCGCGACACCGCCATCACGCTGTTCGTGCTGGCATGGGTGCCGCTGCTGGCCTCCTTCGCGGTGCTGCAACTGCAGCAGGACGACGGCAATCTGCGCGTGCTGACCTTCATGATCCTGGTGGTCTGCTCGGATGTCGGCGGCTATGTGGCCGGGGTGCTGTTCGGCAAGCATCCGATGGTTCCGGCCATCAGCCCGAAGAAGTCATGGGAGGGTTTCGCCGGGTCGCTGGTGTTCTGCATCATCGGCGGTCTGCTCACGGTAACCCTGTTGCTGCAGGCGAATTCGATGATCGGCGTGCTGGCGGGTATCGCGGTGGTCCTGGTCGCGACCGGTGGCGACCTGGTCGAGTCGCAGGTGAAACGCGAGCTGGGCATCAAGGACATGGGCACCCTGCTGCCCGGGCACGGCGGCATCATGGACCGCCTGGATTCGATGCTGCCCTCGGCGTTCGTGTCGTGGGTGGTCTTCACCGCTCTGCTGTAGGCCGCTCAGCCCCTCCTGGCAGCCCGTCGCAACTGCAGGATTCGCCCGCCGCCGACGAGTGCCATCACGAGCGCTCCGGCGATCACCGAGAGCAGGATGGTGATCCCGAGCGGCAGCGAGAAGCTCCAGAAGAACAGCGTCACCTCGGCTTTGTCCAGGTTCTGCAGGATGAATACCAGCAGGATGATGCCGAGCACGGCGGCGGCGACGAGGGCGACCCAGGTGTAGCCGGTGCGGGTCTTGAGTGAGCGTTTGCCGCGTGTCGTCGGCGGTGCTGGTGTGGTGGGCAGTGTCTCCGCGCCGGGAGTCGCGGGCGTGACAGGGGTTACCGGCGTGCCGGGGCCGGTGTACGGATCGGGTCCCGAGGTCGGTGTGGTTTCGCTGGTCATACCTCGATCATTGCCGCTGGCTATGGTATTTACACGCATAACCCTCCGCTGATGTCGGCATGTGACCGCCGCCTCCGCGCCCACCTGCCGGTTCGGATCGCGCTGATGGGAGAATGGACGAGTTATGGCTACCTCCCTCCCGCTCGTCTTCGATGCCCCGCGCCGGGGCATGCCGCCGCGTCACCTCGCCGACCTCGACGCGGACGAGCGGCGCAGCGCGATCCAGCAACTCGGACTGCCGAAGTTCCGCGCCGACCAGATCGCCCGCCAGTACTACGGCCGCCTGCAAGCCGACCCCGAACAGATGACCGACCTCCCCGCGCCCGTGCGAGCCACGGTCGCCGAGGCGCTGTTCCCGCCGCTGCTGACCGAGGTCCGGCACGTGGTCTGCGACGACGGCACCACCCGCAAAACCCTCTGGCGCGCGGGCGACGGCACACTGCTGGAGTCGGTCCTCATGCGCTACCCCGACCGCAACACCCTGTGCATTTCCAGCCAGGCCGGCTGCGGCATGGCCTGCCCGTTCTGCGCCACCGGCCAGGGCGGGCTCAACCGCAACCTCTCCACGGCCGAGATCGTCGACCAGGTGCGCGCCGCCGCGGCCGCTCTACGCGACGGTGAGGTCGCGGGTGGACCGGGCCGTCTCTCGAACATCGTGTTCATGGGCATGGGGGAGCCGCTGGCCAACTACAAGCGGGTGGTTGCGGCTGTCCGCCGCATTACGTCCCCCTCACCGGATGGTCTGGGTATCTCGCAGCGGAACGTCGTGGTGTCAACTGTCGGCCTGGCCCCCGCGATCCGCAAACTTGCCGACGAAAACCTGTCCGTGACTCTGGCCGTCTCCCTGCACACTCCGGACGACGAACTGCGAGACACGCTGGTACCGGTCAACAATCGCTGGCCGATCTCCGAAGTCCTCGACGCCGCAAGGTATTACGCCGACAAATCCGGCCGCCGAGTATCCATCGAATACGCCCTCATCCGCGACATCAACGACCACCCCTGGCGAGCGGACCTGCTGGGTTCCAAACTCCACAAAGCCCTCGGTTCGCGGGTCCACGTAAACCTGATCCCCTTGAACCCGACCCCGGGTTCGAAGTGGGATGCCTCCCCGAAACCCGTTGAGCGGGAATTCGTCCGGCGGGTGGAGGCCCAGGGTGTGCCGTGCACGGTGCGGGATACGCGGGGGCAAGAGATCGCGGCGGCGTGCGGGCAGTTGGCGGCGGAGGGGTAGGTTTCGCATCGGCTGCTCAGTGATGCTGGGTCCGTATCAGCCGTTCGATGTTCGCGCTGTACAGAAGTAGGTGAGTGCGCGGCGGGCCTCAGCCCTCACTCGGGTGGGAGTACACGTGGCCAGCGAGTGTTCGCCTAGTGTTCTGCGCTTGAAATTCGTTGGGTAATTGGAGGGTTCGGCGGTGGCGAGGACTGGTGGCCGAGGTCGGGCCCGGAGTTGGTAGTGACCGAGGCTCAGTGTCGGGAGTTGGTGGGGGTGCGCGAGGGGCTACGTCGACGCAGGCTTAGCGCTGCGGCCTGCGGAAGTGTCGTGGCCGTCTAATCGAGTATGGGCTGGCCGATGAGACGCGGCCGGGCCGCCCGTCGTCGATCCGGCTGAATCAGGTGCAGCAGATCGTGGTCCGAGTTGACTCTCAAACAGCTGCCTTCCGTTGCCACGCACTGGTCGCGGTCGTCGATGGCTGAGCGAACCGGGCTGTCGAAATCGACCGTTGGGCGGATCTGGTAGCGGTTCGAGCTGAGACCGCACCTGAGTGACGGGTTCAATATCTGCATGGATCCGTTGTTCGTAGAGAAGGTCGTGGATGTTGTTGGCCTGTACCACAATCTGGCCGAGCGGGCGGTGGTGCTGTGCGTGGATGAGAAGTCGCAGATCCAAGCTTTGGATCGGTCGCACCCGGGCTGCCGATGATGCCGGGCATGCCCGAGCGCCGCACCCACGACTACGCCTCACGGCACCACCAGCGTGTTCGCCGCGTTCAACATTGCCAACGGCACCGTGATCGGTGAACTGCACCGCCGGCACCGGGCGGCCGAGTTCCGCAAGATCCTGGCAAGTATCAATAAGGCCGTGCCCGCCAAGCTGAACGTGCACCAACCCACGCCGTCGTCTGGCGCAAGACAGCCGAGGAAATCTTCGACTCATCGCACGATATCTACAACGGTTTTCAGGCGTGGAACACTAGGTTAAGTGACACTGTGGTTCTCTTATAACCTGAAAGATCGAATTAGAGGTTGTCTAAGGTCTCACCGCGGTGGATGACACGAGGATCGCTGACGACAGTTCGGGCCGAGTCGAGGTCGGCGATACGAATTGCGAGGGTGTCCTGGGCGAGGGCCGGTGGTAATGCAATGGAGAACTTCAGGCCGTTGAGGGCGCTACGGTCGACTCGCGGCAGATTCAGGGTGACGTCGGCGAGTGCCGCGGAGATCTGTGCCGCAGTGATATCGGGTAACAAGCGGAGAGATTTGTCGTCGATCCGTTGCCGGGGGTCGACGATCATCGCCAGCGATGCCTGCAGAGTGCGGTTGGCCGCAGCGCCCGCCCACGTCCACCAGCGCCCGGGGTTGTCAGCGGGCAGGGCGATGACGAAGCGGTTCGGATCGACGCAGTCGGCGTGGTTGAGGCGAATTTCCGACAGTGCTGTGACAGCGCGGCCGGTCAATTTCACACCATCCGGGGTCGCCCCGAGCGCGACAGTGCGCATAGCGCGGGTTATCGGAAACGATATTCCCCCACCCAGAGACGACCATTTCGCCTTGCCGCCACCGTCGGTAGGTTCGACCTGACAGCGGTGGCGCGCCCAGTCGATATGGGTGACCTTCCAGGATCGTCCGGCGAGTAACAGTAGTCGAGGGCCCTCGATCTCTTCGACGAGCAAGTCCGGTCCGATGGTGCCGATCTCCGACCGTCCGGCGAGTACGGTGAACTCGGGCGGTGCGCTGAAAACGGCGGTGAGATCGGAGAAGTAGCGGCGCCCGAAA
This sequence comes from Nocardia wallacei, assembly GCF_029868745.1. Lineage (GTDB taxonomy): Bacteria > Actinomycetota > Actinomycetes > Mycobacteriales > Mycobacteriaceae > Nocardia > Nocardia wallacei_B. The sequence goes on along the minus strand of NZ_JARWOP010000259.1, from coordinate 30,178 downwards.
TGATGCTCGGCCAGCGGGCCGACGTGCAGGAAGTCCCCGTCCGGCTCGAAGTAGCCTTCCGCGACGAGATGATCCAGAATCTCGCCGGCGGTGTCGTCGAAGACCGGCAGCGAACCCCACCACTGCGGCCAACTGTGTCGGCCGATCTTGTGTTCCTGCAGACACAACGCCATCAGCTGCTGAGCCGCGATGTGCCGTGGCGCGGGCGGCGGGATGATCGGCTCGACCCAGCCGGTGGACCAGCACTGCAGCATCCCCAGGGTCTGCAGCAGCGCATCGTGAGATGTGGTGAGGAACAGGCAGTTTCGACTGGTGCCCGCGCGTCGGCCGGTCCGGCCGAGGCGCTGCAGAAACGATGCCACCGTGCGCGGCGCGTCAATCTGGACGACACGGTCGAGGTCGCCGACGTCGATGCCGAGTTCGAGGGTTGAGGTAGCGACGATGACGGTGTCGCGGGCATCGGCGAATGCCTCCTCGGAGCGCCGCCGCTCCGTTGCCGACAGTGACGAATGGGATAAGAAGGTCGTGACTCCCAGTCGGCGTAGTTCTGTCCCCAACTCCTCGGCGCGCCTGCGACTATCGACGAAGACGAGACGCTTCTCGCCCTGGTGCAGCGCGGCGATCACCTCTGCCGCGTTGTCGATGGAGCCGACATAGTCGACGGTGAGTTCTGTTGTCGCCGAACCGGGATCGGCAGGGGGAGCGACAACCTGGCGGTGGCGGTCGGTGAAACCGCCCTGTAACCAGGACAACAACTCCTCCGGGTTGCCGACAGTGGCAGAGAGCCCGATGCGCTGCAGAGGGCGACCGGCGATGCGGGAGAGTCGTTCCAGCACGGCGAGCAGATGCCAGCCGCGATCATCGCCGGCGAAAGCGTGAATTTCGTCGACGATTACGGCTCGCAAGTCGCCGAACACAGTCCGGGTGTCGACCTTGGTCGACACCAGCATCGCTTCGAGTGACTCTGGTGTGGTCAGCAGGATGTCCGGGCGTTCCACCATGATTCGGCGGCGCTCGCTCTGTCCCACGTCGCCGTGCCATACCGAGGCAGATCGTCCGAGCCACTGCGCGTATCGGTGCAGCCGCGGGCCGAGGTTGTTCAGCAACGCCCGCAGCGGGCACACATACAGAACCGACAAACCCTCCCAATCATGCTCGGCCATTGCGGTCAACACCGGGAAGATCGCCGCTTCCGTCTTTCCCCCCGCGGTGGGAGCGATGATGATCGCGTCCTCGCCGCGCAACACCGGCGGAACCGCCGCCGCCTGGGTCGGACGTAAGCCGGGCCAGCGCAGCGTATTCGCCAAGTGGTACTGCAGTCCCGGGTGCAGCATCCCGAACGAATCGTTCACAGCTCGAGGTTCACGTCGTCGGCGGACAGGGCTTCCCGCTCGGTCTCGCCGAGTTCGGTATCGGCGATGTGGATCTCATAGTCCTGGTAGGGGTTGAAATCCGCGTGGATATCAATCTTGTCGAGCACATCCACCAGTTTGCGCAGGAACAGTCGTGGTGCGATGCCCACACGCCCGCCGAGCGCGCCCGCAACCGCCTCGGCGAAACGGCACAGGAATACGTCGTCGGCGGTCGTGGCGATGCGGTCGCACGATTTCGCATCAGCAGCGTACAGGTCGCGGACGCGGCCACCGAGTTCGGTGAGTTTATCGAGGTCGAAACCGGTTAAACGCAATTGCGGTGCCCGTGGGTTGTCGAACTTCGGATCCCCGGAGAAGTCGGTGTGCAGCCGGTCGGCGAGCGGCGGAAGTAGCTGTACGCCTTGCCGGCCCTCGAAGAATGCGGGCGTGCCGGTGATCAGTAGATACAACCCGGGATAGTGGCCGTCATGAACTTCGTCCACCAACTGTCGTAATGCGTTGAGCGCCTTGGCTCGTGCATCGCTGCGCACCCGCTGCAGCGTTTCGACCTCGTCCAGGACCAGCAGCAGTCCCGGGTGACCGGCGTCGCGCAGCACGGTCAGCAGACCGCGCAAAAAGCCCATGGCCAGGAAGTGGTCGAGGTCGCCTTTGATATTGGCGGTCCGTTTCACCGTGGCCGAGACGTGTGGTTGGCCGCCCAGCCAGGCCACCAGCCCGTCGGCGTCATCATTCCCGCCGTTCACGGTGGCACGGCGATAGGCACGGATTGCCATGGGGAACACCGGCGCCCGCGTGGCGACGTCGGCCAGCCGCCGTTCGAGCAGGGTATCCGGATCGATACCCTGCTGTTCGGCGTCGGATTCCACCGTGAACAGCCAGGAATCGAGGATCGGCCGTAGGGCGCTCGGCTGCACCGTTGCGGTGCGCAGGGATTCGATGCTGCGCCGGTACACCGTCTCCAATTTGTGCAGCGGCGTGTCGATTTCGTTGATCTGTACCTCGGCGACGGCGAACTGTTTGCGCATTGCGCGGTCGGCCAGCCAGCGGGCGAAGAAGGTTTTACCTGAGCCGTATTCGCCGCGCACCGCTTTGAACACGCCGCCACCTGCGGCCACGACGTCGAGCTCGGTGTCGAGTTCGGTTTCGAACCGGGCGAGCCCGACGGCGAGTTGGTCGAGGCCGTTGGACGGTACGGTGCCGCGGCGCAGCGCATCCAGTATTTCGCGGCGCCGCCGCGGCGACACGGCCCGGGTCATTCTGCTATCCCGAACTGTTCACGTAGCAGTGCCTCGTCCAGCCGGACACTGCCGGGGCCCATCAACAGCACCTCGTACCCTTCGACGTCGAGGACGCGCTTGATCTGATAGAGCGGGCCGGCGACACGTGCCTTACCGACCTTCAGGACGTTTGCCGCCTGTGCCAGCGTAATCTCGTGCGCTGGGCTCGCCATCAGGGCCGTCAGGAGATCGACGAACTGTTCGTTGTCCACCACCAGCCGACCGGCGAGCTTTCGTTGTTCGGCGAACACTGCGGTGCCGACCACTCGATCGGGCAGCCTCGAAGCGGTGGCCGGAGTGGCCTCCGGTGCGGTCTCGATTACCTCTTTTTCGAACAGGGCGGGTATCTCGTCGACCGGCAGCTTGTGTGGCTTCGTCGGTTTCTCCACGCGCACTGGGGGTTCCACGACCTGCGCCGACCCGTACCACCAGGGGGGCTCGGTTGCGCCGAGCTTAGTGAGGCCGGCGGGGCAGTCGCGGGTGTAGAGCACGACCACTGGTACGACGACCTCCGCGGGCGAGCCACCGCCGTGATAGCCGGCGTTCAACCGGTCGTAGCGAATTGTCTCGTCGACCGCCAGCACCACGGAGCGCGGTTCGGTGAGCACCCGTGGCCCGCGAACGAGCACCTCGCCCGCTTCCACGGTGTCGAGATCGAGATGGGCTCGCTGCCCGACAGCGTTGATGCGATTTCGTTTGTGACTGTTGCGGTGTTCGATGATATGGCCGTGGTCGGAAGTGATCACCACGGCACGGCCCGCCGCACGGGCTTCCGCCAGCAACGGCTCCAGATGGGTGATGGTCGCGATGTTCCAGGTGGTGCCGCCCGGACCGACGTGGTGCAGCATGTCGTCGACGTAGTTCAGCACGGCGGCCACCAGCGGGCAACCCTCGGTGTCGGCGATCGCATTCCTCACCTCGGCGGCCAGTTTGGCGCCGGTGGTCTTGGTGTCCAGTGCGCCCTTGTGGAAGATCGGGTCGGGCTTACCCGCCTCGGGCTGCAGGCCGTGTGCCCGCAGTAGTGCTGTAAAGCCTTGGCGTTCATCGCGTTCGGTGCCTTCGCGCAGTTCACCGCTCAGCAAGGAACAACGGCTGCGCAGAGTCAGCGTCGGCAGGACCGCGAGTGCACCGACCCGGCTGTGCCGCTGCAGCGGGGCGGCCTCCGACCAGCCGCGAGCTTGCGCGTCGCGGACGATGTCGGTGGCGGCGGCCATGGACAGACCGTCGATCACCAGCAGCAGAGTCGGCCGGTTCTTCGCCAGCGGGAGTACGACCTGGTGCATCAGGTTCTCCACCACCGGCACGTTGGGCTGCTCGGCGTCGGCGAGGGCGGCAGCGAAGGCCACGTCTCGCTGTGCGCGGCGCGCAGTCACCTGCTTGATCGCCAGCCCGAGCGCGTCGACCAATCCGGGCGACGTCGCACCGCGGCGGGCGGTGGACAAGGCAGCATCCACCCAGGCGTCGATATCGACATGGCGCTGGGTGTATTCGGCCAGGTCGGCGGGAGTTGGGTCGACGGAACCGAGCCATCGGACCAGTCGGACTGCGGCCTCCAGCGCCTGGCATTCCGGATGGCTCTCGGCCAGTGCGTGGTGCTGAACCGACTGCCATGCCGACTCCATCCCGGCTAGGGTCGTCACCTCATCGTTCGGTAGTGCGGCCGTAATGGCCTGTGCCAGTGCGTCGATGCGGTGGGCGATGCCTTGCGGTAGCAGGTCCGAGGCGCGCGCGGGATCATCCAGGCCGAGCTCGTGCGCGCGACGTTCGGCGATATCCAGTACCGACTGCCGAACCTGGTCGGGCATGGTGTCTTTCGGGCCGGTGACGAGACCCGCCGCGTCGCGAGACCAGTCGCGCAGATCCTCGTGGCTCAACGAGGTCAGCCCGTAACGGCCCTTGAGTTCGCCGAGGGCCATGAGTCCGGCTGGGCTGCCCGGGACGATCACGCTCGCCACCAGGCCCAACGGCACGAGCTCGGCGATTTTTCCCGTCTTCAGCAAGGACGTCACAATCGGCTCCAGTCGTCCGGAGCGTTCGGCCAGCCACGATCGGACCGCAACCGTCAATTCCGGTCCGCCTTGATTCTGCAGCGTTGCGAAATCCGCCGCAGCGTCTGGGCGCAGGCTCCACTCGAGTACCGCCAGTGGGTCGATCTCGGTATCCGGCTGGTCGGTCACCTTCAGCGAGTTGCGTGCTACCGCCGCCAGCGCATGGTCGCGAGTGAGTACGCCGCCCGGCGCGGGTAGGCACGCGTCGGGCGGCAGTACCGCGAGCAACCCCTCGGCAAGGCCGCGGTCGTTGCTGCTGGACTGATACAGAGCCGGTTCCAGTGTGGTCGCGGAGAAGTTGCCGCGTACCGCATCCCACGGCTGCGCCGCGAGCACGCGGCCATCCACCAGGTGCGCCTGGATACCGATGCCGAGATCCTCGTTCGACACGTTGGTGAGGATCACCAGCCACTGATCGGGCTTGCGGCCACCGATGGCCTCCCAGATCGCCAGCGGCGACGGACATCCGACCACGGCGACGTCGGTTCCGTCATACCGGAAGTCGCCCTCGCTCCACGTCGGCTGTGCCTGTAGCGCGAGAACGCCGGACCGGTGATTCGCGTCCGAGGCCTTGCGCAATTTGGCGAGGATGATGGGCCGAGTGGCGATCAACGAGCTCATTGATCCTCCACCCACCAGCTCACCCGCACCCGGCTGCCGTACTTCCCGTAGGCGGCCGTCAAAGTGGACGTGATCGAGTCGATGTCGTCCAGCCCGTGCAGGGTGACCGTTTCAGGGTCGGTGGCCGGGGCCGGGATCGAGCTGTCGTCCGTGAGTTGCGGTTCAGTCGCAACGAATTCCGGTCTTGTCGTGCCGACGGTAGCAGTGCCGGGAGCAGTTGGCTGTGGTGTTGGAACCTGGCCCGTGACAACCCAATCGACCACGCGATTCTCCGCGCTACCCAACTCCCCGGCGAGATGCCGACCCGGGATGGAGATCACCTCCCGCAGGTGCCGCAGCAAGGCGCGGGCCTCGTCGGCGCGGGAGTCGGCGGCATCGGATCCCGCGATGACGGCGTCGATGAGCTGCCATTTGAACCCGCGCAGCGCTCGGGCGTCGGCCTCCGCCTCGTTCTGGATACCTGCTGCCGTCGGTACGCCGACCCGGAACTCGGTGGCGGCCATATGATCGATCAGCGCGACGTTGTCCCGGGTGCTTTCGATGGTGCGCACGAACTCCATCAGCCGTTGCGTCACCGCGATCCGGTCGTTGTCCTCGGCGGTGAAGCTCAGCCGCCGATGTGCTTGCGACAGCTCATCTACCACGTCCTGCAGCGCGGACGTCTTCCTGGACGCCCACGATCGCATCTGATCGGCGAACTCGGCCACGTTCGCTCCGGTGAGATAGGTGCGTGGACTGGTGTAGCTGACCAGCCCGGACGCGAGATTGCGAGCCGCGTCCCAGGACTGTTTCCCAGGCAGCCGCTCGGCGCGCAATTCGATGTGTTCGCGCAATTTGCCAACGGCAGGTGTGGGAATGGAGCTGCCCGCCTCCACCCAGGCGCGCTTACGCAGCAGCGTCCACGCACTGATCACCAGGTCGATCGCCTCTGGCCGCAAGCCCCATGCGGGAGTGAGAGATTGAATGTGACGCTTCAGTACGCCCACCGTCAGCGGAGCCTGCATACCTGCGGCGTTGACGGCGCGGTCGAGTTCGCCTGCCCAGAACGCGAATCGGTCCTCTGCGAACAGGTAGTGGGTCTCGGTAGCGGTACCGACGCGCAGCGGCCCCGCGATTCGTGCCAGTGTCTTGCGGTCGTCGCGCTCGACGGGCACTCGGCCCTCCGGATGCGCACATGCCTTCTCGACGTAGTTGCGCACCAGATCGAATTGTGCGGGCCGAACCTCCTCACTGCTGGGTTCGAACTCCGGGTGGGCCGGATAGATATTGGTGAATGCCTGATCGGCCAGTTTGTCGAAGGCATCCTGCATCGAGGTCGCTGCGGGCAGCCGGGGCTCGAAGTCCATGCTCAGCGAGGTCAGCGTGCGGACCTCGGAGTCCGCGAGGAGCCACTTGTGCTCTGCCGCCTCCACACCGTATGCCTGTTTCAGGATCGTCTCGAAGCGGGTGGTCAGGCCGCTGTGCATGTTCTTCAGGATGCCCAGGGCCTGGCTGCGGTCGGCGTCGGACAGGTGGTTGGAGTGCTCGATCCAGCGGTCGGCGTTGCCGTTGGCAGGGAACAGCCAGTCCAGCTTCACCAAACTGGCGAGCTCGTCCAATGCCGCGTCGGTGAAGAAGTACGGCAGCCACACCACCGTGTGCCGGTCGATGCCGCCGGAGATCAGGCGTTCGAGCCGCTGCATGTCCTCGGCCGTGGAGTGGTTGTTCTCGTCGAACGGGTAGTCGACGATGAAACGCCATGTGCCGGGCCGGTTTTCGAACGCCTGGGTCACCACCGAGCTGGGATCTCGGACGTTGCCGAACACCACGTCCACCTCGCGACGGCTGCCGCGCCATACCAGCTGGCGGGTGGCCGCGCCACTGAGATCATCTTGGTCGGGAACGCCGAGCGCATGGTGCACCAGCTTGCGCATCAACGCGCGCCGCCGACCCATATTGTCTTCGCCACGCACCCGCTCCAGCACCGACTCGTAGTCGACATCGGCCAGCATCACATGGATCACCGGGTTGGTGCCGTCCCCGACCTTGATTTCGGGGACGCCTCCTTCGACCCACTCGTGCACGGCCGCCAACGCCACTCGTGGTGCGCCGGTACGCAAGCGAGTCCGGATCGACCCGTGATTCAACGCCGCCAGCCGGCTCGCCGTGAGGTCCTGTAGCGCCGGTACCTTCTCGGCGATCGCCGACAGCAGCAAAGTTTTCGCGATCCGATCGCCGGTGCGATACCCGTCCGGGACCGTGCCCTGGTCGAGCTGCTGCTGGGTGACACTGTGTTTGGTCATCAGCTGCGGGCGCAGTTTGGCCTGGAAGAGTTCCGTTGCCGCCTTGAACTTGCCGGCCATGGTCGAGTCCAGTGGCTGGTTGCCCGACACGATGTAGTCGAATGCGTCGCCTACCGGGATCAGGTCGTCGACGGTAAGCGTGTTACGCCGGTCGACAAGCATGCGCTGCATTACCTTCAGCGCGGTCCGTTCACGCTGCATCACGCTGGACAGCACCCGCAGCGTAGACACCAGCGCCGGCGAGAACGGGTAGGTGAGTTCGAACTCCTGCTCCGATGCACCCTTGTGATCGTCGGAGGTATTCATGCTGTCGCGCAGCACATCCCACACCTCGGGGGTGCGGGTTACATTGCGGAACGCCTCCTGTAGCACTTGCTCCATCCCCGGTTTCGGCTTCAGCAGCCGGGCATGTGCCACTTGCGCGAGGTTGTCGTCGCCGAGTTCGATCTTGAGGAACCGGCCCTCTTGGAAGTGGAAAGCGCGGTCGAGCGCCTCTTGCTCGGCTCCGGAGGCGCCAGCGTCGCCGAACCATTTACGCAGGTCCATCTGCTGAGACACGAAGGAGATCAACGGGATCGCGCGCCGGGTGCCCGCCGCCTCCACCAGTTTGGAGATCTTCTGCGATTCGCGGGAGAAGAATTCGGTGTCGCGGACGGAGAACGCCAGCCATAGCACCAGCTCATCGAGGAACAGTGCGATGGCGTCGTAGCCAAGGCTTTTCGCGTGGTCGGCAATCAGGACGAACCCGGTGTCCAGGTCCACGAAGTCGGCCTGGTTGGTGAAGGACCCGAACAGGTTGTCGACCAAAGCGGTGACGAGCTCGCTACGCTCGGTCGATTCCAGCGGAGCCGAGAGCGCCGCTTTGTACCTGTCGATGTCCCACGCTCCGCCGCCGAGCACCGCACCCCAGGCGTCGCCGGGCGCTTGGTCGCCGCCGAGCTGCTCGAGGAACGTGTTGTCACCGAGTCGACCGCGCAGCCGCTCGGCGTCTTCCAGCAGCCCGTCGGACAGGTGCACCGGCGGCAGCGTAGCGTCCGGATGCAGCGTACGGACTTGCCGCACATAGCCTTTGAGAATCGCCTCGTCCAGGCTCTTCGCACCCAGCAGATGGTAGGTCAGCCGGAGAATCTTCTTCCCCGACAGGCTCTCGTCGCACTGCCCGGTGAGGTTCTTGAACTTGTCGAGGTTCTCGCCCTCACGCAGACCCAGGTTGTTCCCCAGCAGTGCGTACAGCACCGCCATGAAGTGGCTCTTACCGGAACCGAACGAGCCGAGCAGCCGTGCCGCCTTCGACTGGTTCTGCCGAGTCGCGTCCGCGACCAATTGCAGTGCCGTCGTGAGGTTTTGCTCCAGTGAGGGCGTGAGCACATACTCGTCGAGAGTGGTGCGGATGTGTTCGTCGCCGGTGCTCTCGGTCAGTTTGAGCACGTAATCGTCGGTGCCCGCGTGCTCGGGGATCTCGATGACATCTTTCAGCAACGTACTCATGCCGTCTCCTCGGACCTCTTGCGGCGTCCGCCGCCCCGTCTCGCCTGCTCCGGTGGCCGCCACGCCGATGCCTCCTCGGCCGTGACGCCGAATTGCACACAGCGGCTGCGGATCTCCTCGTCGATGGTGTCTGCCACGCTGTCACTGAATGCGGCGTCCACCTCCGCGTGCCACTGCCGCACCCATGGTTGCAGCTCTATCAGTCCCGCGAGCAGTGGGACCAACGCGGATTCCGGGGTGCCCTCTTGCAACCGGTCCTCGATCAACCCTGCCAGGGCGATCGCCTGTTCGCCGTGATCCCAGCCGGCCCAGCCGAGTAGCTCGGTGGGGTCGGTGGCGCGGCCGGCATTGGGGTAGCTGATGAATCGTTCCTTCGGGACGTCCAGCTTGCCGCGGCGGGACCAGTAGGACTGCTTGGCGAAATCGGTGGGTTTGTACTTGGGCGGCACAGGGATTGGCGCGTCGAGCTTCTCGCCCTCGTCCTCGCGGCGTTGCAGGTCCCAGGTTCGCTCCCAGGCTGCGCGCTTCTCCAGCCCGGCGGGCTTGTAGCGGTAGGCCGCCAGGAACGGCACACCCTCGTCGGCCAGGAATGTCTTGAGCGCCGCGCTAGTCGAGACTGCCTGATTGCTTGCCCACATGCGCAGAACGCGGGTGAAGCCCTGGTCCCGGTCGAGTATCTCCGCTAACTGCGCGACGCTCCGCGGTGTTGGCCGCTCCTCCCGATCGAACCACAAGGCCCGGTCCTCGATGCGATCAAGGATCCAATCCCGCAGTGCGTCGGCAACTTGATCCTCCCAGGTAACGATTCCGCCACCGCGTTTCTCTATCGTCCAACGACGTTTGCATCCCGGTTTCTCCAGCAACTGGAGGTGGGTGTTCGAAGCAATCGCGTCGAGTCGCCGCTGCAGAAGGGACTTGTATTCGCTTGGGAGGTGCGGGGGAATATTGCAGACAGGTGTGGATCGGTGTTCGCTAAACCAAAGAATGTCCTCGCCGTCATTCATCCGGCGAGCGAGCGCGATCTCAAACGGCCTCTCACCCAACTGGATCTCGGGCACATCGATACCGGTTGTAAGGGAGGAATCGACCAGGCCATATGCCTTATAGCATTCCCAGTCGAGTTCTTCCTGGTGGGCAACCATGAGGCGTCGTAATCGCTCGGTCTCGCGGCAAGCGTGTTCCAATGCTTCATAGGTCGGAGCCGACCGCGCGGCGACTGCGGCAGGAGAATGCATTGCGATCTCTCTGGCAAGGCTATCCAGCTTACGGGCACGCTCCAGCGGGTAGGCCGACGGCAGCGGGGCGTCTTCGAGAGTTTTGGCGTTGATCTGGTATGTGCGGGTCCACAGGTGTTGAGAGGCGCCCCCTTTGGGTTTGCATTTCTCCTTGAGCCAGAAACAGAAAACTGAAGTATTGAGGATTCCGAGTAACCCTAAATGTTGATCGACGTTCGCCGATTTCCGGAGCTTAACTATCGGCGCTGTCTGTTTTAAAGCATATCCTTCCCAGTTTATTGAGAAATGGTTGACTGATGTCACCTCGGCGTATGCAATAGCCAGATTGGAAGTATTTACATCTTCAGGTAGCTGGTGCCACTCATGCCATGGGCGACCCTCGGAAAAATATGTGCCGCCACCAAATGTCGTGCGGTTGCCTAGTTCGGTTCTCATGGGCCACATGTGTTTGGCCGTAGCAGGGAATTTATCAAGCGCAACTGGCTTATGACCTTCGGTGTAGGGAAAGAATACTGAAACTCGGGAACTTATGGCGTAGTCCCTAATTTCTTCACCCCGGGACAGTGGGCGAAATCCCTCTGCTTGTGAATTTCCTTGCATCATTTTGGGGACGATGAATGCGTCGTCGGCGCCGATGATTCCGAAGAATCCGATCCGCGCTACCTTGGACCCCAATCGTTCTGATGCATTGCCCTCTATCAGCATGACAAGATCGGCCGCTCCACCGCCTGAGAGGCTCAGCGGGTGTTTTGCTATTGTTGATCGAGGAAGGTTGACAATGTTGATGAAGTTGTCTTCAAAACCGGGATTTGAAACGTTGTTTACCAGCGACTGCCATACGGGTCCGTCTCCGGTAGATCCGACATCACTCGTTTCGCGGATTCCTTTGCTTAGTGCGGCCCGGACGCTATTGGAAGACGCCGCACCTCCAGTGGAAATCAAAATAACAGTAGGGGTGCCATCTGAATTATGGCCGGGAATCCAGGCGCCTTCGGAGTCGATTATTAGACGAAGGTCGCGTGTCGGAAGAAACTCTTCAATGAGCTTCGAACCGAACTCGCGCTTCATGAACGAGTTGGATGTAATCTGGCCGACCCAGCCGGGATGAGCGCCGCCCTTGTCGGACCGCGCCAAGGCGTGGAACAACTCCATGAAGGGGACGGTCAGGGCGTACTTGCGGTGGCAGGTCGAATAGAGCTCGCGATAGCGCGCATTGAGTACAGTATCTTTTGCCGTAATATATGGCGGGTTCCCGACCACCACGTCGTACTTCCGTTCGAAGATCGCCCTCAGCAATGGCGCGTTCTCGGTTGTGTAAGAGAACTGATCCTGGCCGAGGGTAATCATGCTCTCGAAAACTTGTTGTTGTGCCCCCCACAGCAGCGAATCGCCCGAGCCGAGGTTCAGTTCGAAGCCGATTGCCTTCTCGATGCTCTGGTCGCCGCTGGCCTCCAAGGCCGCGACGAGTAGTCTGAATCGTGCGATGGCTACCGCGAATGGGTTGATATCTACTCCGTAGACACCTTTCAACGACCGGCCCACCAGGGCCCGTCGCCCGAGCCCCGGTGCCTCCCGCTCCCATCGCCGCAGCAACCTCTGGAAAGCGCCCAGCAGGAAATGTCCCGAGCCGCAGGTCGGGTCGATGACGGTGAACCCCTCCAACGGTCGTTCGGCCAATGCAGGTTCCATGGTCTGGTCGAGGATGAATTCCTCAACGAACTCCGGCGTTTGCAGCAGCGCGTAGGTCTTGCGAGCCGATTCGGACAGATACTGGTAGACGTCGCCCAGGAACCGGGTACCGATATCGGAGAATGACCAGCGAGGCTCGCCGGATTCGTCTCTGTCCCACCAGAATTCGAGCACCTCCAGCGCGACATCGCCGGAGGGGGCGACGACGTGCATGGGAGAGTAATCGTCGACCAGGCTCTTGGTGGCATCGAACTTGGCGAAGTGAGTGCTGATCTGTTCCAGCCACTCCCGGTCGGTGTGTTCGGGGTGGGCGTGGAAGTACGCGCGACGGGCGTCGAGAGCCTGGGCGTGAGCGTCAGGGTTCGGACCGGAGATCCAGTTGACCGACACCAGTCGGTGGTCCTCGCAATAACGGGCGAAGACAGTGAGCAGCACCCAAGCAACAGCGGCCTGGGTGACGCGTTCGTCGCGCCATGCCTCCCAAGCGGCCGCGGTGCGGCGGGCTTTGAGGGCGGCTTCGTATTCGGCGTACCAGCGGTCGTGTACCTCGGGCTGACGGTCTAGATCGTCGGGGCCGTCGACGCGGGCACGTAGGTCGTTTTCCAGCGTGAGCACCAGCTTGCGCAGCGCCGGAACCAGACCGTCGATGCCGGCCATCACATCACCCTCTCGATTGCGGAATTGTTCTGCCACTCAACGAATTGGCCGCTGGGCGCGCCGAGTTGGATTGGTTTGCCGTCGATCTGGGCGCCGCGCTGTTGCCACATCTGCGGCAGGATCGCCCAGACAGGACGGGCCCGCTGCGCCGTGAGGTCGCTCCAGCGGGCCACGGCGTCGAGAAATCCGTAACGGGCCAACGGAGATAGTTCGGTAAGAATCAGAGGGCCGGCAGCGGGTCGACCGAAGATTCGCTTGTCGAGGTCGCTGATGGCCTGGGGGACGACCTGGTCGACGAGGGCCCGCAACCCGCGTGCATCACGCGAGGATGGGGTGGCGGCATCCGCGGCTCGTACCACGTCCCACGGCACCCGGTTCTCCGCGAAACTGCGCATAGCGGCGATGATTTCGCCGGTGACATCGACGATCTCCCCGTGGTACTCGGCGGCGAGCTGTTCGGCGGCGCGCAGGTGGTTGCCGGGGCGTCGGCCGATGGTGACGCCGATGGCGAGGAATCCGTGTTCGTCGATGCTGCGGCCCAGGATGGCGGTCCGAGTGGCTTCGTCGAAGCCAACCCAGCCGGTCGTGGTCGTCCCCTCGGCACGGGTAGGGACGTTGGTGGCCCCGTCTCGTGTGAGCAGGCGGGAGTCGCTGGCAGGAGCGATCGTGTGGAAGCGGTATCGGCCGTCGCGGAAATCCAAGCCCAGGTCCGCGTTCTCGACGATGCGATCGAGCATGGGCCGAGGCGGCAGCCTGTCGATGGCGGGAAAGCGAGTGGCGACCCGGTCCCGCAGTTCGGACGGTTCCAGGCTTGCGGACTGAGCGAGGCCGGCGAGCGCCGTCTTGACAGCGACTGAGGTAGGCAAGCCCGGGTTGTGCAGTTCGCTGCGACCGGATGCCCGGGCAGAACGCGACGCGGCGGCGGCGAGGCGGATCAGCCGGTCGGGAGATAGTGCGGGTGGTGTGAGGTCGGCGGACTCACACACCCTGACGAAAACCTGACTCAGCTCACGAACCGCGGTTGCAGTGGGGACAACCGATGTGGCGCGATCCGAGACCAACTCGTCGGCTCGGCGGCCCACGGCCTCGGCGGCGGCCAGCAGGACCTCGTTCTCGGCGACGAGAGCAAGTCGGCCACCATGGCGGCGACGTGCCAATTCGGTTTCCCCCTCGGCCTTTTCGTGTTCGGCGAGGCGGTCGAAGGCAAGCCGGATCAGGCCCTCGGCCTTGCGGTCCGCGAGCTTGTCCGGTTCGGTCGAGTCCGAATTGGGCAGCAGCGCACGGACTTCGGAGGTGAGGGTGGAAATGGCGGCGACTCCACCGAAGTCGGCGATCACCTTGCGAAGAACATCGACTACGTCGTCGAGGAGTTGCCGGGTGGCGTGGTTCTCGCCCCAATCCTTCTGCAGTTCCCGCAGCACCTGCCCGGCGCGCATGGGCGTCTTCGACAGGGCGGCACCGAGTTCGTTCTGATTGGCGAAGGCATCCAGTCCCACGCATTCACCGAGCAGCAGCTCGGCAGCTTGGCGTTTGGTGCCCGCGCGGCTCTTCGGCACCGCGGCCAGCAGCAGCTGCACGGCCTGATCGAGATCGAGCAGGTCACCGCCGGACACGGCCCGCTGCTCGCCGAGCTTCTCCTGCCATTGCGCACGCCGCTTGGTGACCTCCTGACGGGTGGCCTTACCTTCCTTGCCCAACAGCCAATTGAGTTTGGCCGGGTCCAGTGCGAGCAGTTCGCCGACCGTCACCACTTGGGCGGTGGCGAGCGCGGAAACCGCGCGGGCGGACAGGCCCGCATCGGTGAGCGGGGTGCCCACGGTGGCCTTGGCCGCGACGGCGTCGGTGTCGACGATCTTGGACGCGGTGTCGAGTTCGTTGAACACGCGACGCCAGCCACGAAGCATGTCCTCGGCGGTATCCGGGCGGTTGGACACCTCACGCGAGAGCGCAGAGGCGAAGAACGCCGCGAGGGCATCGGCCACCGCGGATTCGAAGAAGCCGAGTTCGATGCTGACGTCATCGTCGACGACCGCAGCATTGGCATCCGGATCGGGGCCGTACTGAGGCGTGCGGCCAGTGGCCATCTCGAACAAGACAGCCGCAGCACCGTAGCGTTCGGCGGCGCTGTCGTATTGTTTGCGGCCACCCAATCCCAGGAACGGATCGTGATATGGCGGAGTCCCGGCGTTGACATCCTTGGGGTCGACCCCGGCCATGGAAAAGTCGAACAGCACCAGGTGGGTGTCGGCGCGGCCGCTGGAGGACCACACACCGAGATTCGACGGTTTGATGTCGCGGTGGGCCAGACCCTCGCGCTCCAACGCCACCAGTGCGGAGAGCAGGTCGACGCCCCAGCGTTCGAGCAGATCGATGGATAGGCGCCCGCGGGAGGACAGCTCCTCGGCGAGGGTGGTGGTGCCGGCGAACTGCAACACCAGGGTTGCCCGGCCGCCGACCGGTACGACGCCTTGCTGCAACCGGGCAATACGGTCGTGGTCGAGACGTCCCAAAACATCTGCCTCGGCCTGCAGCCGCGCCGCAGCCGAATCGTCCTTGGCGACCTTGAGCACGCGCTTCGCGCCTCCGGCCTGCCGGTCCGCCACCAAGATTCCGACCGCGGTGGATCCGGCGCCCAGGCGTTGTTTGTACTCGAAACGATCATCGAGCAACGCTCCGGGGCCGGCCTCCAGCGGATCGGTGCGTCCTTCGACGCCGACCAGCTCGGCGCGGACTTCGTCCAGCCGCGCCAGAAATTCGGCAACGCTGCCCAGTCGCTCTGCCGGACCGGGCCGGGTCGCATCGATGATCAGTTTGCGCAGTGGCGAGGAGATCTGCGGCAAATCCGCGGACGGGTCCAGCCCGTGATCGCGGCGCAATCGCTCCAGTAGCTCGCCGCGCTCGGTGGCAGGCGAGACTCCAGTGAGCAGGAAATAGGCCAGTACACCCAGACCGAAGACATCCATGCGGGCCGGGTCGGCGGGTCGGCGGCCCTCCGGTGCAGCCAGCAGTCGGGCCTCGGTGGTGTCACCCGCCAAGCCGGACAGCGGGCCGGACGAGATCTTGGTGACTCCGGCTTCCGCATTCGCCGGTAGTACACCCGCGTTGTCCCAGTCCGTCACCATCGAAACCGGGCGACTTCCACTCAGGCGCACCGAGACTGCGCGCTGGCACAGCAGACGATGCACGACCCGGTGCCGGTGCGCGTAACGCACCGCGCCGGCGATCTCGTGCAGCAGTTCGAGCTGTTGCTCCAAGCCGAGGTGGTGCTCGGCCAGCCAGAGGTCGAGCCGTGTGTAGTCCGTAGGCTGGTCGAAGACCAGGCCGACGCCCAGCTCGACGTCCTTCACCACATCGCGTGGCACCTGGATGCTGTCGTGGCGAAGCCTGGTGAGGACGCGGAACCCGTGCTCGACTGCCCGCACGTGCTCCACTTGCTCTGCCGACGACGTGCCGGGCTTCTGCGGGTAGAAGCGGATCCGGACGTGCTGTCGCTGGTCTGCGTGGTGAAAGCCGTTCCAGTCCTGCCAGCCCTCGCCGTCGTCGAGCGGATCGTCGATTACCCAGGAGCCGACTTCGCGCTGTCGCCGCTCGGCAATGCCGATCTTGTCGATCAATCCGGCGATCAACGCGGATTGCTTCTCGGACACCGGCTTGCGGTCGGCCGGGGCAAGCAGGACTTCCGAGATCGGTTGCAACCCCGAGGTGGTAACCGCGCTGTCCAGGCCGCATAGTCCCTGGCGTGAACCGAGCGGAAGCTGGCAGACCAGCTTCGGGTGATGCAGAAATACCAGCTCCTGCACCCACGGGACGGTATTACGGGGCGCTTGGCCCCGGCTGATCTCTGCGAGTTTGTCTTTGAGCAAGCTGCTGAAGTACTGCGCCTTGCGACGGGCGAGCAACAGCGGAGAGTCCGCGGGGCGGTGCCCGGTACGGGCCCAGCGGTAGTCGTCGCCCGAGAGGACACCCTTCCAGTACTTGAGCTCGATCAGGTACAGCCGATCGCGCGCGAGAACCGCGAGGTCGATTTCGTGCCAACGGCCGTGATTGTCGCGGAATTCGAAGTTGGACCAGGCACGAAAGGGCGGGGCGTCAGGCAGCAACTGCCGAACGATCTGCAGGCCCTCCTGTTCCCAGGAGAACTGTGAGGGACTGACCTCAACCCAACGGTCATCGCCCAGCATGGGCTCCCACTCCTTCGAACCGGTCGGCGCTCGATACGAACTGATTCATTCTGCCTGCTCAACCCCGGCTCGCCGAATCACGCACGCCAAGGTGGTTGTTCCTGCAACCGATCTTTGTGCAAATGTCCGGATGTACGGCCTAAATTCGAGATCCGCCATGGTGATCGGAAATCAGGTCCGGCGAGGAGGACGCCGCGGCCGACCGGCCGCCTTCGTCGGCGCCGCGGCGCGTGAGAGCGGCGCAGGTGCAGGCTTTTTCACAGCGCACCCTGTCGGCAGCCGTTTCGGTCGCAATCTCCGGTGGTCATACCCCACGATCCGTCCGTAGCCGGCGGTAGGGTGCTCAATCACGTTGATCAGCGCGCCGAATGCGCCAGCGATCTCCGATCGCCGGCCGAACCCGCGGGTACCAGCATGATCGGGTAGTTCGTTGCCGACATACGGTCACCGTGGACCATGCTTGCGGGGCGGAGCCCGGCCGATTCAGACAATTCGCAGGTCATCGAGCAGCTGGGGCAGGAGAACCTCTTCGTGCAGGTCCCGGCCGTGGCGGTGGTGGATCTCGACGAGTGTCGCCGCGTCGGCAGGTATGCCGAAATGTGTTGTGTACGTATTGATGTCGAATCGCCAGGGCGTGGCTGCGGGGGCGACGGACTGGAGGGTGTCCGTAATCGTGAAACCGGCGCGGTCGATATCAGCGCGCACGAGGATCGTGATGTCCTGACCGGCCGCGCCTGCGATGAGATCGAGTGCGGCGAGGGAGGGGATGCCGTCGGTGCAGACCAGTGGCGGGCAGTCGGCGCCCAGTTCATCGGCGGCAGCCTCGATGATGGTGGGGTTCTCGCATACGTAGAGCCGTGACGGTATCGGGGTGAAGTGCCAGGGGCCGGTCATATCGCGCAGGGTCAGCCACAGCGGCACCCCGCGACGGTGGCCGGCGGTGATGTCGAGTGGCAGGTTGAGGGTGAGCACGCGTGAGGAGACGGTGTCGCACCGTACGCCGGCGGCCGCCCAGGCCGCTCGCCATTCGCGCCCCGGTCGCTTCGGCCGCGCGACACCGGCTGTTGCCGCGATGAGGCGTGCCACCGCCCGACCCAGATCGGTGTCGTAGTCGAGGCCGTGCGCGCCGTCTGCCGCGGTGGCGGCCAGTTGTGCGAGCCGGGTGGGCGGTCCTGCCCAGGGCAGCTGCGGCCACACGCGAGCGATGCGGCCGGCGAGCGCCGCCGTGGCTCCGGTCCCCGGGCGTGGCGCGCCGGGGGCGGACAGCCACGCGTCGATGCTGGCGCCGGTGATGCCCGCGGCGGTGAGGGTGTGCTCGACGTGCTGCCTTTCTTGTTGGGCCGCACGGTATTCGGCTGCGGCGATGTCGCGGCGTGCGACCAGTGGCGTGCCGTCGAGGGTTTCGACGAATTGCCGGATGGTGAGCCCGTGGTCAGCAAGTCCGCGGGTCAGTGCCGGTAGCGAGACCGGGCGTCCGGACACCTCCCAGGCCGTTCCCAGTAGGCGGGCCACTTGGCGGCGTCGTCCGGCGGTCAGGTCGACCCGCAGTGACCCGGTCTCCAGTTGTGCGCCGCGGCGCGCCCGCCGGCGAATCGCATCGAGGACCGACGCGGGCCCGGGCAGTTCGGCCCAGGCCCGCAGCCCGTCGGGTAGGTCGCCGTCAGTCATCGAGCAGTCCCAGCAATCCCGCGTCCGCCGGTGGTGCCGACTGCTCAGCTACACCCAGTCGGTCGACGTTCACGCTGGTGAGGGTGCCGCCGCACCAGAGGTAGGGCAGGGCGTCGACACCGGGCAGGTGACGTTCGCGCGCGAGGTCGTAGACCGCGACGGCGGGCACCGTATCGTAGGTGCACCATTCGTCGTGGGCGGTGAGCATGATGTCGAGCTCGAAGTCGACCGTGAGCCCCATGAACGACGCCTTGATCTGCGCGTCTACTCCGGTCATCGCCTCGTCGAGCCACACCCAGCGCGGGGCGTGTTCGGCGGCGGCGTCGTAGGCGACAACTGCCGCCGCGAACAGCGGTTGTGAGAGCAGCACAACTTTCTCGCCACCGGATTTCGCGCCGTGGCGGGCCGCGTCGAACAAGGCCCACCTGCTGGCGGCTCCGGGACGGTACTGCAGGCTGATCTTGAGCCACCCGCGGTAGTCGAGGGCCTTGGTGAGTTGCTGCTTCCAGTCCGCGGCGCCTTCGGCGGTGGCCTCACTGCGGGCCTCGTCGATCTTGCGGGCGAGGAATTCGCGCACCATCTCCTGCCGATCCGGTGACAGTTCGTGATAGCCGCGGCCGAGCGCTCCGACGACTGCCTCCGCGTCGGGATCGGAGGGATCGGGCTCGCAGACCACGCGCACCGCATGTCCCTGGCGCGTGGGGTGTTTCGCCAGGTGGTCGTTGATATTGGCGAAGGTGCGGGTGGTGTAGTCGAGGCGGTCCTTGAGGTGTTCGATGAAGGTCGAGCCGAGCAACGTGGCCAGCACTCGCTGCTGTTCGGCGTCATAGCTGTGGCGTTGCTCGGCCACCCGTTGGGCCAGGGTGTCGGCGGCGTCGGGTGGCAGTTGGAAGCCGTGAATGGAGTCGCTGTGGATTTCCACCCGGGGCAGAGTGTTGTCCTCGTCGAGTACCCGGGCGTCCTGTTGCGGGAGCAGGGCCTGCCGCAGCTCCTCCATTTTCACCAGGCAGTGCCGCCAGGCGCGGTCCTCGTCGGCCGCTTCGGCCTTGGTCGCGACCTCGCGCCGAACGATGGCCGCGAATTCCCTGGCCGCCTGGACGTTCTGGCGTTCTGGCGGTTCGATGCCCAGCGGCTGGGTGAGTCCGTTGCCGACGGCCTCCCAGAGCGCGGTCATCGCCGCGTCCCGCCGCAGTTCGGCCTCGGCGCGGCGCTCCTCGTGGTTGCGCAGGACCTCCTCGGCCCGCGCCTCCGCCGTGCCCGCCCGGGTGAGTTCGTCGCCAACGGTGTCGATGCGATCGGTCAGCCGGGTCAGCCGCGCCTCGAGTGTGTTCTTGCGGTCGAGCTGTTCCCGGTGTCCCGCGCCCAGCGCGTTCCGGGCGGTGTCCAGTTGGACTCGTGCCTTGCGTCGGCGGGTGTCCACGTCGGCGAGTTCCTCGTCGGCCAGCTTGCGTGCGCGTTCGCGTTCGGCGTGCTGTGCCATCGACTCGTTGAGCTTGTCGGAGTACAGATCCTGTTGTGTGAGGGCGTGGGAATAGTTGCCCACCCTGGTGCGGAACTCGGTGAGCGCCTCGCGCAGCTCGTCGAGTCCGGTCAACGGGAACCGGTGTGCGCTCGCGAAGTCGGCGAATGCGGCGCGGGCCTGATCGTGCCGTGTCTGTTCGGACGCGTGGACGCCTTCGGCTGTCGCGAGTTCCTCGGCCAGCGTCGTCGTGGCCCGGCAGCGTTCCGCCCACCGGACCACTGTGCTCGTGACCGCTCGTTCCCCGTCGACGGGCAGTGCACGTTCTTCGGCCTGCAGCCGGGTCAGCGCATCCTGGGCGGCGGTCAGCTGATCGTCGAGTTCGGCCAATCGGCCGTCGAGTTCGGTGAGTTCGGTTTCCAGTCGTGCGATGAGGCGCGCGCGTGCTGCCTCGCGCGCGGCGGCGCCGATATAGGCGGCCGGACCGGTCGGCTCGGCCCGGCCGGCGAGCCCGCCGACGTGCCAACTCCCTTCTGCCGCAACCCAATCGCGGTCGTCGAGCGCCACACCGCCGTTGTGGTCGCGCCAGCCGATTCCCGCCAGCACCCGTTCGACCACGGGCATGGGGACGCCGCCGTAGGAGACCGGCATGAGCACCGACAGCAGGTTGGGGTGGTCGGCACCGACACCGTCGCGGGCAAACGCGGTCACCTCCGGTGCGCCGAAGTCCACCGCGCCGTCCGGCGTTACCCAGGCATCCAGCAGGCCGGAGGCGGCCAGGGCCGCTTCGAGGACCGCAAGCGCGTCGTCGTCGAGGCCCGGCGCGGGATTGAGCAACCGCCACAGAGGCGCTCCGGCCGCGTCCGGAGCGTCCGGCCGCTCCCGTCGCCGCCACGACGTCGGTGCGGGTGGCGCGGACTCGGTGCGCTGACGTGCTTGCCCTAGCTGGTCGGCGATTGTAACACGTTGTGCCGCAAGGGGAGCATGTTCGAGGCGGAGTTCTTGGACGCGGTCGGTCCAGATCGCCCGGACGCCGCTGAGGTGTCCGCGCATCGCCTCGATTACCGAGGCGTGCCGTGGAACGCCGCCATCATCGTCGATGACCGTCAGATCGGCGATCAGGTCGCACCATTCGCCGACCACGGTGTCGGAACAGGCCGCCACGTCTGCTGCGGCCGCCCATGCCCTGACCTGTTCGGTGAGGGTTTCGGCATCGCGTTGCACGGCCGTGAGGGCCCGGGCCTCGTCATCGCGCGCATTCTCGACGGCCTGCGCGGCGCGCTCCACGGCGTGCCCGGAACGTTCCACCCGTCGTTCGGCCTCGGCACGCGCCGAATCGAGTCGCCGCAGGTGCTCGAAACGCTCTCGGCGCGACTGCAATTCGCTGATCAACGCGTCGATGTCACGGCCCGGCAGGTGGTGGGTGACGGCATCGGCGAGACCCGCGTCGTCGGCCGCGGCCTCGAGCGAACGTTCGGCGGCGGTGACGGTCTCACCCGCCCGTTGTGCCTCGGCGCGGGCCACCGTGACGCGTTCGGCGGCGGCGCTCTCCGAGGCGCGCTCCCGTTCGAGCCGGCCCCCTGCCGCGGTGTACTGGCCATCCAGGTCGGCACATTCGCGTTGTAGGGCGGCGACGCGACCGGTTGCCGCGACGGCATCCCGGTAGGACCGGGACTCGAGCAGTTCGCGCAACGCGGTGTCGCTGTCGGCACGTTCCTGTTTGGCGGTGGCCAAGTCCGTGCGCGCTTGTCTCAGCGCGGCCCGTGCCTGCTCCAATTGTGTCTCGGCGGCCTTCTTCGCGGTCGTCGTGTTGTCGAGACTGGTTGTGGCGGAGGCCATTTCGTCGGATCTGCGGCGCATCACGATGCGCGCCCAGGGTCGCCAGCCGGTGCGCGCGAACAGGGCGATAGCGCGGGCGGCGTCCTCGGTGCGCTGCATGGCCACGCGCAACTGCTCGAGGTGTTCCCAACCGTCGGCGAGCTGATTGATCTCGTGGGTGGCCAACGGCGGCAACGCATCCCGTAGCGTCGCGGCCAGGCCGACCGGGTTGAGCCGCTCACCGAGTTTCGGCTTGCGCAACTGCTTGAGCAGTTCGGTGAGGTTGTCGTAGGACTCGGCCGACAGGCCGAACAGTTCCTCTGCGAGCCGCGCGCGGTAGGCGGTGGCGTTCGTCGGTACGGTAATACCGTCGATCCGTTTCAGGTCCCGCTGTTCGAGGGCGACCCCGGCCGTGGTCAACCGAAAGTCCGCGCCGGGCCGTTTTCGAGTGACGAAATGCCATGTCGTGACCGCGTTTCCGCCGGTGCCGCGGCGCGCGGACGCACCGAGTCCGCAGACGAAATAGTGCGGCGTGCCGTCGGCGGCGCAACGGCCGAACTCCACCCAGGCGTAGCCGAGTCCGGCGTCGGCGGGCTCGCGCGGGTCGTCGCCGTCGCCGCTGGGCAGCAGGTTGAAGCTCATGGTGCGGTGCTGGGAACCGAACGGGTCCAGCACGGCGGGCTGGATCTCGCCGCGCAGCAGCATGAGGGTCGTCAGTTCGAGCACCTTGGTCTTGCCGGTGCCGTTGCCGCCACGCAGCACCAATCGTCCGTCGGCGAACCAGAATTCGGCGGCGTCGTATTCCCACAGGTTGGCGATGCCGACCCGCAGCGGCTGCCAGCGTGCCCGGCCCGGTATCGGCAGGCCGCCCGACGTCGCCGCCCGGAGCCAGTCGGTGGCAACCTGGTCCGGTGTCGACACGGCGGCACCGTCGATCATCGGGTGTCCTCCTCGAGCCGGGTGCTGACCGAGACGACCCGGGGATCGCGGTACCGGGCGGCGGTCGGCGTGAGTTGCCACAGTCCTGGTCGCGGCCCGGGGCGAAGCAGGTCGAGCGCACGCAGCAGTTCGACCGCGCGATCGCGCCGGTTTGCCTCGGGAGCAAGGTCTTTCGTGATCGCCTTCGGGTAGCGGACCACGACCTCCCGGACCGCCTGCGCGAGATTGTCTTCGGTGACGCCCCCGGTGTCGTCGCGCCGGTGATACAGCTCGCCGAGAATCATCAAGGTGATGAAATCGACGGCGCGCAGGCGGGGAAACGGCAGGTCGGTGTGTGCTTCGTCCGCGGCGATCAGCGCCAGCCCCTCGGCTCGCTGCTCGACGGTCCAGCCGGTCATCTCAGTGCACCAGGCCACCAGCCGGGTACGCTGCCGGATCAGATAGCTCCGCTCGGCCTCGGTGAGATCGGAATGCAGGCACACCGGCAGTTCGATGAGGCGCCGCATGACCATGAATCGTTCGGCAGCGTCGCTGACCGCGGGTCCGCGTTCGTGCAGCGCCGCCGCGAACGACGCCGGATCGACCATGCGCAACAGCATCTCGCGTTGCACCTCGTAGGCGCCGCCGATCTTGTTCGTGCTACGTGCCCACCCGTCACGCTGTTCGTCGCTATCGGCGTCGACGGGCCACAGCGCTCCGGCGGTTACCAGCAATTCGACGCTCGCCGCGAAGAGCTTCCGCTCGGCGAACCGGTCCGGATCGTAGGCGGTGAGGTCCACGTCGTCACGTGCTGACATTGCCCGCACCCGGTCCGACAGGTCCTGTGTGGTCGTGATGTCCTCGGCGTCCTCGGCCGCGGCCGCGGCCAGCAGGGCCAGTACCAGCGCTCGTCGCGCCGGCGGTGCGACACGGCGGGGAGCGATCACGGTGTTGCCCAAGGGAAGTCGAAACAGCCGCGCCGTGGTGTCGGTGACGACGAGCCGATAGCCGAGCCGGTTGGTGAACCAGTTCATCAGTTCCGGGCGATGCCGGGGATGACGCACCAGACCGAACAATTCCGGGTGGCGACGACGATCCAGGACCGGGTTTGCCAGCAACCCCACGAAGGCTCGGCGCCGGTCGACCTCGTCCCTGCTCGCCACCACACGCTAAACAATAGCCGAGCCGGGAGTCGGCGGTTCCAGCTCGAATCGCCAATTCCGCGTGACGAATTGCCCCTGCGGCACGGCCAGCGCCACAGTTGCGCCGTCGTCCGGAGCGGTGAGTGTCACTCGCCAGCGACCGTCCTCGGTGACGGCGGAGCCGACCCGTGCGTCCGACCGCGCCCGGGCCACGGCGAGGTACTCCAACAGCAGCTGGAATTCGGCTTGCGCCAACGGTTCCCATTCGTTCAGGCGGGTGCCCGAGCGGGAGCGCAGTGCCGCTTCGGCCGCGCTCCGCTCCGCGATCGCCGCGGCACGAGATCGGCGCGCTGCCGCTCGACCCGTCGAATGGTCGATGGCCCTGGTGCGTTTCCCGACCGCGGCGCGGTGGCCGTGCTCGCGGAACCTGCCCGTGATCGGTGCCGCCGCGGCGTCGTCCCACGGCATCGTGTACTCCTCGGGACCTTCAGCGGCGATCAGCAGATGCCGAGCCGGGAAGACTCCGACCGCCGTATCCCACATCTGC
Source organism: Nocardia wallacei (assembly GCF_029868745.1). GTDB lineage: Bacteria > Actinomycetota > Actinomycetes > Mycobacteriales > Mycobacteriaceae > Nocardia > Nocardia wallacei_B. The sequence continues at coordinate 5,775 of NZ_JARWOP010000259.1, read as the reverse complement.
CATGCGGTCTCGTCGTCCGGCGCGCGCTCGATCGCGCGGGCCAACGCGAGCAATTCGGCCTGGCGGGTCAATGCGCCACCGGTATCCATCAGAATGTGCATATTGCGCGCCCACGGCGCGACCAGATCACGCAACTGGCGGCGCAGCCGACGCGCCTGGCCGTCGTGCCCGCCGAACCATCCGCGCAGCGCATCCCAGGTCCGCGCCCACCGTGACACCTGGGCGTCGACGATCTCATCGGGCGCGTCCGCGGGAAGAGCGCCTCGCACGCAAGCACCCCACACCGATTCGCTGAGTATCGGCCGCAGCTCGGCGATCATATCGGCGATGGCGGGGGTGTAGATGTCGACCTGTTCCCCCCACATGCCGACATACGACTGCAGCGTGCGCCACAGCACGTCTTGTTTATCGTGATCCGGGCCGCCCGACAGCGCGTGGGCCAGACTGCGCTGCCAGGCGCGCGCCGCGCCGGCCATGCGCAGATGCAGGGTGATGATTTGCTGATACTCGGCGGCCGCCGCCGGATATCGACGGTCGGTGACCGCATCGGCGAATTGCCGGAGCCGATCGTGGATTGCGCGCGGCGCCAGTGTCAGATCCGCCGCGGCATCCTCCTCGGCCGCCAGCTCCACTGTCCAGAACATATGCAGCCGGGCGGCGGTCGGTGTCAGCTGGAACCGATCCCGCCGGCGCAGGAAATCCTCACCGGTGCGAGCCGGCTCCTGCCACCGCGTCAACACCCCCCATTGCACAAGCCGGTCCAGCCGGGCGTCGAGTGCGAAAACATCCTCGTGCAGGAGCCGATCGGCCACCTCGGGCGGATCGGTGCGCGCACCCACCCACGCCCGCAGCCGGCCGGTGATCTCGTCGTAGGACATGCCTGTAAGGCTGATGTCCTGGGCTTCCAGCATCACGTCCACGACCGCCCGGTACTGCGCCGCGAACCGCGACACCAAATACGCCGGAACCAGCTCCTGCCCCGGCAGATACGCGGCCCAGGGATCGGCTCCGGTAGCAGCCTCCATCAGCTCCTCCCCGGTGGTCACCCGGTCACACTATCCCGAAGCGGGACACGAACATCCAGATCGGTAGATCTCCTGTCCGGGTAGCGGATGGGATGCCTCCCCGAAACCGGTTGAGCGCGAGCTCTTCGCCGTGGCGAGGCCCGGCGTGCCGTGCACTGTGCGTGACAACCGTGGCCAGTTCTGCGGAACGTGAGGGGCGGTATCGAGCAAAGTACCAGTTCAGAGGACGAAGCTGGGCGATGGTGGGACCGATGCCAGATCTTCTGTAAGGCGGTGGTGTCCGGTCGGGCAGCGATCAGAAATCGCCGAAGTAGATCGGGCGAATCGTCGCTCCGCCCGGCTCGGAGTCTCTCTCGTGTGTGAAGCCACGACTGTGGCGTAGACGATCAGTGAATTCGCTGGTGCGCCAGTGAAATATGTATCCATCGAGTCGCATGTCGTCGAGCACTTCCAGGTCGAGTTGTACTCCTCGCCTCCAGTTCCACAAGGCCATACCGATTGGGTTGCCCGGTACTTTCATCAGATCGGGGTTATCGAGCTGGCCGACTGGCCCCCAGGAGAGTTGGAACGATCGGCCCCCATCGGCTTCGCTATTGGTTGGGTGCGGCGTGAACGGGCGCCAGGTGAGGGTGTGGTTGATTCGGTCGGCATCCACGGTCACCAGAGCGGTCTCGTAGTTTCCAGGGCCGTTCAATGAAGTCCTCATGTCGGCGTGTTCCCATACGAACAGTAGGCGTGTTGCACCGGTAGCTGCTGCTGCTACCTCTAGTCCCGAAATTGCCAAGTAGGCATCGGTACGTGCGGCCTCGGGGTTGTCGCTGCCCTGGACCGGACGACACGTGACGCATCCGACGTACGGATCCGGTCGTTCCAGAAACATGTGCAACTGAGGACTCGCCGGGCGCCCTGTTTCTCGGGCGAGGGTCTCAGCGGTGGAAACACAGGCACGCTCCACTGCCCTAACGTACGAGTCGCACCAAGCGGGATCCGGCATGTCGCGGACATTACCGTTTCGATTATTCCCAGGGTAGGTCGCGGTCGGAGGGTCTTCGAGGTCGGCGAAGTCGTCGATGTTGCGGGTGTAGTGGCTGGCGGAGCGGGCGTGGGATGAGATCCATAGTGCGGGCGCGAGGTTGACCGTCACGACCGTCCCGACGGTCATGCGCTAGCTTGTCGCGATGGCATCGTCGACAGGTAGGGTATCGAACCGTCGTTGCATTGCGGACAGTCGCCGGAGTCGCTCGGTTCGGACGGTGTCGGTTCGTGCGTCAGTTACCTCGCCCATGGGTCGCGGAACTGTTTGTCGATGAGGTCGCGGTCGTGCTCCCAGGCGGTGCGGGGCAGCAGATCGCCGTGGCGCGGTTCTTCGGTCCTGAACGGACATCTCGATGGCGTCGAACTTCTGTGGCCGACCCTGTACTGGCAATGCGAGTTCGCTGAACCGAGGGCATATCCGTTCTATGACCTGTATGGCTGATAGGGCATATGCGCAGGTTCGCCCGGGGGAACAATGAGGTTGTCACCCGGCCAGAATGCGCCCTGTGCCTCATACGCGCCCACATGCCGAGTGAGGTCGACTAGCTGCTGTTGGCGCTCAGTGGGGCCGACTTGCTCCTGCCTGCCGTCGGGGTGATACAGCGTATGGATTGTGGTAGGGCCGCCGGAGATAAGCGTGGCGGCAACCTGAGGAAGGCCCATCGGTATTGCGTCACACTGCTTGCTGCGAGCAACGTAGGAAACGGCCTCGCTCACCCGCTCCCAGTCTCCGATCATGTACCACCACTGTCCCCCGTTCAGCTCATATGTCAACGTGGAGAGCGGGACGAGGCAGCCAGCAGTGCGACCAGGGAACTCTGTAAGACATCGATAGATCCTTCCACCGTCAGGCTGAGGCACGGCCGGGTGAAGGAGGGTCAGCGCATGGACGATCGTCGCGTTGATCGGGACGGGGTGCTCGGGCGCCTGATATGGCTCGTGCATGGTAAGGAAGTAGACGTTCTCGATTGTCATAGCTGCCCCTTGTCTGATCGTTGCGAATGAACTCGGCCTTCCGAGTCTCGCACGCACCTCGGCTGTGGGATCCGCAAGTAGGCTACTGCAGCAGGTCGAGGTCCCCGAAATCGCTGTGCTTCAGTCTTGCAGCGCCCAATTGCCTTCTCCAACAACGTAGTATCGAAAAGTATCACCGACACTTCGATCGACGGAGTCAGCAGCAGCCCACCTCGTATGCCGACCCTTGTGTCCGAAAGGGCAATCACCCGTGCGTCGCTGACAATCATTCGGCAGATCAGGGCCGATTACCGTTGGAAGGCCTGCCTGCTCGATCATCCAGACGTGCGCTCGGCAAGTCGGGATGTTCACAGAGGAGTATGTAATGGATCCGCGCCAGGTGGCAGTGCTCATCGATACGCAGGGTGTGTTCCAGGACAGGCCCGGGGATGTCGTCGGCCTGCGGCCCGAGAGCGGGTGCACGTGACGTTCCGTGACGGCAAGACCTACCCGTACCAGGCGAGAAAGGTCATCGTGCTCCACCCAGCTCAGGCCGTGCCGGTCGATCCTGATGTGGGCGTCATGGTCGATGGTGTGATCTGGGAGAACAAGGGTTTGGCGGAACTAACCTTCATACACCCGGGCAGTGCATTGCATCGATTCCTCGAGGGAGCGCCGATCGAAGCGTGTGGAGGTACACGGGTGCTGCCGATCTATACGTTCCACACCAACAGCAGCCAGCGTGATGCAGCCGTTAATGTTCTGCACCAATCTATTTCGATAATCGATGGGCCGGGAACGGGCAAGACGCAGACGATCCTGAACCTGGTCTCGAATGTCATTTCCGACGAGTCGAAGACGGTCGCTCCGACAACGCGGCGGTGGAGAATGTCCACGACAAGCTCATGGAGGCCGGATTCGACTATGCCGCAGCCGGTCTCGGTCGGAAGGAGGAGCAGTCGCACTTCCTGGACAATCAGAGCCCGCAAACCACGTTGTCGCCCAACTACGGGCCCAGTCCCAGCCGGCTCCACCCTCGGAGAAACACCTGCAGGATCTGGGCAAACGTCTGTGAGACCTGTTGGAAACCGAACGTAAACTGGCACAGCTGCGTTCGCAGCTGGCTGGATTCGAGCTGGAGCGACGTCATTCCAAGGCTACCTTGAGCAACATGAACTGCCGCCGGAGGGCAGACTTCCGCTGCTGTGGTGGAGTTCGGCAAAAAATTCTGCGCTACATCGGCGGCACCGGCCCCGAATTGGTTCGGGGAGAGGGGGTTACGCAGGAGTTGGATCGCGGCGCGGCGGTACTTCGCGTATCGATCAATGCGACAGGTCGACGCCGGGGATGTAGAGGTCGTGCCGCGGCTACACCGGATCTTCTACGACAAGAAGATCGCCGAACTCGAGCGGCGGACTGATAGGTTTCGAAATTCGTTGGAGGGAGCCGGATTCGAGCGACTGATCGAAGAGCAGCGGCAACTGTCGCAGAGGCGGCTCGCCCTGCGCCTGCACCAGCGGTACGCGCGGCGGGAGGTGCGTCTATACGAGCCGATATCGACGTGACTGGGCTCGATTCAGCCATGACTATCCGGTCATTCTGAGTACATGTCACTCGCTCCAACGCAGTATCGGCAAAGGGCGGTCGGTGGATTACCTCGTCATCGACGAGGCATCGCAGGTTGATCTGCTGGCGGCGGCTATTGCCATGGCATGCTGCCGAAATCTAATCGTGGTCGGTGACCGGGCGCAGCTGGTCCCGCGGTACGGCCTGCCTTGTACACGTCGGCTTTCTCGACGGTGCGGAGATCGGCGAGGTCGCTCGGCGCAGTCACCGGTGGAGGTCCTCTACTGCGCGCAGTTCGCAGTTTCGCCGCTGATAGTTCCGGCATCCGCTGGCGGCATGGTGACGAGCGTCTGCCCGAGAGCATCCAGGATTCGGGCGGTGATGGTGAGAGTCGGCGACAGTTGTCCGGTCTTGAGCTTGCGCATCGAGGAGGCGCCGACATCGGCGAGGTCGGCGAGGTCGAGTTGGGTCAGCTCGAGGACGCGTCGCCGCTGCGCTACGAAGTCGCCGAAGGATGCGACGGGACTCGTAACGATAGCGGGCGTGGCTTCGGGTTCGTCTCCGTCCATGACGGCTAGTCGTTGCGATCGAAACGCTATTTCTGGGATCGCGCGAGGGCGGAGTTTCACCGCCGAGAACGCGGACGAGGCCCAGGGCGTTCTCAACCCCGGGCCTCGTCGGACTGCGTACAGCGGGTGGTCGGCGGCTTGGGCTACCCTCGACCACCGGTGTCCTCGGGGGCACCCGGGGACGTAGGGGAGCTTACGGCTGTGAGACTGGTCGGCTAGGTTTTTCCGTACGGGAGCAATTGATCTGTTACCTCCAACCGAACGGTTCGGTTTGGGGGCGGCCAGGGAAGATCCATCGATCCACGACACGCCGCCGCGCCGGCTCCGGTTTCGGGCTACACCTGGGCAATATGTCGGCGATTGCCATTCGGAGGAAGGGGACGGTGTGGCGACGATCGACACTCCTGTGCCGCAGGCGTGGCCGCGGCGGGTGGCGCGGCGGCGGGATCGGCGGCGGTTCGCGTTGAGTGCGGTCGCGGTGCTGTCTGAGGTTCACCCCGGGGAGTGGACACCGAGTTAGCGGGATGGTTGTTCCCGCTGGTTAGGATGTCTGTGTGCCTCCTCGTAAGCGTCGGTCGTTCACGGCCGAGTACAAGGTCGAGGCTGCGCATCGTGTGATCGATTCG